>JAFADI010000046.1 GCA_023424965.1 Bacillota bacterium
GTTTTTCCCGTCCAGTTCCTGTTTCAGCATCGCCCCTACCGCGCCGTGATTGTGGTTGTAATAGAAGGCTTTACTGGTAAACTGGGGACAGCGGGTAAGCTCATCGGCGATTGCGTCGAATACCGCAGTTATCGCCAGGATGCTGGCGGTAGGCAGCATATGCCGGTGGTCCGACTCCTGTTCCACCGCAATGCTCATACAGATGTCCGCAGCGGCGGCCAGCTTGGAATCCTTCTTTTCGGTGACTGCGATAAGTCCCACACCCTTTTCTTTCATGGCCTCCAGCAGATTGACCAGTTCCTCCGTATTGCCACCCTTGGAAAGCACGATGACCAGGTCACCGGGCTGAACCGCTCCGAAAGCCCCGTGGGCCGCATCTCCCGCCGATACGAAAAAGGCTGGAATGTTTGCAACGCACAGCATGTGTGCAATCTTGCGTGCAGCCACCCCTGACGTGCCCATTCCCATGGCGGCTACTTTTCCCCTGCAGTTCAGGATGGCTTGAAAAACCGCCCCATACTCCTCCGGGTCCACGATTTCCGCCAGCGACTGCATGGCCCTGGCATTGATGTCCCACATCCTGCGGGCGTTTTCAATTAACCTATTTTTATCCATATACCTATCCTCTTTTCATTTTAATCATGGCTTGAACACCACTTTCAGGGCCTTGCCGGACACCGCCAGCTCCACTCCTTCCGCAAAGCGGTTCAGGGGAAGCACATGGGTCACCAGCCTGTCCCCGGGAATCCTTCCGGTTTTCATCAGATCCAGTGCAATGAGGTGGTGCCTGGGTGCAAAGGTCGTGGTTCCAATCACCTGCAAGCCCTTGTAATGGATCAGGTTGGTGTCAATGCCGGGCTTGCTCCTGTCATGGGGCAAACCCCCGAAAAAAAGGATGCGTCCGCCTTTCTTCGCCATCTCTACCGCCTGGACCTGTGTCTCGGCCACCGGATTTGCGGTAATGACCACATCTGCACCTCTGCCTCCCGTAAGCCTTTGCACTTCACTTACCAGGTCCACCCCGGCAGCATTTACCGTTTCGTCCGCCCCAAAAGGCAGGCACATTTGCAGGCGCTCTTCAAAGACGTCCGCTATAATTACACGGGAAGCCCCTCTCGCCTTGGCAATACTGGAATGGATACAGCCGATGGGTCCGCTTCCTATGATCACTACCGTATCACCCAGCCCGGTATTCCCTTTCTCCTGGGCATTTACGCAGGAGGAAGCCGGTTCCGCCACAGCCGCAATGACCGGGTCCAGTCCTTCGGGCACTCTCTGGATGGTACCGTAATCCAGAGCCTCTCCCGGAACAGCCATGTACTCGGCAAAGCCTCCCCGCCAGTGCTGCGCCAGTTCACGGGAGTTGTCGCACAGCTCGTATCTGCCGCCCACGCAAAATTCACAGTGACCGCAGTATACCATAGGAGCAATGGCAAGCACATCTCCCGGCTTCCACGGTCCACGGCAGCCGGGACCGGCTTTCTGGACAATACCGCTGATTTCATGGCCGGTGGTCCAGGGAAAGGAAATGTTTCTGTGTCCGCTTTTCAGCGTTCTTAAATCCGAACCGCACAACCCGCAGGCAATAACCTTTATCAACAGTCCCCTTTCGGGACAGGAGGGTCTTTCCACCTCCCTGACCGAATATTGCATGGGGGCCTCCAGCACCATGGCCTTCATTTTGCTGCACATACCCATCGCCTCCTATCTCTCATTTTCAAACATGGCATCCTGCATCTTTCTGAGCTTGTGGACAAAGCTTGAAGAATCCGGGGCAAAGTTGTCCTCGGTGAGCATTTCGCCCTTTGCGATGTCCTTCAGCACCTTCCCGCCCGGCGCCACCCCCATGGGGATTGCCTTTTTTCCCCGGGCTTCTTCATAGGTATGAATCCTGTTGAATATGTCTGCGCTGCCGATGCCCCCAAGGGTATCTCCGGCCTTAAGATCACGTTTTGCCATGGATACCACCTCTGAAACCATGGTCTTTGCGGTAACGGTGGGCTCACCGTAAATCACGGCTTCCGCCACGGCGATGGGCGTCTCGATGTTGCACAGGTGGTACGGCCTGTAGAACAGGAAATAGGGTCCCTCACCCATGGAGACAAAACGCATGTCGTTTATGATTCTGGGTTCATCGGACTTTACAATGGCGAACACCCCCGGAGCGATTTTACCGGTGGAGTAGTCCACACAGCCCGTCTTGCTCAGAATCCCTCCATCCGACCTGGGAATAAATACTTTCGCCAGGTCCTCCAGCTCCACCTTCGGTCCGTTCATGCCCGGCACATCGGGTACAAGCCCCGTGGCATTGGATACGGCGGCCATCTCAACCATGGTTTTCGTCCCATCAATGAAGGAGGCCAGCATTTTGGGGTTCATTCCCTTACTTTCCGCCTCCTGGCGGCACATGTCGGGAGTGATATCATAATTTACCGGGTTGTTTTTGCCCTTACCCAGGCAAACCACTTCAAAGCCCATGGTTTTTGAAAAATCATAGAGCATCTTGCATACGGCAGGTTCGTCTCCCGCCGCCACCGTATACACGCAGCCCGTTTTCCTGGCCAGACGGTCAAGCATTACCCCCACCGTCACATCCGTTTCCACATTCAGCATGACAATATTTTTTCCATGGGTAATGCCGGTCCAGGCTACCTTTGCACCGATCTCGGTAATTCCCGTGGCTTCGATCACCGCATCCAGATTGTCAAGCTGAGGGAGTAAAAGTGCATCCTCTGTTATAAGGTACTTCCCCGCTTTCAACACATCCTCCGCCTGGGATTTGCTGTTCGTCAGGCGGACCATGTCTTCGGGAATCCCCAGACTTCTCAGTACGGCTTTGGGGCGCTCCACATCCACATCGGCAATGGCATAGGTTTCAAGTCCCTCCATCCTCCTTGTGACATGCACCAGTCCGGAGCCCATCTGCCCGCAGCCTACAAGCCCGTTCCGGATGGGTCTGCCTTCCTCTTCCCTTTTCTTCAAGTGGTTATATAGTTCCATTTTCCATTCCCCCTTTTCTATGGTTGCACGTATCTGTTTCGCAATTCAGCCAGTTCTTTGAAATCTTCCTTTACATGCCGGTAGATATTTTTGTATAGCCCGAAATAGTCCATATACAGGCGGTGATTCTCTTTAATGGGCTCCAGCCGGTCCACGTACTCCACCTTTTGCCTGGCAACGGAGAAATCCTTAAAGATTCCCGTGGCCACACCCGCAAGGATTGCGTCCCCATAGGGAGCTCCAACCCTGCTTTTTACAAGGACGGTGGGTATGTTGAAAACATCGGTGATGATCCGCCGCCATATCCCGCTTCTGGCGCCTCCCTCATTGAGTACGATGGGATAGTTGATTTTTCTGCCGGTACCTTCAATGAGACGGAAGGAATCATAAAGGGCATAGGCAACGGATTCCATCATGGCCCTTACAAGGTGGGCCTTGGTGTGGGACAGGGAAAGTCCGAAAACCACCCCTCTTGCATTGACATCCCAGATGGGCGTCCTCTCGCCCATAAGGTAGGGAAGCACCACCAGGCCGTCACTTCCCGGCCGGACCTTTTCGGCCTCCATGTCAAGGAATTGATAGGAACTCATATTCACCAGCTTCTCCATTTCAATTTCCACCGGTGAGAAATTGTCCCTCATGTACCGGAGCAGCTGTCCTCCGGTAGTTGTGGTGGGAATGGTGATGTAGGTGTTCCGGGAATCGGTGGTATAGGCACAGGCAATCATACTCTCAAGAAAGGTGGGATCCTTGTGGATAATGCCAAAATTCCCGCAGGTCCCCAGGTTCATCTGGATATCCCCTTCCTCCACCGCACCCGCGCCGATCCAGCCTGCATTGCAGTCCAACTGTCCCGCGGCAACAGGTATGCCGGGAGCAAGTCCCGTCTGGGCAGCGGCCTCCCGGGTAACCTCCCCGATGATGTCCTCACAGGCGTATGCCTCCGGGATCAGGGCGCTGTTGATCCCGATTTCCTCCATGAGCCCTTCGTCAAGCTTTCTGGCGAGCAGATCGTAAGCCACCCCGTAAAAGGCTCCCGCCGAATAGTGCATGGTGGCCTTTCCGGTGAGCTTCAGCCTTATAAAGCCGTCGATGGTGAGGGCCTTGTACATTTTCTTATAGCTTTCAGGACGGTTGTTCCTCTCCCACAGGAGGTTTACAATTGCCGGATGGTCATCCAGCCGGTTGCTGGATATTTTAAAAATTCTTTCCTCGCCGATGTTGTCCTTCAGCCATTGAACCTCCCTGGTGGCCCGGCGGTCCATCAGGTTATATGCAAAATGGATGGGATGGTGCTTTTCATCCACCATTACCATGGACGGCAGTGCGGAGGATGTTCCAATTCCCTTGATTTCTGCCGGATCAATTTTTGCCTTTGCCAGGCAATCCCTTATCAGTTCGCAGGCCGTTGTCCAGTACATATTGGGATCATGCTCCGACCACCCGGGCTTGACCGTGTATATGGGATATTCCCGGAAGGAATAGCCCAGTACGTTGGCCTGGTCATCAATGATGCAGGCCTTCGCCCCTCCGGTACCGTAATCGATGCCCAACAGATAATTTGCCATGTATAGCAACCCCCTCCAAATAAAAAGTCAAACCCTCAAACACCAACCAGTTTATTTTATAAAACCGGTTTTATAATTAAATCCAAGGCTCCGGATAATTGAAACGGAGCATTACCTGCCGGCGGGGCCTTCAGGAATCATGCTTATAGACTTCCCAGCCCATATACTTGCCCAGGGCTTCCTCAAGTACATCCGCAACCCTGGACCTGTTCATGGCCACGTGGTGCTCAAAGCCGCTGCGGCAGATATATTTCATCAGGCCCCGCAGGCCCGGCACCCTGCAGATTGCGGCTCCTCCCATGGTACTGACGGGGTCTTCCGTAAACTCACCCTCGCCCACATATACCTTTATTTTGCCTCTTATGTCATCGGTGGAAATTTTGGCATAGGTCATGGGTCCGGCTGCCACATTGCCCTTGCAGGCCCCGAAGCACCTTTCGGCACCCAGGGAATTCCCCAGAATATCCAGATTTGCTATCTCAAATTCCTGTCCCATGAAGCTTTTGGGATAATTGGAGCAGTGGATGCCCACACACATGTCCCTGTCATCCAGGTAATTGTTGTTCCAGTCCAGGTATCCGGAGGGCTCTCCCGAAGCAAGGTATAAGGCGTACATGGTAAGGGCTCCCGTTACATCCATTTCACAGGCACTGGGCATGCCCTTTTCGCCCATCATGCTCATGGATACGCAGGTGGCACATCCATAGTTCTCCTGTACGGAGCTCCAGCACTGAATGGCGCTTGCGTCGCATTCATTGTCTTTCAGCCACTCCTCTATTGTAAGCCCCAGCTTCGCCTGTTTGATAATATTTTCTTCTTTTATGGAGCCCGGTATTTTTCCGTAAGCTTTTATCTCTGCCGCCCTTTCCATAACCTCTTCCGTATTTCCCATGCTTTTGGCCCTAAAAATTATTTCGGACATATCCACCACGCAGGTGGTTATCCCCGACGCCTGCAGCAGCTTTTCGGAAAAGCGCACTGTCTGGAAAGGTCCGGGTCTCGCTCCGATAGCGCCGACTCTGGCCGTCTTCATGCCTTTGACAACCCTGCAAACCCTTGAGAAAAAGTCTATGTCCCCGGTGAATTCCCTGCTGTCTATCCTGCAGGTATGCAATGCGGTGTCGGTAAACTTTATATTGTACTGGTACAGGTTGTTACAGACAGACAATTTGCCGCAGAAGGAATCCCGCCTGTTTGCAATGTCCATTTTGTCAAGGTCATCGTCACAGGCCTGAACCAGGACAGGTACATCCAGACCTGCTCTGTCAATGGCATTTACCACCCCCACCTCGTCTCCGAAGTTGGGGAGGACCACGATGATGCCATCAATCCTGCCCCGGTTGTCATTAAAGAGCTTTGCGCACTTTTTTGCATCCTCATAGGTTTCTACGGCTCCATATGCGGTATCTCCCTCAGAAAGAATCACCGCCTCATGCCCCGTTTCCGCAAGCTTTGCAAGTATTTCCCTCCTGCCTTTCTCTGCAAGTGCCGCAGGAAAGAATCCCCGGGTGGATACAATCACTCCGAATGTACTCATTTTGGTAATACCCCTTTCTATTTTATTATTTGTAAAACCGGTTTTATATTGTTTAAAAAAAATTATCGGTACATCACACTGCTGTCTCTCACAATCAGCCTGGGCTCGAAGATGATTTTTTTCGACGGTCCCTGTTCCTCTCCTTTGAGCCGGTTCAGCACAAGCTCCGCCGCCGATCTGCCGATTTCCGACTGGGCAAGGAACACCGTGGTCAGCTTTGGCTTTATGCGTGAAGCAATTTCAATATTGTCCATTCCTACCAGGGAAATATCCCCGGGTACCTTGATTCCATTTTCCTCAAAAGCCCTCAGGGCTCCCATGGCAAGCATGTCGTTGGCTGCGCACACCGCCGTAGGCCTTTCCCCGAGACTGAGAAAATGCTTTCCCGCATCATAGCCTGTGCTTTCGGAATAGTTTTTCCAGAATATCAATTCCTCCTTGATGCCAAGTCCACTGTCGGACATGGCACTGCAATAGCCCTCGTACCTTTCCATAAAGACCTCAATATCCTTGAGACCTCCGATATAGCCAATGTTTGAGTGGCCCTGGGCAATGAGGTGCCTGGTGGCCAGGTACATCCCTTTTCTGGTGTCAACGCCGATATAGTCAAAACGGTCGTTCTCGCCGCCTCCCAGGCCGGATACGCAAATGCTGCTCAAAACCAGGGGACAGTTTATTCTTTCAATTTCTTTCAGATGCTCTTTTGTGAAACTGAAATTCACCAGGATCAATCCATCGGCAAAGTTCTCATGGAGCAGCCTTAAAACCTTGACCTCGTCGCTCTTTTTACCTTCCGTATAATAAAGGACCATGGAATAGCCGTTGTATTTTGCCACATCCTGTACGGCCTTAATCAGGTCCACATAGAAGGGGTTATCGGTATCCGGGATGGCCAGCATAATCAGGTTTGTCTTCTTTGTCTTCAACGTCCTGGCCGCCCTGTTGGGGATGTATTTGAGCTCCTGCATGACCTTTTCTATCCGCTGCCTCGTCTCATCCTTTATGTAGCCGATGTTGTTCAGCGTCCTTGAAACGGTTCCCGGAGCGACCCTGGCTTCCCGTGCAATGTCATAGATTGTGGTGGTGGTTTTGCTTTTTTTCGTTGTCATGTTCTTCCCAACCGTTTTTAAATAATGTTTTGCCGGAGGTTATGCCCGTATAAAACAAATGCTCATTTATAAAACTGATTTTATATTTTTATTATAGATTAATTTTCACATTTACACAAGCATTTTTGAAAATTTTATTTGCATTTTGCTTTTTTGTTTGCCATTGCGCTGCTTTTTCTGGCGCCCCAAAGGGTACTCTTCAGTCTTTACGCCACTTTATCCATTCCATTTTGAAAACATCTTTTTCCCCGGATTTATTCACTCCTGCCGGTAGAGCAAAAAACCCCTCGCCACGAGTATCCTCATGGAAGGGGTTCCTTAATTCTATCACCGGTGCAAAAGTCCTTCAGACTTATTCAGCCGTATATGGCAGCAAGGCAATGTGCCTCGCCCTCTTTATAGCGACTGTCAGCTGACGCTGGTGCTTTGCGCAGTTGCCGGATATTCTCCTGGGGAGAATCTTGCCTCTTTCGGAGATATACTTTCTGATTTTGGCAACTTCTTTGTAATCGATGTCCGTAACTTTATCAATACAGAAAGAGCAAATCTTCTTCTTTGCCCTTCTCATCCTCATACCGCCTTTACCTTCGCCCTTGTCAAAGGAATCTCTGTTTCCGCCTCTATCTCTTTTTGGTCCTGGCATAATCTAAACGCCTCCTTTCATACGGTTATAGGTTTCGCATTACAGGCAGCGGAATCATTCCGCCCCTCTATCGTAAAATATTTGAGTTCTTTTGAAGCCGCAAAATCAGCAAAGTAAACCGCAAGCACAATATTTCATGCCTTCTGCCTCCGGCCGCTTTGTGATTATGCCCTAAAACGGCAGGTCGTCCTCGCCGTCCATCGGATAGAAACCGTCTGCCTGTCCTGCATCAGGAGCTCCGGAAGTCCTGGAAGGCCCGCTGTCATTCCTTTTGGAATCAGCGAAATACGCTTCCTCGGAAACCACCTCGGTAACATAATGCTTTTTACCCTCATTATCATCCCAGGTTCTGGTTTGAATCCTGCCTACGACAACCACCTGCTGTCCCTTTTGGAAGTACTTCCCACAGAATTCTCCATGCCTGTCCCAGGCTACGACATTAATAAAGTCTGCCTGTCTTTCCTCTCCGGGCTTGGAGAATCTTCTGTTTACCGCCAAAGTGAAGCTGCACACAGCAGTGTTATTTGTACTGGTGTACCGCAGCTCCGGATCTTTTGTCAATCTTCCCAACAACATTACTTTATTCATAAAATCACCTTAATTATCCTTCTTAATGATCATGTATTTAATGATACCATCGGTAATTTTATACACTCTCTCCAACTCACGGGGGAATGTGGAATCTGCTGAGAAATTGGCAAGCACATAATAACCTTCATTCAGGTCATTTACCGGATAAGCAAGCCTTCTCTTACCCCACTCATCAAGGTTTTCCAATTGAGCTGAAGTTTCAAGCATATTCTTGAATTTTTCTACAAGCGCTTTGGTGTTTTCTTCCGCAAGTGCAGAATTAATAATAAAAATAGTCTCATACTTATTTACCATTCGACGTCACCTCCTTCTGGACTAAACGGCCCTGCAGCAAGAGTGCAGAGCAAGGATACCAAATAAGGATTCTATCACATTGTGTCTATTTATTCAAGGCTTTATTGAAAATTTACATCGCCGGGAAGAATAAAACAGATATTTCCTTGCCGCCTGCTCCGGGAATTTCGTTGATAAACAATATTATTCCCTTCTCTTCCTGCCTCTTTTTATGGTATACTTACTTATAGAAAGGATTTGGTTTCCTTGTCTTCCAAAAAAACGCAGATGAGACACAATGTTAGCTTGCCGAGGTTAATGGCATTGTCCTTGCTGATAAGTGCTTCAGCGGTTGCATGCCTTTTTTTTATCTATACCCGGCTCTTTTCGCAGGATTCATCCAATATCAGCAATATACTTATTGTTTCAGCCCTTATCATATTCCTGCTGCTTTCAACCGTTTTGGTGCTTGGGGCGCTTCTGTCCAGCAGGATAAAAGTAGAGCACTCCCAGGCAAAGGAGCTCAACAGCTTCAAGGATTTTACCGATACGCTGCACCGTTCCGCCTCCGAGGCGGAGGTCTATGAAGTATTATTCAAATTTGTGAGCAGGATACCCTTGATCCACCATGCTTCCCTGTACTACCCCGCCGAGAAATTCTCTGAAAATGATGTGTGGCACAAGCTGGGCAATGAAAATATTCCTGTGTGCAATATGAACTCCAGGACCTGTCCCGTGGTCAAAAACAGGAAAGAGTGCCTCGTCAGGGATATCCAGCATGACATCAAATGTGCCTATCAGTATCCGGAGCACAAGCGCGGCTCTTACCTCTGTCTTCCGATCATTGATTCCGGATACCTGGAAGGGGTCGTGCAGGCTTACAGCCGTAGCAGTGATGCTTTTGATGAAACAACCGTGACAAAACTGATCTCCTATATAGAAATGGCCAAATCGGTATTAAACAGCAGAAAAGCCCTTAACATCCTCAATAAAAAGGCCCATACCGACAAATTGACAAAGCTGTACAACAGGAGCTTTCTGGAACCGTACCTGGAAAACCAGATGGAAGTCGCAGCCCTGTCGGAGCAGCACCTCAGCGTCATTATGGTGGATATCGACCATTTTAAAAAGATAAACGACACTTACGGGCATGCAGCGGGAGATCACGTTTTAACTTTCTTTTCGGAGCTGCTGCTCCGCTGCACAAGAAAAACGGACCTGGTCTCCAGATACGGAGGAGAAGAGTTTCTGATCGTCCTTCCCTCAACCACCGTCGAAACCGCCGTCTCCATCGCCGAAAGGATCCGGAATACCGTCTCCGAGACCTACATACCGCCCATGGATGGTACGGTGATACCCTCGATCACCTGCAGCCTCGGAATATCTACTTATCCCGTTCACTGCGACACCAAGCACAGTCTTGTCAAAACCTCCGACGCAGCCCTGTATAAGGCAAAGCAGTCCGGAAGAAATTGTGTCAGGGTTCACGGGCAATAGACGTTCCGCCCTTTCTGCCGTCCGGCGGCCTTGCCTATCTTTATGTTGTATATTTCCGGATAATCATATAAAATTCACATATGGAGTGATGCAGAATATGAACATAAACACAACAGCAAATATAAGCGATGTACATAAGATAATTAACGGAGAGCACAACGACCCTTTTTGCTGCCTCGGACTGCACCAGGTTCCCGGAGAAAAGAAAAACTCCAAAACCTTCGCCGTGAGGGCTTTCATCCCCAACGCAAAAAGCATCGGCGTTTTGGCCCTTGATGACGATAGCCTCTTTGAAATGGAAAAAATTCATGAGAGCGGCTTTTTTGAAGTGGTTATCGGAGGAAGGAAGGATTTTTTTCCTTACCTGCTCCAGGTAACCGATGATGCCGGCAATGGTTTTTCCACCTATGATCCCTACAGTTTCTGGCCTGTTCTTACGGACTTCGACCTGCACCTTTTCAATGAAGGCACCCATCACAAGATATTTGAAAAACTGGGTGCCCATTTGCGCAGCATAAACAGCGTAGACGGCGCCCTCTTTGCCGTTTGGGCCCCCTGCGCCAGGCGGGTAAGCGTGGTGGGAAGCTTCAACCAGTGGGATGGAAGAAGACATCAGATGAGGCAGCTGGGTTCTTCCGGCGTATGGGAATTGTTCATCCCCGGTATCTGCCATGGAGACATCTACAAATACGAAATCAAGACCTGCAAGGATGAAATATACATAAAATCGGATCCCTATGCATTTTATTCCGAGGTCCGTCCCAACACCGCCTCCATTGTCTATGACATGAACACCTATGCCTGGAAGGATTCGGCCTGGATGGAGGCAAGGGGCGGCTCCGACACTTTTGAAAAGCCCGTGTCCATCTATGAGGTCCACCTGGGCTCGTGGTCAAGAAACCCCGGCGGAAGCGGCCCCGGAGGGGAAGAAGACGGAGGCGGAAGCTTCCTTACCTACAGGGAAATGGCGGACAAACTGATAAGCTATGTGAAGGATATGGGCTATACCCATATTGAGCTGCTCCCTATCGCAGAGCATCCCTTTGACGGCTCCTGGGGCTATCAGATTACGGGGTATTACTCGGCTACAAGCCGTTACGGCACGCCGGAAGACCTTATGTACTTTATCGACACCTGCCATCAAAACGGCATCGGTGTTATCACCGACTGGGTTCCCGCACATTTTCCCAAAGACGGCCATGGACTGGCAAGATTTGACGGTACGGCCATTTACGAGCATGCAGATCCCAGGCAGGGAGAACAGTTGGACTGGGGAACCCATATTTTCAATTACGGAAGACACGAGGTAAAAAACTTTCTCATCTCCAATGCCGTGTTCTGGTTTGAAAAGTATCATATCGACGGCCTCAGGGTAGATGCCGTGACGTCGATGCTCCACCTGGACTATGCAAAAAAGCCGGGACAGTGGATACCCAACAAATATGGCGGAAGGGAAAACCTGGAGGCCATCGACTTCATCCGGCAGCTCAACACCACCGTATACAACTACTTTCCCGGCGTTATGATGATCGCCGAGGAATCCACTTCCTGGCCCTTGATCTCCAGGCCTCCGTATATAGGGGGGCTGGGCTTCTCCTACAAATGGAACATGGGCTGGATGAATGATTTTCTGAAGTATGTGGAGATGGACTCCATTTTCCGCAAATACCACCAGAATCTCATCACCTTCTCGCTGATGTACGCCATGTCGGAAAACTTTATCCTGGTGTTGTCCCACGATGAAGTGGTTCACGGAAAATGCTCCATGCTGAATAAAATGCCCGGGGACTACTGGCAAAAGTTTGCCGGTTTGAGGGTCAGCTATGGCTACTACTATGGCCATCCCGGGAAAAAGCTCATGTTTATGGGCTGCGAGTTCGGCCAGTTTATCGAATGGGATTACAAAAAGAGCCTTGATTGGTTCCTCCTTGACTATGAGATGCACAAGAAAATGCAGGATTACGTCCGCGATCTCAACAAGCTTTATACCGGTGAAAAGGCCCTTTACGAAGTGGATTTCAGTTATGACGGCTTTGAGTGGATCGACTGCAATGACGCACAGCACAGCATCGTTTCCTTCCTGCGCAAAGGCAAGGACTGGCATGACACGCTTCTGTTCCTGTGCAATTTTACCCCTGCCGTCCATGAGGATTACCGCATCGGTGTTCCCTTTGATACGGCCTATGAAGAGATATTGAACAGCGATTCCCAGGCCTATGGCGGGAGCAACGTGGTAAACTCCGGGGAAATACGGGCAGAGCAGCAGGTCTTCCACAACAAGCCCTTCTCCGTCAGGCTCCGTATTCCCCCCCTTGGGTTCCTGGTCTTAAGACCCAGGTTTGAAGAAAAGCAGGGGTGAGGCATGTGCCTCACCCCTCTTTATTGTGCAACAACAAGGTTCCCGGGACCTGCTCGCAATCTTTGATTGCGTTAGCGGGTGGGGTTCTTATTGCATGGCAACAAGGTTCCCGGGACCCGCTCACAATCTTTGATTGTGTTAGCGGGTGGGGTTCTTATTCCGGTGTGCCGTTCAAGGCATTTTCTACCGCTTTCAATATTACTTTGCTGCTGGAAGTGGCTCCGGAGACAATATCCACTTCCAGGGACTGGGCTTCTACGACTTTAGCCGGTATAGTTTCCGCCGGTGCTCCCCTGCCGTTTTTATGCTTTACCAGCTCAATTCCCTGTATTTTATGCTCTTTTACAGTCACCTTGACTTCAGCCGCCACCCACAGCACCTCGTAACTGCCTGTGTACACTCCGTCTGCCACTTTCGAAAGATCAACCTCTGCTATGGTTATATCTTTTACCTGTTTTTGATAGGTTTTTAAGTCAACATATGACTTGATGCCAAAGCCGCCGCCTATAACCGCTGCCACGATGACAGCCAAAATTATTACCTGTCTCTTTTTCATTCGTCCTACCTCTCAGCTCCTATTTATATTGTATAAATACGTAAAACTTTTCAAATGGCCTGATTTTACCGGCAATAAACTTTAAAATTGAAAATAAGAGAAGTAATAACGGCTTTCATAAACAATAGGCGGACCGGCCTATACGGGCCAGTCCGCCTGTCTTTATACATTTATATGGTTTCCTAAAGAAAGTCGTTAATTTAGCGACTTTTATGCATAAATTATATAGCCTGCTTACCGCAGCGTGGCTGCCTGGAGCGTAATATTGCCGTAGGTATCGTCATAGGTATCCTCCAGAGTGTACTTGATGGTAAGGGTCTCTCCGCCGGAAGCCGCCTTGAAATTCAACGTATACACCATGCAGGTGGTTCCTGAGGACGAATCCAGGTAGCTGCTATAGTCACTTGCACTGCCGTCGCTCAAAGAAGCCGTGAGCTTGCCCTTTGCCTTCCATGCACCCACATAGAGCTTCAGGGTCCTCTGGTTAGTGTCCGCGGGTATGGTAATCTGGAAGCCGTTGCCCTCACCGGTCATATAAAGTCCCGAGGGTGTTCCCCCGGAGCTTTCAACAGGAGTGCCGCCACTCCACGAAAAGGATACGGGATTGTTGGAGAACCATTTTGCATCGGTACTTCCTATCCTTGTATAGTTACTGATCTGCTGTGTGACATTACCTTTGCGCACAAACCGGTCGTCGCTTTCAAGCCCCCAATGGGCCCAATCCCTTGTTCCTTCGGAACTGAGGCTCACCGAGTAGGCAGGCGCCGTGGAGCTTCCCGTCAGATTACCTGTCGTAGAAGACACCTTTTCCAGCTTTATGTTGTCAATATTCACATACCCGCTGTCATTGGCGGTGTATTTATAGGCGATGGTATTTCTGCCTGAATTCAGTTCAAGCCTCTCGGTCCTGCTGCCCCAGGTGTCCCAGTTCGCCAGGTCGGACAGCGAGGTCTGCTTTACCTTTGTGCCGTTGACGTAGATTGAGAGGGTCCTGGTATTTCCATTGTCGTTGGCATACCGGAGGGTCACATCATATACCCCGGAGGACTGGACATCCACGTTGAAGGTGGTGGCGGCACCTTCATTCCAATAGCCGTCCACGAAGCCCGAACCGCTATATCCGCTATGGTCGTTGTTCACTTTTGCTCCTCCGGATAAAATTGCATTTTCCCCTTCATATCTTTTGCCCGGATCATCGGAGCTGCCGTTGGAGGCATTTGTACCATAGACTTCCATTTCCCAGAGGGAATAGCCGTAGGAAGTTGCTCTCTCGGTGGCATACAATTGAACATACCTTGCATTGATGGAATTGAAGGTGATTTCATCCGTTCCGCCATTTCCGCTGGTGGTTGAGTAAACCTCCGTCCAGTCGTCCGCGTTCGTGGACACCCTTATTTTATATGATTTGGCATAGGCGGATTCCCAGTTGAGCTTCACCTTATTTACCGCCTTGGTGGAGCCCAGGTCTACATACAGCCATTCCCTGTCGTCAAACTCGCTGGACCATCTGGTTGAAGTATTCCCGTCAACCGCCTTATCCGCGCTGTAAGCGGAGCTGTAATCGGAGGAGGACCTGACGGTTTTATTGTAAGCCAGGTTGGAGGTATTTGGATTTGGATTGGTATTGCCGCCTCCGTTGCCGCTGTCGTCATCTTCGTCATCTCCATCGCTTATAATGATGGAGCCCGTTTCTTCATCCCATTCAACCTTTTGATTGAATATCTCCGCAATAAACCTTACCGGAACTACAGTTCTTCCTTTCACTGAATAGGCCGGCACTTCAATCTTATACTCCTTGCCGTTTACTTTAACAATGTTGCTTCCAAGCACCAGTTGAATTTTTGTCCCGTTTTTTGTTATGGTGACGGTATTTGTCCTTGCATCCCAGGCCACATTGGCTTTCAATGCATTGGCTATGGCCCTCAGCGGAAGGAGAGTGCGTCCATCCTTCAGTACCGGAGCCACATCCGTTTCAAGTTCTTCACCGTTGATGAAAACAATGTTTATATAGGTGTTTGAACCCCTTCTATTATCAACGATTTGCTTGATAAACTGATTTCTCTGATTCTTGTTGCTGTTCTTGTTTTTGTTGTTATACCACTGCTTGAGCTGTCCCTTCCAGTACTTCAAATCGTCTTCCTTATTGTTTTTTGCGAAGGCGATGCTTGTGCTGCAGGACAATACCAGCATTAACGAAATTAATATGCATAGCAGCTTTTTCATAATGTAAAAATCCCTCCTCGATTGTTTTTTATATATCTTCGGAAGGGATTTTCATTTTTTGGGGTAATTATTAAATTTTTCTATAAATCAAATACATTTATCTCTGTTTTCTTGTCCTGTTCCTGTTATCCTTGTCGTCATCCCTGTCATTGTCGTCTTTTTGGCCCTTTCCCCAGCTCCTGTTTTTATCTGATGATTCTTTAGCGCGGGAATCTTTCGCTTTGCTCTCATATTCCTGCTTTTTATTGTTCTGATTCCCGAAAGTGCTGCCGGGCCTGCTATAGCCGGAATTTTTATTGTCTTTTGCGTTTTTGCTCTTTTCTTCATTCTGCTGCTGAATTCTCTGTTTGGAATCCTGGTCCTTACTGTTCCTGGGGTTTTTACCGGTATATTTATTGTTAACGGCTTTACTGCCGTTATTTTCTTTATTATTTTCCCTGGCGTTTCTATTATAGCTCTTCCCCTGGGTACTTTCTTTTTGAGACTCCTGAATGGACTTCATGATATCTTTCACGGGGGCATCCTTATAATCCTCCATTTTGGCTTCCGGCCTGGCTTCCTTGAGCTTATTGAGAAGGTTCATTTTACCGGGGGAAACACCCTGCTTTATTGCGGCATCATGGCTTTCAACCTTCACATTGTCCACCACGACTTCCGCCTTTACCTTCTTTTGCTCCAGTTCTGAAGCTACAGCCGTTTCCACGCTTTTTTTGATTTCATCAACCTTTTTGTCATCCTTGGCCGCCACCGTCAAAAGCACGGTATTCTGGGAATCATCCTTCAGATATCCTTCTTCCGCCGCCTTGTCAAGGATTGCTTCAAGTCCCGATTTCAGAGATCTGTTTTTGTAGTTGGCATCGGATATGATTTTGAAGCCGTCGGCATTAAGAGCCTCAACTTTTATGATCCTGTCGAAAATATTGGTGGTTATCTCCACACTGGGATTAATATCAACGCTGACATAGCTGTAAGGGGTATTGTACGCATACACGCCCACTCCCATGCTCAATACCGTGATCACAGCCGCAGCAGCCGGGATGATCTTCCTTATCTTTGCCATATTGTAGACCTTCGCGGGAGGTACATCAATCTCACAACCTACTTTAAGGCTGCCGGCATTTTTTATTTTGGCAAAGCCGCCTCTCCCGTCAAGGACAATGGCATATTTATCTTTTATATCCACCACGACTGCTTTCATATGAACCGCTTTCATACCAACCTCTCTCACATTAACCTCCATGCACCTGTGGTGCACGCTTTCCAGACTTGCGTCTTTCAAGCTATCTCCCCCAGTCAACATAGCTTCTTATGTACTGGTAATCTCCCGTTTTGATGATCATCACCGCTACTAGATATTTTCGTACCCTGTCGATTTTTTTCCGGGGTATCTTCAGATTTTTTTCAATTTCTGCCACCGGAAGATATTTTTTGTTTTGCATCAGGCTGATCAACTCCGGATGCGAAAGCAGAAAACCCATGATCTCAGAACACATTTTCCTTGTCTTGTCGTGCTTCGGAGAGGAATCCGCAAGCTCCGGAAAGGTTATATTCCAGCGGGAAAGCTCCCCCTTCAGCTCCTCAATCTCCAGCCGCCTGTATTCACTGAGCTCCTCCTCACTGTGCTTGCTGACAGCCTGCTCCTCCGTCAGGTCCTTTTCGTTCTCCTCCCCTTGGTCCAGGTATTCATTGATTGATATTATTTTACTGTGTTTCTGTTCTTTTCTGTAGTAGTCGATGAGCCGCCTTTTGATAACATTTTGTGAAAAGGCAAGAAAATTCCCTTTAAAAATATTGTAAGACCGGATGGCTTCTACAAACGCCATCAGCGCGATACTCAGCTCATCGTCCTCCCCATATCTCACATAGCGCCCCACGGATTTTTCAACACAGGCAGCAATAAAGGGCTTGTATTCTTCTACAAGCCTGTTTATTTCATCATTGTCATTTTTGATACTTTTTACCCTGTCGTTTATTGATGCATACTGCATTGCCGTCCTCCAGCCAATGGAGCCTTCAAAGGTCTTACCCTACTAAAAGTATACCATTGGGAGCTTCCCAGGGCAAATTTCCCCCTATGCGTCATTGGCCCCGGGTCTATCTGACCTCACGTAAATTTATGTATCAATATATATTCGTATAAAAATAAGAAAAAAACAGGGTATAATAACCGTTGATTGTTTATGCGGTTATTCTCCTTAAATTTATCCGCGTACACAATCATAACAAACTTTCGCAGATTATAACATAAACTGTAAACAAGTCTATGTTATAATAAATATATTCCTATCGAATATACATGTATTGAGGTGTGAACGTTATGAGCAGCAATTTGTTTTTTGAAAAACCCGTAAGTGAGATAATTAAAGCCCGCAGGTCCGTCAGGACCTATGACTCCAGGCGTCTGGCGGCAGAAATCAAGGAGAAACTGGCGGAGTATCTTTCCGGCCTGAAAGGCCCCTTCAACACCAGCTCCCGCCTCAAACTCCTGGACAGCGACATCGCTTTGAAAGAGTCCAATATCAAGCTGGGGACTTATGGAATGATCCGGGGCGCGACAACCTTCGCTGTGGCCGCTGTGGAAAAGTCTCCCATGGACCTGGAAGAACTGGGCTATCTATTCGAAAAACTGGTTCTGTACGCCACTTCCCTTGGTTTGGGGACTTGCTGGCTGGGAGGCAGTTTTAAGAAAAGTGAATTCGCCAAGGCCATTGAACTGGGTGAAAAGGAAATGATGCCCATCGTCATTCCCATCGGATATCCCGCAGACGGCAAAAGTTTTTTTGACTCCATTGTAAGGTTTGCCGCCGGCTCCAACAACAGAAAAGCATGGGAAGAACTTTTCTATGGCAATTCCTTTGAAAGCGGGCTCCGCCAGACGGACGCGGCTGCCTACACACTCCCGCTGGAAATGGTCAGGCTGGCGCCTTCTGCTTCCAACAAACAGCCCTGGCGCATTGTCAGGGACAGCAACAAATTCCATTTTTACCTCCAGCACACAAAGGGCTATGCGAAAATGGTGGGTTATGACATTCAGAGGCTGGATATCGGAATCGCCATGTGCCACTTCGACCTCTCTGCCAGGGAATCGGGCATTTCAGGCAGCTGGCAGGTGCAGGCCCCCTCTTCTGTCAAGCTGCCCCAGGAATGTGATTACATTGTGAGCTGGGTGGAGGATTGAACACAGCACAAATCCTTTTACATCCATCACCTTTTCCATTGAGTATACATAAAATGGTATCAAGAGCTATTCCATGAGGTAAGGTTTATGATACCATTTTATCCATGCTGCACGTTCAGACAGGTAGCCGTCGATTACCTGCCTCCCGAAGCTGCAGCCATCATAAGGGGAGGCCCTCTGGCTCCGGAAGTGATCGGTGTGGTCACCTTCAAGACCGTTCCCGGCGGTGTGGAAGTATGTGTCGATATTTCGGGACTTCCACCCTACCAGCCCGGCAGCGGCGACAGGCTGCCCATCGGCCCCTTCGGCTTTCACATCCACCAAAACGGAAACTGCACCACAGGAAGCCCGGATGACCCCTTCCAACAGGCGGGAGCCCACTGGAATCCCACCAATCAGCCCCATGGCAATCACGCAGGGGATTTTCCGGTGCTGTTTTCCAACCGCGGCATTGCCAGAATGTGCTTCTTTACGGACAAATTCAGAGTTCGGGATGTCATCGGAAGGTCGGTCATCGTACACCAGAGCCCGGATGATTATAGAACCCAGCCGGCCGGGAATTCAGGCAAAAGAATGGCCTGCGGAGTCATCGGCGTATACCGGTAGGCTTTCGGGAGGAATCCCCGGGTGCCGGGTTCCTCCTTTGAGGCCGCTACTCCGGCATGATATTCAATTCCTTGAGCACATTGACGGTATCTCTGCTCAGGCCCTCTTTGTCTTTTACATTGTACACCTGCCCGTCAATCTGTAGCATGTCCTTTTCAGTATGTTCGTTGAACACATACACACGGAGCAACCTCCCGCTTTGAGTGTCATGCATCGTCAGCTCCGTAAGGTCATTTGCCGGAAAGCGTTCATCCTCCACCGTTCTGACGGCACTTCTAACAAAGGTATGCCTGTTGATAACCTCCAGCAGCTTATTTATATTCTCCTGACCCGTAACTTTTACCATGTCCTGCATACCTCCCGAGCGGACATCGATAAAGTCGAAATGGCATCCTGCCGTTATGTTGCTGCCGGGCAGATAATACAACGCCAAAACAGCGGCTATCAGCGCAGCCGCAGCAGCGCTCACCGCCATCCCCTTTTTCCTTTTCTTTATCATGCATACAGCTAGATATATCACCACCACCCCAAGTATGGTTGGCAATAAATAAACCAGAAAATACAGAAGTTTCACTGCCGTCCCCCTTCACACCCATCTTTTCTTAATTATAATACGAACCAGGGGGATGTTGTACTCGCTTTTCCGGAGATTTCTCCAATTACTCCCCAAAAGAAAGAGGACAATCCTCCCGGGAGAGGAATGTCCCCTTTTTCATACTTTGATTATCCTTCGAAGATATATTGATTGAGCATGGCTTCCAGCACTTCCTGCCTTCCGGAAACATGCTTCACCTGGTCGTACTCCAGGGCATATTTCTCCAGTTCCTTAAAGCCGACTTTGCCGTCCACGATGTCCTTGCCTATTCCCGTGGAATAGCTGGCATACCTGTCGGTCACAAACTTATCCATCTTGCCGTCTTCTATAATCCTGTAAGCCACCTTCAGGCCCTTTGCAAAGGTGTCCATTCCGGCAATGTGGGCATGGAAAAGATCAACGGGCTCAAAGGACCCTCTGCGGACCTTGGCGTCAAAGTTCAGACCACCCTTTGTAAAGCCTCCCATTTTCAGCACCTCATACATTGCGGCGGTGGTGTCATAGATGTTGGTGGGGAATTGGTCGGTATCCCAGCCCAGGAGCAGGTCTCCCTGGTTTGCATCGATGCTTCCCAGTACGCCGTTGACTCTTGCAAGCCTGAGGTCATGCTGGAAGGTATGGCCTGCAAGGGTGGCATGGTTTGCTTCGATATTCATCTTGAAGGTCTTATCCAGGCCATAGGTCTTGAGGAAGCCGATCACTGTTGCAACATCGAAATCGTACTGGTGCTTTGTGGGTTCTTTGGGCTTGGGCTCAATGAGGAACTGCCCGTCAAAGCCGATTTCTGCTGCGTAATCTGCAGCCATATTGAGGAATCTGCCCAGATTGTCAAGCTCCAGCTTCATGTCCGTATTGAGGAGGGTTTCATAGCCTTCCCTTCCACCCCAGAATACATAGTTCTCACCGCCAAGCTCCTTGGTTATTTCCATGGCCTTCTTCACCTGGGCTGCCGCATATGCAAACGCATCCGCATTGGGTGAAGTAGAAGCGCCGTGCATGAACCTGGGGTTGCTGAAGGCATTCGTCGTTCCCCACAGCAGCTTCACACTGCTGGTTTTCATATATTCCTTTATAAGGGCCACGATTTCATCCAGCCGCTCATTGGTTTCCCTCAGCGTTGAACCTTCCGGTGCAATATCCCTGTCATGGAAGCAGAAGAAGGGAACCCCCAGCTTTTCACAGAGTTCAAAGTTTGCCGCTACCTTGGCTTTTGCCAGTTCCATCGGGTCGGATATGCCGTCCCAGGGTCTTAAAGCCGTTCCCGGTCCGAAGGGATCTCCGCCCGTTCCCTGGAAAGTATGCCAGTATGCCACCGCGAACCGGAGATAGTCCTTCATGCTTTTGCCGCCGATGATTTCGTCGGCATTGTAGTATTTATACGCCAGCGGATTGTCTGAGCCCTTGCCTTCATAATTGATTTTGGGTACGTTCTTAAAATACTCCGTCATTTTTTTATCCTCCTCATTTTTATTTACAAGACTTACTAACCTTGTATTACAAAGTCTCCAAAGTAACCTGTTGCCGCATTAATGTAATCCTTCCTTGAAAGCCGCTGCAGCATTCCGTACAAAGAGCAGCCGGGTATATGGCTGCTTACCGGCCGAACAAGACTTTCAGCGGGAGTATGGCTGCGCCCAGGGCCGATGCCTTTTCTCCCACGGAAGATTGTAGGATATCCACCTTTGACGCGGGATAACCGAGGGCTTTGGTGGATACGATCTCCTTTATGCTGTCCAGTACCAGGTCGGCATAATTGACGAATTCCTTTCCCAGGACTACCATGGATGGATTTAACGTATTCACAATGTTTGAAATAGCGATTCCCAGATACCTGGCCGATTCGGCCAGGATCCGCCTGGCTTCCTCATCGCCTCCCCTGGCCGCATCGATCACCTGCTGCATGCTGATGCTGTCTGCGTCTTCGATGCGGTTGAGGCTTGACAATACCCCCTGGCGGACAAGCTTGCGGGCCTGTTCCACGATCCGTGCGGTTGAGGCAAGGGTTTCGAGACAGCCATAATTTCCGCAGCCGCATCTCGGTCCATTTTCATCCACCACCACATGGCCTATTTCACCTGCACTTCCCCCGACTCCCCTGTAAGGCTTGCCCTGTGTGTAAATTCCCGCTCCGATTCCCGATTTTATATTGATGCACACAAAGTTGTCGATTCCCTGGCATACACCCACCCAATTCTCGCAGATGGCCGACGCCATGGCTTCATTCTCCACATAGACCGGCACTCCGGGAAGCTTTTTGAAATTGGTTTTTACATCCGCATGGGCCCACCCAAGGTTGGGCGCCAGGATGATTTTCTTGGTTTCGCTGTCAACCATCCCCGGAATGGAAACGCCTATTCCCAGAAGCTTTTCGGCCCCTATCCCAAGCTCTCCTATGAGGGAAACCACTTCCGCCTCCATCAGGCTCATCACCCTGTCAAAGCGCAGGTATTCAGGCATGCCGGTAAACTTCTCAAATACTATATTCCCTGTGATGTCCACCACAATCAGATTAATATAGTTTACATCCAGGTCTATGCCTATGGAGTAGAAGGACCGGGGCTTCAACTCGAGAAGCACCGGCCTTCTGCCTCCCGTTGACTCCCCTATCCCTGTTTCATGGATATAGCCCTTTTCAAGAAGGCTTGAGGTTATCACTCCTGCCGCCGTGGGCGACAGGCCGGTCAGCTTCGCCAGGTCCGCCTTGGAAATGGCTTTGTTGGTCCTGATGAGGTCAAGAATAACTGCCTGATTGAATTCTTTGAGAAATTTGTTGTTGCCGGTATTATTCCGCCTCATATGAGCTAACCCCTTCTCCCTTTACTATCCGTTAACGATCTCCGCCAGGTCCGAATAATCCTGCTTCAAGGACCTGTACAACCGCCTGTAGATTTCATAATACTGGGTATAACGTGCATTCAGTTCCATGTCGGCCTTCTGGACCGTTTTAACTTTGATGGTTGCTTCACAGGCCTCCGCCACATTCTTATATACACCCGTTCCAACGCCTGCCAGAAGCGCAACACCCAGGGCAGGGCCTTCACTTGAATTTATCGTCACGATGTCGCTGCCGAAAACATCCGCCTGCATCTGCCTCCACAGCTTGCTTTTTCCGCCGCCGCCGGAAGCCCTCACTTCACTGATGCCCACGCCCATATCCTTTATGATTTCCAGGCAGTCCCTGAGGCTGTAAACCACGCCTTCCATCACCGCCCTGACAAAGTCCTGCTTCTCGTGTTTTGCAGAAAGCCCGAAGAATACTCCCTTTGCATTGGGATCCAGGTGGGGGGTTCTTTCACCCATCATGTAAGGCAGAAATACCAGTCCGCTGCAGCCTGCGGCCACTCTTTCCGCTTCCTGGTCCATTAGGACATAGGGGTCGATTTTCATCAATTCCGCCGTCCTTTTTTCCTCGATACAGAAGTTGTCCCTGAACCATTTGAGGGACAGGCCCGCTCCCTGGGTTACCCCCATGATATGCCAGGTGTTCGGCACTGCATGGCAGAAGGTGTGAACTCTTCCCAGCGGGTCGATGCTGACCTTTTCCGTATAGGCAAAAACCACGCCGGAGGTGCCGATCACCGAGGATATGATTCCCGGTTTTACAATACCGTTTCCTACGGCGCCTGCCGCCTGGTCTCCGGCACCGCCTACCACCGATGTGCCTTCTACCAGTCCTGTCAGCTCCGCCGCGTATTTGCTGACCTTTCCGCTCACTTCCTGGGACTCGTAGAGTTTTCCAAGCTGTTCCTCCGCAATACCCAGTTTGCTTAAAACTTCCCCGCTCCACCGTCTGCCGGGGATATCCATAAATTGCATGCCGCTGGCATCGGACACCTCTGTGGCAAACTCTCCCGTCAGTTTAAACCTTATGTAGTCCTTGGGGAGTAAAATCTTTTTTATCTTTTCAAAAATTTCCGGTTCATTGTTTTTAACCCACATTACTTTCGATGCAGTGAAGCCGGTAAGTGCAGGATTGGCCGTGATTTCGATAAGCCTCTCCTTGCCTATTTTGGAGGTAATCTCGTCACATTCCGCCGCGCTTCGCTGGTCACACCATATGATCGCCTTTCTTAACACCTGGTGGTCCCTGTCCAGCAGAACAGCTCCGTGCATCTGGCCTGAAAGGCCTATACCTTTCACTTCCTGGGGCTTTACCCCGCTTTTTGCCAGTACTTCCTTAATCGTTGCGTACGTTGCCTTCCACCAGTCTTCCGGATCCTGCTCCGCCCAGCCCATGTTGGGCTGGTAAAGAGGATATTCTCCAAGGGCACTGGCCACAGTATTTCCAGCCTCATCAAACATCACCGTTTTGGTGCCTGATGTGCCGATATCAATACCAAGTAAAAAAGCCATGTTGCTCCTCCTTTCCCCAACTTTTTAATATTATATTATAAAGTATACAACCTTATTTGCAAACTTTCAACATAAATATGAGAAAATCCTCAAGTTTATGAGGCCGGCCTGGCTACAGTATGCTTTCAATCTTGATTTCCTTTGTTCTTGAAAGATCCAGATAGTCTCCGTTTGTCATGACTACCGGCGAAGTGACGTCATGGGGAGGAATATAGACGATTTCCCCTACGTTCTGTGAATTGAGCAGTACCTTCAAGCCCGTATAATAGGGTGCAATATTGTTTATGAACAGGTTGATGATGTCACTGTCCAGGGACCCAAGGCCTGTGGTCTTAAATATTTCAAAAGCTTCAAAGGGAGTGGCCCTTTTCTTGTAAATTCTGTCGGAGGTTATAGCGTCAAATACATCCGCCACAGAGACAATTTTTGCACTACGGCTGAGGCTGTCGCCCGACCGCCCGGATGGATAGCCCGAACCGTCGATCCTTTCATGGTGCATTAATACGCTTTCTTTCACGTCCTGGCCCATGTCGGTGATCTTTTCCAGCATGTAATATCCATAAAGAGGATGTTTCTTGATCACTTCAAATTCTTCGCGGGTCAGGGGCCCCTTTTTATTTAAAACCTCATTGGGGACGCGCATTTTTCCCACATCGTGAAGCAGTCCGGCTTGTATGACCTGCTTTACCTCTTCTTCCGCCATACCCATCCATACGGCAATAAGCATGGAGTAGAAGGCAACGTTTACGGAATGCCTGTAAGTATAGTCGTCGAAATACCGCATGTCGTTAAGACAGCCAATGATTGACCGGGTATTTTTGGCTGTTGTGGATATGGAGGACACGATTTTACTCATTTCAACCTTATTGAAGCCTTTACCTGCCGACAGGTCCGTAAGAACTTCTTTTATGAGGCTCACATTCTCACTATACTGGACTTTCAGATCCTCTAAAACCGAATCCGGAGAGGTCTGGCTTTTTTCCTGGCGCTGGTATACCCAGATTTCGTTTATCCCGATTTCAGAAAGCTTTTCTTTTATATACTGGGTGATGGTCGTGTTCTTCAAAATAAATGCAGCTCCCAGATCGTTCACCACATCATTCGCCAGTACATCGCCAGGTTTACAGTTCAATAGGGAAATAAGCTTCTTCTTCATAAACACCCACCATATAATTTTTTTGTCAATACCGGTTCCTAGCAAAAGCCCAGTAAAGCTTCCACCGCCGAAATGATCCTCTGCTTCAGTGAAAAACCGTACTTCTCCATTCTCCACTTGAGCGTTACCACCCTTTTGACGCCAAGGATCATATCCGCCAGGTCCTCACAGCTTATTTTATCGGTAATGCTTCCCTGCTCCTGTCCCTGTTCCACCAGGCGGGTAATAAAGCCCGAGCGGAACCGGAATATGTCCTTTACTTTGCTGACAGCCGCGTCCTCCCTGGTAAGCACCTCCAGGGAATATACAATGGATGTGAGCGCGGGATAGCTTTCATACGCCTCCACAATAGAATTTACAAAGAACAAAATGCCCTCACCCGGCGGCATGCCGCGGTTGAGTACCGATTCCGCAATGTGCTCGTCATACCGGGAATAATAATCCAACACGGCAAGGATAATGGCTTCCTTGCTTTCGTAATGCCTGTACAGAGCGGCGTCACTGATGCCCTGCCGCCTGGCAAGCTCTCGGAGGGAAAGCTCGTGAAGACCCATTTCGTCAATTATATCAATGGCACTAATTACTATTCTTTCTTTCCGGGGGAAATAATCCTTCATACAATGCTCCACAAAGGTTAGCAGTCGCCAACCAACAGGGCTATTGTATATTAAAATGGCAGTTCATGTCAATAAATAATTTTATAGCCATTTTCATGTCGTTTTATAGTCCTTCAATTTCCCTTTTGAATTTCTCCAGAAGTGCTTTTGCCTCTTCAAGGCTTCTTCTCCTGGCAGCAAATTCGATTTTGAAGGCCATATTTTTCAAATCTACCAGGTTAAACCCGGCCGCCAGCTCCCGGATATAGTGGGCGGCTCTTTCAATACCGTTCAGGTCCCCGGCCTCCGCCGCCTGCTCCATGTATGAAAGCTCGTTTGCAATTTCTTTCATGGCGATTTTATCATTTTTTATGTTTATGTTCAGAGCTTCCATGGCCGGAGCCTTTTCCCCGGCATCATACTGCGGTTCTTCCGTGCCTTTCTCCCTCCCGGAGGTCTGGGTCATCCGCCATAATTTTTCGTATAACTCGTTGGTTTGTATGGGTTTTGCGATATACTCATCCATTCCCATGGCCAGGAACCTTTCCCGGTCTCCCTTCAGCGCATAGGCCGTTACGGCAATGACAGGGGTCTTTCTTGTCCCGGCTTTTTCCTTAAGCCTTATGTGGTTGGTGGCGGTAATTCCATCCATTACCGGCATTTGAATATCCATGAGGATTACGTCATATTGTCCGTTTTCCAGCTTTTGTACCGCTTCTTTTCCGTCACAGGCCACCTCTACCAGCCTGCAGATCCCTTTAAGCATATTGGATAGAACCATCACGTTGGTTTCATCGTCTTCCACCAGCAGGACACTGATTTTCCGTTTAAAATCATAAACAGACCGGCTTATTGCCATTTCACTGAAGGCCTGTAAAGATTTACGGAAGCTTAAAACCACTGCAAAGATACTTCCTTTTCCAATGGAGCTTTCCACCCATATTTCCCCCGCCATAAGCTCCACCAGCTTTTTTGAGATGGCAAGTCCCAGCCCGGCCCCTCCATATTTTCTGCTGTAGGAGCTGTTGACCTGGCTGAAGCTTTCAAAAATCCTGCCGATTCCCTCCTGCCCTATCCCTATTCCCGTGTCCTTGACCAGAAATTGAAGCTGGATTTCCTCCTTGCCGTCTTTTCGTACCTTGATTACCACCTCCACGCTGCCTCTTTCGGTAAATTTTATGGCGTTGGAAACAAGGTTGTTGAGAATTTGCTGCAGCCTTCCCGGGTCTCCGATCAAATAGACCGGTACATCGGGTTGCAGCGTATATAAAAGCTCCAGATTCTTTTCTTCCGCCCTTACGGAGTGGGCTTTAATTATCTCACTGATTAATTCGTTCAGATTGAAGGCCATGAACTCCAGCTCCAGCTTTCCCGCTTCAAGCCTGGAAAAATCCAGAATGTCGTTGATGACCCGCAGCAGCGATTTGGCACAGGATTTCACAATTTTCAGGTTTTCCCTCTGATCCTCTCCTATTTCAGACAGCAGGGTCAAATCCGTCATCCCGATAATGCCGTTAAGGGGAGTCCTGATTTCATGGCTCATGTTTGCAAGAAACTCGCTTTTGAACCTGTTGGCCCTCTCGGCATGCTCTTTTGCCTTTTTCATTTCCAGGAACAGGGGTTTGTACTTGTCCTGCTCTTTTCTGCTTTCCCTGTTCAGGGACATTTCATGAATTTCTCTTTCGATGACACCGCCGAGCCGTTTAAGGTTATGCTTCATCACACAGTTGTGGCAGCCCTTTTTCATAAGCTCCGCCACCTGCTCTTCTCCGATGGGCCCGGATAAAAGAATAAAAGGCAGGTACTCATCATAACTCTTCATGAGCTCCAGCACTTGAAGACAGCTTAAACCAGGAAGGACATAGGAACACAGAACCACATCCCAGGGCCCTGATTTCAAAGCCCGCTCCAGGGAACTCCGGGAATCGGCGTACACATATTCCACGCGTTGCCATGTTTTCTTCAGCTCCAGGAGTATGCGTTCCCTATCAGATTCAGAATCTTCAACAATCAGCACTCTAAGATTTTGCTCCATTGTATCCACCCAAGGTTAATAAA
The DNA here is from genome assembly GCA_023424965.1 of Bacillota bacterium. Classification (GTDB taxonomy): domain Bacteria; phylum Bacillota; class Clostridia; order Acetivibrionales; family JAFADI01; genus JAFADI01. Next base: position 27,899 of record JAFADI010000046.1, read on the forward strand.
TTATTCGCACTGTTACCGGTTGGAAAGGATATTTACCCGGAAATTCCAGGCTACAATCTAATTATAGCAATAATTGCACAAATGAAAATATCCGCCTCCAAATTAAAAGGCAAGCACTTTTAAGAATGCTTGCCTTTTTGGTTTGTGACGATATTTACTTGTGTGGTGCCGGTTTATTTGATGCCGCTCATCTTGATGCCTTCCACCAGGTATTTCTGGAGTACAAAGAACATGATGATGGTGGGGACCACCGTGATAACTCCCGCAGCCATTACCGCATCCCATCTTGCCCCGTTTCTGCCTACAAAATTCGCGATTGCCACCTGCAAAACCCACATTTCCTGCTTCTGGCTGACAATCAGCGGCCAGAGGTAATTGTTCCAGTTTGCAATGAAGAATGCGACCGCCAGCGTAATGCTGATGGATTTGGACAGGGGTACAAAAATCCTGGCGAAGATTCCAAAGGGAGAGCATCCGTCAATGGTGGCCGCCTCTTCCAGATCCTTGGGCATGGTGAGGAAAAACTGCCGGAAGAGAAATATTCCATAGGCGTGGGGTATGGCCGGAATGATCACTCCCTGAAAAGTGTTCAGCCAGCCCAGCTGTTTCACGAGAATAAACAGCGGGATCATGATCACCGAAAAGGGAACCATCAGAGTGCTGACAATCCATAAGAAGACAAACTTCTTGCCGGCAAAGTTCAACCGCGCGAGGGAATAACCCGCCATTGCGTGAAAAACCAGGGCAACAATGGTGACGGTAGAGGATATGAACAGTGAATTTATGAAATACCTTATAAAATCCTCCTGCAGGGTGAAGATGTACCCGTCAAAGGATATTTCTTTCGGAATGAGCCTCAGATCATAGACATCGGCACTGGGCTTCAAGGACGACACAAACATCATATAGATGGGCAGCAGCAGCAGCACGCCGATGACAACGGCACAGACCACCTTCCCCCAGTATACGGTCTGTTTGTTTTTTAAAATACCTATATCAGTACTCATTTGAACTCCCCTTTGTTAATTTCAGCTGGAACAAGCTGAGTGTGAAAATGATGATGAACAGCACAAAGGCCAGGGCTGAAGAATACCCGAGTTTCATGTATTCAAAGGAGTTTGTGTAAATGTAAAACACCGAAACATTTGTAGCCTGTGCAGGTCCGCCGTTTGTGATGATCTTGATCTGGTCGAAAACCTGGAAGGATGCGATGGTGGTAACTACCAATACAAAGGTGCTCACCTCCCGGAGCAGGGGAAAGGTGATGCTTTTGAAAATCTGAAAACCGTTTGCGCCGTCAAGCCTGGCCGCTTCATAGTAGCTGGCGGGTATATCCTTGAGGGCCGCAAGGAAAACGATGGCATAGTAGCCGATCAGCATCCAGGCCGATATGACCGCAATGCAAAACAAGGCCTGGTTCGGGTCCCCCAGGAAGGACTGGTGGGGAATTCCCAATACATTTATAATGTTGTTAACATAGCCGCTTCTCTCATCCAGCATGAACATCCACATGATGGCCGCCACGACGGTGGACACGGAATATGGCACAAAGTATACCGTCCTGAAAAATTCCTGGGCCTTGCCCGGGATTGAATTGATGAACACTGCCAGCAGCATTGAGGCGCCGAATACCAGAGGTACGAACATCAACGCGTAAATGAAGGTGGTCAAAACGGAAGTCCACCACTGTTCATCGGCCATGAGGGTCACATAATTTTTTATTCCGATGAACCTCATGGGCTCCAGGGCATTCCAGTCATGCAGGCTTACATAAAAGGCTATCAGGATGGGAAGAAAAATAAAAACCGCCAAACCGATGATATCCGGTGCAAGCATCAGATAAGCAAAAATGTTTTCTTTGGCCTTCCTGCTCTGTAAAAAGCTCTTTTTCTGCATGGGATAATTTGATACTTCTCCTGTCATGCATATCTCTCCTGTCTGATTCTTGGCATATTCCGCCCCACGTTGGCATGGAGCGGAATACACTGCATAAATTCAAAACCTTGCGTGATTGTTCTTTTACATTGAACCCTGGTAGGACTTCAGGAATTCGTTGATCCTATCGTTGGCCTTTTTGGCCGCCGCCGCAGGATCGGTATTCTTGAACATGACCTCCTGCAGAGCATCACCCACTGCGTTCACGATTTCAGAGGGATATCTCGGTTCTCCGACGGCGGAATCATAAATCTGCTCGGTGAACACCTTTCTCAAGCCTTTGTCATAAACGGCCTTTCCGGCTTCAACAACGGATTTTCTCGGGGAGTAGGCGAACTTGACCTCCGTGCACCATTTCAACGGAAGGTTTATATCCTCTGCAAAGGCCCACATGGCGAACTTGGCTGCGGCATCGGCGTACTTGCTCTTGCCGTTGACCATCATTTTCCATCCTCCCGCACAGGTGGCAGCCTTTCCTCCTTCAGGAAGGGGCAGCGGCACCAGGCCGATGTTGCTCTTTGCATAGTCTTTTTCCAGCGCGGCGATTGCCCATGTACCGCAGATCTGCATGGCTGTCTGTCCACCGCCCAGAGGTGCGATCTCCCATGTGCCGGGAACGGTGATCTTGGACGGTGCGCCAGCCTTCACCAGGTCGCCCCACAGTTTGAGGGAATTCTCAACTGCGGCGCCTTCAAAGGTTCCTTTTTTGGCGGCTTCGTCCAGTACTTTTCCGCCGCCCTGCCAGAGGAAGGGGTACCAGGTAAAGTTCTGGTAGTAGCCTTTGTTAGGTTCGACGGTCAAGCCTGCAACCTTGCCCTTGGTAAGCTTCTTTGTTGCGTCGATGAGCTCGTTCCATGTCTTCGGAGGTTCCACTCCGGCAGCCTTCAGCAGGTCGATATTGTAGTAAAGGCCCAGCAGCTCCACTTCAAAGGGAATTGCCACCATCTTGCCATTTACCGTAATAGCGTCCAGGGAACTCTTCAGGAAGTCATCCTTGATTTTGTCGGTATAGTAAGGAGTCAGGTCCATGGCCAGCCCGCTGTTTGCGTATTTGAGGAAGTCACCGGGGCTCATGACGAATACGTCGGGGCCCGCATTGGCTGCAAAAGCTGTTGTAAGCTTTGAACTCATGTATTCGGCTTCTGGAATGTTTTCATATTTCACTTCCACATTGGGATTTACCTTTTTGTACTCTTCGGGAAGGGAAGCCATAAATTCCTTTTCATAATTGGTATGGAAGGTCCAGAATGTAAGCTCTGCTTTTTCAGCGGGTTTCGCCGCCTCTTCCGTTTTTTTGGGCTCTTCGGCCTGCTTGGATTCTTCCGTTGCAGCGGGCTTGGAGCTGCCGCTTCCACAACCGGCAAGGCTCAGCGCGAATACCAATGCCAGGGTCAGACACATTAGCCTCATGATTTTTCTTTCCTTCATCATTTCATCCTCCTTAAATAGTGGTAGGCCGCACTCCGCATACCCTATGATTTCTCATGGAATATTCCTTTTTGACGGGTGCTTTCCTATTTACAGGTTAATTATAGTTCCGGGAGGGTTTTCACATAATGTAACAAGTTTTGGTTTGTGGGAAGTTTTTTTGGATTTGCAACGCCCGTCGGATTAAAATCGGATTAAAAAAGGAGACCCATGCTCCTCGCATGGTCTCCTTTCGACACTCCTCATATTACCGGCAAACAGTACCCTTGCACATCACAAAATCCCGTGTTCACCTGCCAGCTCACGGAAATCCTGCAATATCCGCAGGTAGCTTTCACATGCCCCGCCTGCACCCCAATCAAAAATCGTAAATTCTCCCATCCCTACTCCCGAATCCTCGGCCGCGCCTTCGTGCCCATAGTTCTCCATCATGAAGCCGTAATCCGCGGAGCTGAAAAAGGGCCATTTGCTTTCCCATTGTTCCCGCGCCTTTTTGTTCTCGGGACAGTACATCAGGGCAAAGGAGGCCTTCATGGCGGCCATTCCCCTTTCAATGTATTCCTCTCTGCCCAGTTCCCTTCCATACCGGAGGACCAGGCCGGCAAACAGGCTTTGCCTGGCATCGTTCCACTCCCCGTCGCAATTCATGACACCGAAGCCCCCCAGCACATTCACAAACAAATAGGGCGGCTGCCAGGAGGCCTGGGTCATCAGCATTTCGTCAAGGCACCGCTGGCCGTATTTCAAGTACCTTTCTTCTCCCGTTGCCTTATAGCAGCACCACAGCGCTTCGGCCGTCCAGAACATCGACAGGTTGCACTGCTTGTACATGTTGTTCCTTTTGACCTTCTTTCCCGGCAGCTCCTCCTGTCCATAGGTGCAGCAGGACCAATAGGTCTCAAAATCCTCCCACCTTCCTTCGGGTATGATTTCACCGCATATGGCTTCCATGGCTTTTAGCGCTGCCCGAAGGTACTTTCCATCTCCCGACGTTTCATACAGCTTCAGCAGGAAGGTCACCGAAAGGGACGATTCCGGCGAATCCTCCAGAACCCCCATGGGCATCAGCGTTTCCCTGTCAAGCCATGCGGGGAAAAAGCCCCGGCCGCTCTGAAGCTTTACCAGGGAATCTCCATATGCCCATGCGTATTCCACCAGCCTCCCGTCCTGCTCCAGCTCTTCATGCCACCGGAGCATCAGCAAAGCGGTATAGCTCATGTCCGCCACATGGTAGGGGGACAGCCTGGGGTCTTTCGTAAAGGGATTCCGGTTGGAATTGCCCCAGTAGTAGTGCTTCCATCCTCTGGACCTGTTCAATTTCCGCCCCCCTGCCTCCAGGGTTTCCATTTCCGTGGCAATGACCGCCGGAAAGAAGCCTTTATTGACGGGAGCAGCCAGGGCGAGCTCTTTTACCATGCGCGCCCTGTCCTTCAGCACAGGGTTCCCTGTAAGCTCTCCGTACCGGTACATCCCATGGGCGGTGCGCAGGGAGGAAAACCAGGCCTGATTCCATATGGACCGGAACTCCCTCTCCTCTGCCGGTCCCCCGTAGCCGGGAGATTGGGTCACATTGACGATAAATACCGTTGCCCCCACCGTTTCGCCTTCAAGCTCAAATTCCTGCCACACTACGTCTCCCCATTTTTCAAAGGCCCACCGGTAGGCATGGTCCACGTAGCGCATTAGAGGAACACCCACCGGCTCTCCCTGCCGGTACAGCTTTCCTCCCCAGTTCTCCCACAGAAATTGCAGGGCGGTGCGCCAGGGATTCCACAGGCTTTCTTCCTCCTGGAGGAGGAGCAGGTAAAATCCTATCTCCAGTTTCCCCGCGGGATATCTGGCTCCTTTTGCCCGGGTATACAGGACATGCTCTTTTACGGAATAGTTGCTCATACCGAGAACCAGCTTGTTGTTTGTTGCATCCATATCCAGGTACCATCTCACGGGTACTTCCCCGGACAGGATATCCAGGTCCGGAATGAGAACGATTCCCCTGTTTGCATCCGTTGCGATTAGCGCCGGTGAACGGAAGCTGTGCTGGTCGACAATATGCCCGTCCGTGGGGGTCAGGTGGGGAGCCCAGTGAAAATCCGGCAGGAAGGAAGGCGAAAGTTCCGCCTTCCAGTCATCCTGCGCCACCTCCTCCGAAAGCTCGAAGGAAAAGGTATAAGCGATGACCCCGGGGGAAACACTTCTGCGGGTGATCCGGGGAAGGTATTTTCCGAGGCTTTCTACCGCAATTCCCGCCACAAAAGCCATGTCCTCGGAATGCATAAATATTTTCATTTCCTTATTCAAAATAGTCCTCCAATCGATTGAGGGGCGCTACCCTTTAATGCCGGAAGTGGCCATGTTCTCCACGTAATGCTTCTGGATGGATATGAACAGCAAGATGATGGGAATGATGGAAAGTACGGCTCCCGCATACATCGCACCGAAATCCGTTTCATACTGTGCGATTGCCAGAAAGGCAATGGCCATCTGCAGCACGTATTTGTCCAATCCGGAAATGATGGTGGTGGGCCAGATATAATTATCCCACTGGGTAAGGAAAACCAGAATGGAAACGGTGAAAACGGGCCCTTTGACCAGGGGAAGCATCACCCTGTAAAATATCCTCCATCTGCCGCACCCGTCGATGGTGGCGGCATCTTCCAGGTCCTTGGGGATTTCCAGGAAGAACTGCCTCAGAAAGAAAATCATGAAAGGATTGGCTACGGCAGGGAGCACCACCGCCGTCAGGGTGTCCAGCAGCCCCATGTCCTTTATCAGCTTGTACTGGGGCAGAAGCAGTATGTCCGCCGGGATGATGAGCAGGAAGAGAATCAGCAGAAAAACCGTATTCCTTGCGAAAAACTTAATCCGTGCAAAGCTGTATGCCGCCAGGGAGTTCACAAACAGGTTCACGGCCACCGCCACCAACCCCACATACACGGTGTTGTAGAATACCTTTAAAAAGCTTATCTGGACCTCTTCACTGGAAAAAAGCCTCCGGTAGTTGTCCAATACAAAGCTTTCCGGCAAAAAAGTATAAAGTCCCAGTTCCGTAAACCGGTTCAATTCCGTTCTCCCTTTGAAGGAATTGCCGATGACCCATAAAAAGGGGACGATCACCAGTATACCCACCAAAACCAGTATTATGTAATAGAAAAGGGGTGTAAAAATATTTCTTTTCCTTTTAGCAGCCCTGTGTATCATCATATGCCTCATTCCTTTTATTCAGTCTTCCCGGTTCAAAAGCTTAAACTGTACCGCGCTTATCAGAAGGATGATCAAAAAAACAACCACGGCGGCGGAAGACGCATAGCCCAGCTGCCCACCCTTAAAAGCGGTGTTGTATACATAGTTGATCACCACATTGGTGCTGTTCAGGGGCCCTCCCGAGCCATCCGTCATAATGAAGACGGGCGTGAAGATCTTTAACGCATCCATGGTTGTCATGATGATGACCAGGAGCATGGTGCGCCTCAGCAGGGGCAGGGTTATGAACAGAAATTCCTTGAAGGGGGTGGTCCCGTCAATCATTCCCGATTCGTACAATTCCCGGGGAATGCCCAGAATACCGATAAAAAAGATGACCATATACCACCCGAAGGATTTCCATATACAGGTGAGGATGATACAGTTGAAGGCCTGGCCCGCATCTCCCAGAAGCCCCTGGGAGCCTATGCCCAGTTTTTCGAAGATGGAATTGACCAATCCGAAATCCGGCTGGTACATGAATTTCCACACCCATGCCACCAGAGACATGGAGGTGACGACGGGAAAAAAATAGAGCGTCCTGAAGACGGAGGCCCCTTTTGAAACCTTCGACAAAAGGAAGGCCAGAATCAGGGCGATCCCGCTCTGTACCGGCACCACCACTAAAGCGAAATAGAAGGAGTTGAACAGGGATTTCATGAAGTCCGAATCCCCCAGAATCCCGGTAAAGTTCTCACTCCCCACATATTTGTAGCTTTGGGAGAAAAACGTGATGTCGCTGACGCTGTACTGGAACAGTTGAATTGCCGGATACACCAGGAACAGTCCGATAAAGGCCAGGGCCGGCAGGATAAATAAATATCCGAAGATGTTGGCCTCATTGGACCTATTGATAATGCTTTTTCGTTGTACTGCCTGCATGAAGTCTTCCCCCTGTTCAAGGCATCGGAGGGTGGAACCTCCACCCTCCCCAATTTTGGATCCCATCAGTTTTTGCTCAATACCTTGTTAATGGACTCGGTATATTTCTTCACCACCGCGTCGATATCTTCCCCGTAGGCCACCGCATTAAAGGCCTGGGTAATCAATTCCGATACCTGGGGATAGGTCGCAAGGGCAGGTCTTGCCGTGCCATACTTGGCAATTCCCTCGGATACGGTTTTATAGGGCTCCTTGTCCCCAAAGGAGACGGTTACCGACTTTCTGACGGGCAGGTTGTTGATGGCCTCACAGTATTTGCCCACCGTGTCCTTGCCCCCCAGCTTGCTGACAAATTTCCACGCCAGGTCGGGATTTTTGCTCTGGCTGGTGATGGATACCTCCCAGCTTCCCAGGCCCGCACCATAGGTTTTATCCCTTGCCATGGGGGCTGTTCCCCATTCAAGGTCCTTGAACTTGTCATAGGTTCCGATCATCCAGGGGCCTGTGACCACAGAAGCGATCTTGCCCGTCTGGAAACCGTCGGGAATCACCTGCTTGGGCGCGATGCCCTCTTTGTGCAGGTCTGCCATGAGCTTCATCACTTTCTTCGTGGCCTCGCTGTCAAAAAAGCCGGTGGCGGTTTTTCCGTCATCGCTGACCGCTTTGCCTCCGGCAGCCGTCAGATACATGAGGTAATTGTAGGTCATGCCCTCATGGACTGCGCTGGGGGGATCCATACAGGGCTGGGTGCCGTATACCAGTGTTTTTCCTCCCGCGTCCTTCCTGGTAACCTTCTTTGCGTTTTCATAGTACTGTTCAAAGGACCAGGCGCTATCAATGGTTGCCGGAGGAGTGATCCCCGCTTCTGCAAACAGCTTCTTGTTGTAAAACAGGACGGTGCCCGTTTCCTGCAGCGGCATGGCATAAATTTTCCCCTGGTACTGCACCGACTTGATAACACCCTCGGGGAAATCCGCCAGGTCGGCTTTATCCCAGTACTCATCCAGCGCAATGATGGAGCCTCCGTCGGCATAGCTGGCCATGTTGGGCCCGTCAATACCGATGATGTCGGGGGCCTTTCCTCCCGCAATCGCTATACGGAGCCTTCTTTCGTACTCATTGTAAGGAACCGCGGTAAATTCAACATCCATATCCCCTTTGATTTCCGCCACGTACTTCGGCATGGCGGGATCCGATGCCGGCATCCAGAATTTCAGCTTTGCATCGCCCGCTTTAGCGGCATCCGGCTTTTCCGCCGGGGCCGTTTCCGTCTTGGAGTCCTCTACCGCCGCCGGCTTTTCCGCAGCCTCCTTCGATGCGGTACCGCATGCCGTTACGGATAATGCAAGGCAAACAGCCAGCATCAGGCACAACCCTTTGGCAACCTTTGTCATTTTTACAGCCTCCCCAATAAATTTTTTAATTGAGTCATCTCTCAAGCACCTTTTCAGTATATGGGGGCCCGGGAATTAAATAAATTGACCCGGTTTTGTAATTACTCCCGGAATTTGGGGGTTCTTGACCCGGACAGGCTTTAAGGTATACGGATTTAATATACGGTATCCTTTTTTAAGAATTTTTGATTCATCCGGCATACATGCTCCTGTATTCGGAGGGATAGAGGCCATAGGCCCTTCTGAAGCTTTTGCTGAAATGCTTTGTATTCACGTAGCCTACCTTGCAGGCCACCTCGTAGGTTTTAAATTTCAGGTCCTTAAGAAATTCCTTTGCCCTTTCCATGCGGACCAGAAGCAAATAATCGGAAAAAGTCATTCCCGTTTCTTTCTTGAACAGCTGACTGAAATAGAAATAATTCAGGTACATCTTTTCGGCGGCAGCTTTAAGCGAAATATCCGTGGACAGGCTTTCGTCCACATACTCCAGGGCCTTTTTGACGGTGAGGTTGCAGCCGCAGCCGGGCTTTGCGGATAAAACCGCCCGCTCCAGGAAATCCGCCGAATAATTTTTCAATTCCTCGATGGATTTTGTTTCATAGATTTTCATCAGCCCGGCTCTCAAGCTCAGATACCGGTCAAGGGACAGCATGCTCTCCTCCCGCAGCCTGCCGTTCAGGGCCTGCAAAAGGACTTCAACGGCTTTTACCGCTTTGACGGCATTCATGCCCCACAGCCCTTCGGCTTCCGTCAACCCAAAAAAGAGGTCCTGCAGCTTTTCCGTATCCTTTGCCTTGATACACTCCATAAACCCGGGATGGCATATCAATTCGTTATTTATACCATGCCCGGAAGTCTCCGCCCCGCTCCCATAAAATTTCCCTTTAAGGGCTTTCGCATTTTCCGCCAGGGAAGCCTCCGCCTTTTTAATGATTCCCAGGATCTCCCTGGGGCTTGAAGGCTTCAGGATATAATCAAAAACACTGAATTTTATGGCATGCTGGGCGTAGTTGAAGTCCGCATGGGCGGTGAGAATGATGATGATCACGTCCTTATCCTGCTGCCGTATCCTCTCACTGAGCTTGAGTCCGTCAATGTAGGGCATCCGGATGTCCGTCAGGACGATATCCGGCTTGAGCTCCGTTGCAAGCGCCAGCCCTCTCCTCCCGTTGTCGGCGGTGCCCACCACCTTCCAGCCGGAATCGTGGGCGCTTATTACGGCGCACAGCCCCGCCGCTACGATGGGTTCGTCTTCAACGATCAGAATCCTCAGATTGCCCATTGGATAAATCGCTCCTTTCATTTTTGGGAAGCCTTATATAAACGGTGGTTCCGGTGCCATAGGAGCTTTCAATGCTGATGGCGTCGACCCGTCCAAGCTGCAGGGCGATCCTGTCGCTTACATTTTTTATGCCCAGGCCGGTTCCGCCGGAAGTATATTCACGGTCCCTTATTTTTTTCAGGTCTTCCTCCCTTATCCCTATGCCGTCATCCTTTACCGTCAGGAGTATTTCTTCTCCCTCCCGCCTGCCGAGGATTTCAAGCCTTCCGTAGTTGTTTTTTCCCTTCAGGCCGTGGTTGATGGCATTTTCAATGATGGGCTGCAAGGTGAGCTTGGGGATGGAATTCTTCATGATTTCCTTCTCCACCGCAATGTTAACGGTAAAGCGGTTTCCAAAGCGCAGCTGCTGTATGGAGAGGTAATTCTCCAGTTGCTTCAGTTCGGCCTCAACCGTGGCGATCCCGTTGCCTCCGCTGATGCTGTAGCGCAGCAGGTTGCTTAAGGCCAGGACTCCCCCGGCAATCTCCTCCTGCCCCTTCATCACCATGTGCCACTGCAGCGTATCCAGCGTATTATACAGAAAGTGGGGGTTGATCTGGAGCTGCAGTACTTTGATTTCCAGCTCCTTCTCCTTTTCCTGGCGCAGGATGATATCACGGATCAGCTGTTTTATCCTTTCGAACATGTCCATCATTCCCCTGTTGAGGAAAGCAATTTCTCCCACGTTTGTGTTGATTTCCATGGGGGCGTCCAGTTGTTCCATATTTACCTTTTCCATTTTTCTTACCAGCTTCTTTATGGGCCTTTCAATCTGGAGGGAAATGAGGACGGATATGAAAATCCCCATGAGTACGCCTATGACGGACACAAGCAGGATGATCCGCTGGGTTTTGGAAATATCCCGGTTGATGTTGTCCAGGGGGAAAATGCTGACAAGCTTCCAGTTGGAATAATCGGAGTCGCTGTAGGAGTAGACCTTGCCGTTGACAATCCGGTGCCCGCTTTTGCTGCCGATGATGCTGCGATAGTTTTCCCCTCCCACCTGTTCAACAAAGCTTTGTTCAGTCAGGGCGGGATTGCTGCTGAAAATAATTTTTCCCGTGGGCTCCATCAGGATTACCCCGTCGTTTTCGATGGAGATGCTGTTTTCCACGATAGACTTCAAGAGACTCCCTTCCACTTCTACCACCAGGGTTCCGATACTTTTGAAGGTATCCAGGTTCTTGATGGTTTTCAGGGCAAAGATGGATTTGTTTGTGATCTTGTCCCCATAGACAAAATCCCCGCTGGCAATGTCCTTATTGGTTTCAATGTCGTATATTCCCGTCCACACGGTCCTGCCGAACACCGATTCCCTGCTCTCGGCCACAAACTGTTCCATCAGTGTCCCGTAAGTCTCAGGGTTGAAGGAATTTGCGGTCTCATTTACACCGATGCTCAGATTCGGACGGTTTGTGCTGAGCCAGATGGATTTGTACCTGTTGAGGAAGGGCATTTTGTAGCTGTTCAGTCTGTTCTCGATGAGCAGCCGGCGGGCATGGCTGATATCCTCTCCTTCACTGGTCCTGGTCAGCTCCTCGCATATTTCCCTGTCCTGAAATACATAGAGGATGAGGGTATCGATTTCCTGCAGGAACTTATCGATTCCCTCCATGGTTTTGCTGGTGGTCTCATCGATGTACCCAAACATGTTGTTGGCAAAGATGCTTTTTATGCCTGCGAAGGTCACCGCTCCCACCGACAGGGTTATCAGGACCACCAGTACGGAAATGCTGGTGATCAGCAGATACCGTATTTTATAAGTTCTCCCGGGCTCTCTCCGCAAACCCGTTCTCATGCTCTTTCCCCCTCCCCGGCCTATAAAACAATTATAATTCCTCCGGCTCCGGACACCGGTGCATGTATTCTTGGCTTTGTAGGCTTTTTTTTGGTTTTTTCAGCCGGACTCCCGCCAATCTGCCAAAAAAAGTGAACCAAAACCAAAATTAAGGGTTTATGCAGCCGCCGGTTTGAGTGGTAAAGTAGAGGCAGCACGAAACAATAGGAGGATTGAATTTATGAATTCTGCAAATTATCCCACCGCTTCCCTCTCTACCATCGCTTTTGCCAGAAATGCTGCAAGGAAGCGCTTGTCCAGCTTTGACAGGACAGGGGGCAACGACGACAGGCTGTATATCGAGCCCGGAGAAACCAGGACCATCGCCGATATCAAAGGAGCAGGCTGTATTACCCATATATGGTGCACCATCGCGGGTGAAAATTTCATCGAGGAAAAGAACTATTTACGGAAAATAATTCTCAGAATGTACTGGGACAACGAGGAAAATCCCAGCGTGGAAGCTCCCATCGGCGACTTCTTCGGCATGGGGCATGCCCAGTGCCGGAATTTTGTCTCCGCACCGCTGCAGATGAGCCCTCAGGACGGAAAGGCCTTGAATTGCTGGTTCCCCATGCCTTTCTCCGAAGGCGCCAGAATTGAAATTGTCAATGAATGCGATGGGCAAACCATCTTTTATTTCTACATTGATTATGAGGAATACGCAGCACTTCCTGACGGTATGCTGAGGTTCCATGCCGCCTGGAACAGGGAAAACCCCACCAAAGGTGTGGAACAGGGAAGCATGACCAACAGGGAATGGTGCTTTGAAGGCAAAAACACCACCGGCGACGGGAACTATGTGCTCCTTGAAGCGGAAGGCAAAGGCCACTACGTGGGCTGCAACGTCAACATCCACAATCTCCGGGACACCGCAAAATGGGATTGGCCCGGTGAAGGGGACGACATGATCTTCATCGACGGCGAAAAATGGCCCCCCACCCTGCACGGCACCGGTACGGAGGACTACTTCAACACCGCCTGGTGCCCCCAGCAGGAATATAACGCCCCCTACCACGGCATCATCCTGGGGGGAAGGGACAACTGGAAGGGCAAGATCAGCTATTACAGGTATCACATCCAGGACCCCGTCATGTTTGAGAAATCCATCAAGGTGACAATCGAGCACGGGCACAACAACCACCGGTCCGATGACTGGTCAAGCACCGCCTACTGGTACCAGACGGAACCCCACAAAAAGTTCAGGCCCATGCTTCCGGTGAAGGACAGGCTTCCCATTGATGAGGAGCAATTCCAGTGGGAGTGGAAGTAAGCTAAAACACAAGCCCGTTTGCCTTCAGGTACTGGTTTATCTCCTTGTCGGCGGAATTTGCGATGTCTTCGATGCTTTTATCGGTAAACATGGCTTCCTGTATGCTCCGGCTGACGATATTGGACATCTCCACCGGGTACCTGGGCTCGGGAATGGCGTTAGGCAGTATGCGGGTCTTGAACATTTCACTTACCGGTGAGCTGAAAGCCTTTTCCTGGCTCCCCGCAACAACGGACTTTCTTGCGGGGAACTTGGAGCTGGCCTCGGTACACCACTGCAAAGGCCTCACCGTCTCTTTTCCCCACATCCAGACCGTAAACTCGGCCGCGGCATCCACATTTTTACGGTTTGGGTTCACAACCTGGAACCAGCCTCCGTAAACGCTTGTATCAATGCCGTCTGCCGGACCGGGTATGGGGATCGCCCCATACTCGAAATCGGGATAATACCTTTCCAGCATTTTCACCGCCCAATAGCCGCATACCTGCATGGAAGTCTTCCCGGAGGCCAGGGGATATATATCGGAAGGCAGTTGAATGGTGGCTTCCGATTTATAATTGTATTTTGAAAGGGTCCTCCACAATTTCAACGCCTTCAGACCGGAGGTTTTGAACTTTGAGGTTCCCGTCTCACCGTCGATAACCCCTCCGGCCTGCATCAGAAAGGAATAAAAGATAAAATTCTGATAGTCATTGGGCTGCCATGGCAGATTTATTCCTGTCATTCCATCGGAATTCAGTTTTTTGACGCTGTCCTCCAGCTCGTCCCAGTTTGCCGGAGGGTCCACTCCCTTGCCTGTCAACCGGTTCTTGTTGTAGAATAAGGCAACGGGCTCCCTCTCGATGGGAAGTCCCATGATTTTACCGTCATACATGGCCGCATTGAGGCTTTGCTCATAAAAATCCTTTTTGAGGCTGTCGTCCATATATTCATCCAGGGGCTGCATGCAACCCGCCTTGGCATACTTCATAAACCCTCCGGCGGAGATCATGTAGACGTCCGGGGCGCTGTTGGTGGCAAAAGCCGTCGGAAGCTTATTGGTGAGGTAATCATTGTAGGGGATCAGTTCAAATTCCACCTGGATATCCCGGTTGCTTGAATTCCACTGCTTTACCCAGTCATAGATCATGTAGTCTTCCTTATTGGATTTGAACTTCCACATCACCACCTGCCTGGGCGGTTCGGGCTTCTCTTTCTCTTTGCTGTCCTTCAGCGGGGAGCAGCCTGCCAGCGGACTGAAGAATACCGAGGCTGCAATAATATGAAGCATGGGACGGAAAAATTTTTTATTCATGGTTTAAGACCTTCTCCCTGTACTCGAATGGGGTTAAACCGCAGTATTTCTTAAAAATCTTGTTAAAATACCTGGAGTTGCCGTAGCCCACCATTTCCGATATTTCCGGTGTCTTCAGGTCCGGCTGCTTCAAAAGTGCCTTGGCCTTCTCCATTCTCACACGGGTCAGGAAACTGGTAAAGGAGCTTCCCGTCTCCCGCTTGAAAAGGTCGCTCAGATAGGATTCATTCATGAAATACTCATTGGAGACCTGGCGCAACGTGATATCGCTGAAATAATTGTTCTGGATATAATGCTTTATATCATTGATGATCTTCCTGCAGCCCGGGCTGTTCCTGCTGTTGAAATAGTCGATCACCTGCTGGGTATAATCCATCAGCAGCTGGTTGATGTCATTGAAGTTGTCCATGGAATTCAACCGGTTGAAGATACCCTGGGTGGAAAATACTCCGGACAGGTCAATATTGTCATCCTCCGAAAGGCTTTTGGACACCGCAATCATGAATTCCATAATAATCCCTTTAAACACCACCGGGTCCTGCTTTGAAGACAGGACCGCCTTCTCCACCAGGCTCTTCAATATGTACAACGACTTTTCCCGGTTGCCGAACCTCAGGGATTCGATGTACTTATGCTCCACCTCGAAAGGATACTCCCGGGTATCGGGATCAATTTTGACCTCCTGTATATGGATAATGCTGTTCTTTTCAAAAAACACCTTGTTCCGGAGAATGATGAGGCATTCCTTAAAGGCCGTGCTCAGCCGTCCGGGCTCGTCATAGGCCCTGCTGATCCCAAGGGTGAAGCTGTCCTCCGCCTTCTGAACCAATTCCGCCGCAATCTCTCTTGCCAGACCCTTGAGGTAGACGGGGCTGTCGTTTTTCACGCTGAGAAGGCAGCAGTAGGTGCCATTATATAAATCCAGCAGGCAGCCTCCCCTTTGCCGGACGGAGTTCTGGACCCTGTCCCGGAAGTGGGCCAGCTTTTTAAGCTTGTCGTCGGTGTTCTCAAAAATAAAAAATGAAAAATCATCCAATTTTATCAGAAACAGTACAAACCTCGAAAAGAATATTCCATACTCTTCCCCGCTTCTCATTTCTTCGGAAAAAACGCCGGTATCGGGATTGTACAGCAATTGGTGGAACAGCCTTTCGCGGTCCAGGTCCGACACCTTCCGCTTAAGGCTGGTCAGTTCCTCTTCCTTCTGGTGTTTCGCCTCCAGTTCCTTTTTATGCTGCTCCACTCTCCGTATGCTGTTTAATATATCCTTAAAATCCGGGGGCTTTAATATATAATCAACCGTATCGAGCCTTATGGCCTGCTGGGCGAAATTAAAGTCCGCATAGCCGCTGAGGATAATGAATTTCAAGTCCGGCTGCAGGTCTTTCACCCTCTCCACCAGTTCCAATCCATCCATGGAGGGCATTTTAATATCGGTCACAACCACATCGGGACAGCTTTCCTCGATTGCGCCCAGAGCTTCCAGACCATTCCTGCACTCCCCCACGATCTCCCATTCTTCATTGGCTCTTTCAATGATTGTCCTCAATCCTTTAAGCACCTTTGGCTCATCATCAACCAGCAATATTTTCAGTTTCACTTCTTGTCACCCCTGGCTCCGTCGTTGGAATCCTTACAATAATCCTTGTACCCTGTCCCTCACTGCTCTCAATATCCACGCCGTATTCTTCCCCGTATAGATATTTTATTCTCTCATGGACATTGGTAATGCCAATACCGCTGTTTGTAGACCTTTTTTCTCCCTTCCCCTCAAATAGCTTCTTTATTTGCTCTCCAGACATGCCCGACCCGTCGTCGATAATCTCAAAAATCATAAGCCCGTCCCGGGCATACCCTTTTATTACAACCTTTCCCCAGCCCTTTGACCGCATGATGCCATGGTTTATGGAGTTTTCGACAAAGGGCTGTATGAGGAAGCTCAAAACCTCGTTGTTCAGGATTTCCGGTTCCACCTGGATCTCATAGCTCAAATTCTCCTCAAACCTGGCCTTTTGTATGAAAAGGTAATTCTCAACCTGCTGAAGCTCCTCCTTTACCTGCACATTGGCGCTTCCCTTCTTTATGCTGTACCGCAGTATTTCCCCCAGCTTGGTCACCAGCTCGGCAATATCGTAATCGCTCTTTTCGATCAGCATCCAGTAGATGGTGTCCAGGGTATTGTAAAGGAAATGGGGATTGATCTGGGCCCTCAGGGCGCGCAATTCCGCCTCTTTTTCCCTTATCCCGTCCTGGTACACCTTTTCCAGGAGGAACTGCAGTTCCTTGGTCATCCGGTTGAAAACATTGTTCAGCTCGCTCAGCTCATCCCCCGGGTCACCGGTGGAAGCCGTTCCCGTCTGCACATTCAGGTTCCCCGCCGTCACCCTCTTCATGGAGACGATCATATCCCTTATGGGGCGGGTAATTTTGCGGGAGATGATGATGGATAAATAGATGGATATTACAATTGCGGCAATTCCCATGAGGATAATGATGTTTTGAAGGCTTGAAAAATTGGAGTTCAGTTCATTTATGGGAACAACATTCACAATATTCCAGCCGGACATGCCGTTGGTGAGCTTGTTGACCACAAGCCCCCCTGAAACATAGGAACTGTCACTGGAGCCCCAGTTGATCTTTTGCAGTGCATTCCCAAGCCGCCGGTTGATGCTTCCCCCGATATCCTCCTTATTCCTGCAGGATACAATATTCCCCTCGCCGGATACCAGGTAGTAGTCCCCGATTTCACCATCCATGACAAAATTGCTCCACAACTCCGATTCCCTGATGGCCATGACCATCAGGCCTATTTCGTCAAAGGAATTTATATCTTTTATTTTCCTGGCCGCAAAGAAAAAATAGTCTCCATGCTTTGTCGTCCCGTAGTTGATGAATTTACTCCCTAAAAAGCACAGTTCCCCCTGGCTCTTGCTCACCTTGTTTTTTATCATATCGATATTTAAGTTTACATAATCCTCAATTTCAAGCTCGGCATCTTGGTATATCGTCCCGTTGGAAGATATCAGGATTACCCCCTGGATGGTATTGGACAGGGCATAGCTGATCTCGTTGGAGATGTTGGTAATGCTTGAATTTCCTCTGCCGCTGCCTTCAACCAGAAGCCTCTGTATTTCTTTATTGGATAGGATGGTCTTGGAAAACAAATCGATTTCGTTGATGAATTTATTCAGCTTTTCATTTTTTTGTTTTATGTTTACAGCAATGTAATTCTTATTGATGTTCTGGACCGTTGTCTGCATGGCATAGTAGGAAACGGCCAGCTGGACGGCGAGAATTACAAATATGAGGATTGAAAAGCTCAATATGATCTTTTTTGTAATTCCCTTCAAAGAAAAAATATCCCTCAACATGGCTTGTCTCCAAAAATGCGGCTTCATCGCCTCTTTGAGCCTATTATGGCGGTTCCAAAGTGTACATAATCATTATACAATAAAATTTGCACAAATGCATACACTCCCTCAAGATAACCATAACACAGCCGGCGTTCCCCTCCAATGTCACACTTCTTGGATATTGCGCCTTATTTTTGGGTTTATTCAAACTTTCTAAAGCCCATCATATAATAGTCTTCGTCGGTTATTCCATTCTTCACCTTCAGGCCCTTCTTCTTTTGAAATCCATGGACCGCAAGTTTCAGGTCATCCTCATAAATGCCCGACAGCCAGCCTTTATAATAGCCTAGGTCCTTCAGCCTCCTCTGGACCTCCAGCACATCGGCCCCCCTGTCGCCGGGAAGCAATTCCTTAAAACCCCTCCCAAAAGCGCCGAAGCTCCCTTCCACGATTACGACGGGGGTTCCCACGGGAACAATCTTATACAGCTCTTTAACGTGGCTGTTGTACATCCGGATGCAGCCATGGCTTGCATACCTTCCGATGGAAGCCTGCCTTGTGGTGCCGTGGATGCCGTAAGTCCCCCAGGGCACATCGAGGCCTATCCAGCGTCCCCCAAAGCCCTCTCCCCAGTCGCCTTTGTTCACTATTTTCCAAAAGCCTATCGGAGACGGCCAGCCATCCTTTCCTGAGGCAACGGGGTATTTCTTGATACATCTTCCGTCCTGGAGCAGATACAGCCGATTGTCTTCCAGTTCGACAAAAATACTGTACCCCGATTTCTTTCCCGTTTCATAAGCTCTGGTTTCGTCTTTATAATCTATGCCAATCTGAACGGCAGCCAGCAGGAGCAGTACAAATATGCCCGCCGCCGTCAGGTTTCTTACGGTCAGCTCCAAAAGCAGCACCTCCGCACCCATTAAAACCGGGGACATCCCTTCCTGTTCCGGAAGGAGTGCCCCTCTACCTATTATATGTGGCGGCGGTAATTTTAGAAGAAGACCTCTCAGGCCTCAAGCCTGATTTCCAGCCGGTTAAAGCCCACCTTGTCCACAAACTGCTCCTCGGTAAAAAAGGTTCTCCTGTAGGCGACGAATTCATTGGTATTCTTCTTGAGCCAAAGGGGCACCGGCACATCCAGTTCCCTGCACAGCTCTATAAAACACTCTTCCAGCAAATCCCTGAAGGTTATAGTATCATTATATCTTTCGACCATGGCTTCCTTTACCAGGTTCGTCCCTTTTACAATTTTTCCGTAAAGCTTCATAAAAACCACTCCCCGCTGACTGCGTCAATGCCTTTTATTATATACTTGACCCTGCAAAAAATCTACAATAGGTGGAGGGACACTCCTTGGAAACAGGGGAAAATTCTTTCCTGTAAATATACGCCAAAACAGCTGACTTAAAATTCTCTTCACAGGTAAGCCCATCCTCCATGGCTCATCGTCCGAATTTCAAATCAGCTGCTTCTTAAAATTTTATGTTCGTCAAATGATATTACAGCGCATTTTCTTTAATCAGCATATACTCGATGGAGTCCACAAGGGCCTTCCAACTGGCGTCGATAATGTCCGCCGAAACGCCGATGGTGGTCCAGACATCCTTTCCGTCGGTGGATTCAATCAGAACTCTAACCTTTGCCGCCGTTGCAGAAGAAGAATCCAGCACCCTAACCTTGTAATCCGAAAGCTTCATCTTCCTGATTTGCGGATAGAAGCGCTCCAGGGCTTTCCTTACGGCTTTGTCCAGCGCGTTTACAGGTCCGTCGCCTTCGGCCGCCGTAATTTCATCCTGCCCGTCAACCTTGATTTTTATCATTGCTGTTGAGTTGACTCCCGCCAGAGAAGGCTCGTTAACCACCACTTTGAACTCCCGGAGTTCAAAGGCCGGCTTATACCTGCCGAGGATTTTCATAATTTCTATTTCGAAAGAACTTTCTGCGCCTTCGTACTGGTAGCCTTCATGTTCCAGTTCCTTGAGCCTCTGGAGTATCCGCCGGGTCTCGGGGGAATCCTTCGTTATGCTTTCATCTACATTTTTGATCATGTTCAGCACCGCACTGCGGCCTGCAACCTCGGACATCAGGAAAACCCTTTCGTTGCCCACCGTATCGGGACTGATGTGCTCATAGGCCACAGGGTTCTTTGCGACCGCATCGGAATGCATGCCCGCCTTGTGTGCGAAAGCAAATCTTCCCACATAGGGAGACCTTTCATCGGGCACGATGTTGGCGATTTCATTCACATGCCTGGAAATGGTAGTAATCATGTCCATATTCTCCTGGGGAATACACCCGTATCCCAGCTTGAGCTGAAGGTTCGGTATGATCACGCAGAGATTGGCGTTGCCGCATCTTTCCCCAAAGCCGTTGATGGTTCCCTGCACCTGGGTGGCTCCCGCTTCCACCGCCACAATTGAGTTTGCCACCGCCATGCCGCTGTCGTTATGGCAGTGTATGCCGATGGGCACATTGAAATCCTTTACCACCTTGCGGGTGATATCGCGGATCTCATGGGGGAAAGAACCGCCGGTAGTCTCACAGAGACAGATGCTGTCCACTCCGGCGTCATAGGCCGCCTTCAAAGTGCTCATGGCGTATTCGGGATTGGCTTTGTAGCCTTCAAAAAACAGTTCGGCATCATATACCACTTCCTTCCCCTTGCTTTTGAAAAAGGCGATGGTATCATAAATCATTCTCACGTTCTCATCCGGCGTTGTCTTCAATATCTCCGTCACGTGGAAATCCCAGCTCTTTCCGAATATCGCCACGGCCGAAGTATTCGCCTTCATGATGGACTGCACATTGGCGTCTTCTTCGACGGGTATCCCCACTCTGCGGGTGCTGCCGAAGGCAATGAGCTTTGCATGCCTGAATTCATACTTTTTGACCAGTTCAAAAAACTCTAGGTCCTTGGGGTTGGACCCCGGATTCCCGGCTTCGATATAATCCACACCCATGCGGTCCAGGGCTTCCACAACCTTCAGTTTATCCACCACCGAAAAGGATACGCCCTGAGCCTGAGCTCCATCTCTAAGGGTCGAATCATAGATTGCGATCTTCTTCATACCACTCATCCTCCTCACTTTTATTGTTTACGCATAACGAAATTTTCTGTATTATTTACAAAAATAAAAATAGCCCGGCGAACCGGGCTATTTTTGTTATGGCCCGGTCAGCTCTTAATAATTATACCTTCGCCAAATTCGCTAATAGACCTATTTATCGCGTTCAAATAGGCCTTTACGCTGGCTTCGATAACGTCTGTGCTGACTCCGCGTCCCAAAAATCTTTTTCCGTCCTTCAAAACCTTCACAGTAACCTCGCCGAGGGCATCCTTCCCTTCGGTAACCGCCTTCAAGCTGTAGGCTTCCAATTCCATGGTAAAGCCCACGGCCCTTTCCATTGCATTAAAGGCCGCATCTACCGGACCGTCACCTGTTGCGGCTTCGGTTATTACCTCACCGTTTCTCTTCACACTCATCATGGCGGTGGCAATTACTTTATTGCCGCTGCTTATCTGGAAGCTGTCCAGTTCGAATACTTCCGGCACTTCCGCCACCTTTTCCTCCACGAGGGCTTCGATGTCCCTGTCCAGAACCACTTTTTTCTTGTCTGCCAGGCTCTTAAATTTTTCAAAGGCATTGGTTATATCCTCGGCGGAAAGGTTGGAATAGCCCAACTCCTTCAACCGGTCTTCAAAGGCATGGCGGCCCGAAAGCTTGCCCAGCACCATCCGGTTCTGTGCAAGGCCGATGGATTCCGGCGTCATGATTTCATAGGTGCTCTTTTCGGAAAGAACTCCGTGCTGGTGGATCCCCGATTCATGGGCAAAGGCATTTGCGCCCACAATGGCTTTGTTGGGCTGGACATCCACACCGGTGAGGCTGCTCACAAGCTTGCTGGTTCTGTAAATCTGTGTGCTGTCGATTCCATGGGTAAAATCATAGAAGTCCTTCCGGGTGTTCACGCCCATGATGACTTCTTCCACCGCGGCATTCCCCGCCCTCTCTCCAAGGCCGTTGATGGTACATTCCAGCTGTGTTGCACCATTGGCCAGAGCAGCAAGGGTATTGGCTACGGCAAGGCCCAGGTCATTGTGACAGTGCACGCTGATATCCGTCTTGTGGATATTTCCTACGTTTTCTCTTATCCCCCGGATCAGATTTCCGAATTCCAGTGGCGTGGCATAACCCACCGTGTCGGGAATATTGACAACGGTCGCCCCTGCATTGATCACTGCTTCCACGATCCTGTACAGGAATTCCGGCCTTGTTCTGCTGGCATCTTCCGCAGAAAATTCCACATCCTCACAGTATTTCTTCGCGTATTTGACCATGGCAACGGATCTTTCAAAAACTTCCTCCTCGGTCATCTTCAGCTTATATTTAAGGTGTATGTCGGAAGTGGCAATAAAGGTGTGTATTCTGGGCCTCCGGGCATGCTGCACCGCTTCCCAGGCCCTGTCGATGTCCTTCTCCACGGCCCTGCACAGGCTTGCAACGGTAACACCTTTGACATTCTCCGCAACCGCTTTCACCGCCTCAAAATCCCCGGGCGATGCAATGGCAAAGCCCGCCTCAATTACGTCAACACCCAGTCTGGCCAACTGCCTGGCTATTTCAAGCTTTTCCTGTATGTTTAAATTGATGCCCGGTGTCTGCTCCCCATCTCTTAAGGTAGTGTCAAAGATTTTAATCTGTTTCGCCATTTTTTAGCCTCCTTTTCAGGAGGGGACATTCCTTCCTCATAAGGAATCCCCCGCGCTCAGCAGGTGTGTCCCCTGTCCCTATCCTCAATCTCATATTCATAAATGCGCCAGAGGCGCAGGTTATGGGCAAACAGCCCATAACCTATCTGGAAAATAATATAATCTGTTGCTTTTATTTTATCTATCTCTTCTCTATCTGTTGTGTAAATATCAATCTCATTTTTATCTGTATTTCTTTATCTCTATTTTCTTTCAGCAGGCCTATTTCTTCAGCCAGCTCATCATTTTTCTCAGCTCGGAGCCCACTTTCTCAAGCTGGTGTTCCGATTCCTTCCTTCGCATTGCCAGGAAGTTGGCCCTTCCGCCGGATTTGTTCTCCGTGATCCAATCGGAGGCAAATTTCCCTGTCTGGATGTCGTACAGCACCTGCTTCATTGCCTTCCTGGACTCCTCGGTAATGATCTTCCTGCCGGTGATATAGTCCCCGTATTCCGCCGTGTCGCTGATGGAATACCTCATGTATTCATACCCGCCCTGGTTGATGAGATCAACGATGAGCTTCATCTCGTGTATGCACTCGAAATAAGCGATTTCCGGCTGGTAACCCGCATTGACGAGAGTCTCAAAGCCGGCTTTCATCAGTTCCGTAACGCCTCCACAGAGAACCGCCTGTTCACCGAAAAGGTCTGTTTCCGTTTCTTCCCTGAAGGTGGTTTCAAGAATTCCCGCCCTTCCCGCACCAATTCCTGATGCATAAGCCAGCGCGTAATCCTTTGCCTTTCCCGAAGCATCCTGATGAATCGCTATCAGCGCGGGAACTCCCCTGCCTTCCTTGTACTGGCTTCTTACCGTATGCCCCGGTCCCTTTGGCGCAACCATGATAACGTCTACCTCTTTGGGAGCTACGATCTGGTTGAAGGTGATATTGAAGCCGTGGGCAAACATGAGTACATTGCCTTCCTTCAGGTTGGGCTTTATGCTTTCCGCATAGACATCCGCCTGCACCTGGTCCGGAACAAGAATCATAATAACATCCGCAATGGCGGCTGCTTCCGCCGTATCGTAAACCTTCAGCCCGTCGTTTATCACCTGCTGCCTCTTTTCGGAAGATGGCGTCAGGCCCACGATAACATTTACACCGCTGTCGTTAAGGTTCTGTGCATGGGCATGCCCCTGGCTCCCATATCCGATTATAGCAACGGTTTTACCTTTTAAAAGTCCCAGGTTGCAGTCACTGTCATAATACATTTTTGCCATTTGTAAATCACTCCTCGTCATTACTGTTTGCTTTTATATATTTGTTGCCCCTTTCGATGGCAATGGTACCGGTCCTGACAATTTCCTTTATGCCGAACTGCCTCAGCATATCTTCAAGCGCAGTTATTTTGGAGGAACCTCCGGATATTTCGATGGTCAGGGTGTTTTTCGATACATCCACAATGTTGGCCCTGAATATTTCCACGATCTGAATGATTTCAGATCTGGTTGTGGTGGTGGCGCTCACTTTTATCAGCGCCAGCTCCCTGCTTACGGAATCCTGCTTGTCGAGCTGTTTTATCTTTATAACGTCGATAAGCTTGTTCAGTTGCTTGCTCACCTGCTCTACGGTATAATCATCACCATCCACTACGATTGTCATTCTCGATATGTCCGGATTTTCCGTAACGCCAACCGCCAGGCTGTCGATATTGAATCCTCTTCTGCTGAACAGTCCTGCTACCCTGGACAATACGCCTGCATGATTTTCCACCAGAACCGACAAAGTATGCTTTGCCATTTTTAAAACCTCCCTCATGATTAGTGAAATTATTTCAAAGTGTGGATTCTTCAGGATCGACAACGCATTCCAGAAGGTAAGCTCCGTCGTCCGCCAGCATTTTTTCCACAGCCTCTCGTACCCTGGAGTCGGAAGTTATTCTTTCTCCTTTAAAGCCGTATGCGTCAACCAGTTTGACAAAATCAGGATTGGCATCCAGAAGCACCTGGGAATAACGCCCGTTATATCTGGTTTTCTGTATCTCCCTGACCATTCCCAGCCTGGAATTGTTAAAGATGATAATCTTTACTCCAAGCTTATTCTGCTTGATGGTACCCAGCTCATTCATGGACATCTGGAAGCTTCCGTCGCCGCAAACTGCAACGACTTTTTTATCCGGAGCCCCCAGCTTCGCCCCCACCGCGGAGGGCAGCCCGTAGCCCATGGTGCCCATTCCCCCGGATGTTATGAAGGTTCTGGGCCGGCGTACATTGTAGTTGTTTGCAGCCCATATCTGGTTCTGCCCCACCTCTGTGGTCACAATATCCTGCTCGCCCAGCATTTCGGAAAGTACCGACAGCAGGTACCTGGGGTTGACAAAGTCCGTCTCTCTTGCAGCAGTATTTTTTATGGGATGGTCTTTCCTGATTTTTTCTATATCTTCGATCCACTGCGTCACGGCTCCCTGCTCCACCACCTGCAGCAAATCCCGGAGTACCAGCTTTATATCCCCTACCACCGGTATGGAAGCACCGATATTTTTTCCTATTTCCGCCGGATCGATATCAATATGGACAATTTTCGTCTTTTCTGCAATTTTACTGGCCGTGCCCATGGCGCGGTCCGCCACCCTGGCCCCCATGATGATCAGCAGGTCTGCATGATGCAGGGCATAATTGGCGGTATAGATGCCGTGGGAACCAATCATTCCAAGGTTCAATTCATGCCTTGCGGGAATAGAGCCGATGCCCATCAGCGTGGTAATCACAGGAATCCTGCACTTCTCCGACAGGCTTAAAAGCTCCTCTGTGGCATTTCCATTCACTACCCCTCCGCCTGCACAGATGACGGGAGACTTTGCCTTGCTTATGGCCTCCGCTATTTTTTTGATCTGGAGCGAATGTCCTTTGTAATTGGGTTTATAGCCCTTTATGTCAACATTTTTGGGATATTCAAAATTGAATTCTCTGTTCTGGATATCCACGGGTATATCCACCAGTACCGGACCCGGCCTCCCCGTTGAAGCGATGTGGAAGGCCTCCTTGATGATTCTCGGCAGGTCTTTCACGTCCTTAACCAGGTAGTTGTGCTTGCAGAAGGGTTCCGTAGCCCCTGTGATGTCCGCTTCCTGGAATACGTCTTTCCCTATGAGTTCGGAGGACACCTGCCCTGTAATGGCCACCACGGGGATGGAGTCCATATACGCCGTTGCTATTCCCGTAATCAGGTTTGTGGCGCCGGGACCCGATGTGGCGACACAAACTCCCGTTTTACCCGTTACCCGGGCATAACCGCTGGCAGCATGGGCCGCACCCTGTTCGGTCCTGGTGAGGACATGGGTGATCCCCGAGCCTAAAAGGCAGTCATAGAAAGGGCATATTGCCGCTCCCGGATAACCAAACAGAATATCCACATCTTCCAGTTCCAACGCCTTTATAATTGCCTGTGCTCCTGTCAGCTTCATATTACCATTCCTTTTATGATTTCATTTACCGCCATCACGGTTTTAGGTATGAAAAAACCCTCCGAGCCTGCATAATATAAGCAGGGACGAAGGGGTCATGTACTCTCCGTGGTACCACCCTGATTGATACACTATAAACAAATGTATCCTCAGTGGATATACGATCATTCGCATATATCCTGACGATAACGCAGTCAGCGCCCCCGCCTAATGACTCTTTCAGCGGTGAAGCTCCGGAACGAGTTATGCATAAATCTTCATGTATCGGTTTCCACCAGCCACCGACTCTCTTGAACACTCCGAGATATCTTTATTCCTTCATAGCCTGTAGTAATTTTGATATAATTGTTATTTATTTTATCAACGGTTCCAGCTCATGTCAACTAATAATTTTTTTAGGCCATAAAACCGTAAAAAGGTACAGGCTTGAAGATAAAAAACATTCTATTTGTTTTACAAATATATTTTATTGTTTGTTGCTCCTTCAATTTTACCAATTCCATAACCGTAGCAAAAGGATTGGTACATGCTGGCCACAATGAGACAGCTCAGGAATTCCCGTTCGTCCTTGTCCAGGCCTTTGTCCATGGTTTTGATAAATTCCCTGGTTTTGTCCATGGCGATAAGCTTTATCGCTTCCCTTGTACCTCCGAGCTCCTTTTCCAGTTTCTCCCTTCCGTGTTTCAGATATTCCCGCATCACGGACTCAAAGTCCTCCGTCCGGCTTAACTTTTTCGCAGAAGCCATCCCCGCATCCTCCTTGATTACTGTACGCTGAATTATGTAGAGATTATTGCCTTGTTTGCGGCCTCTTTATACTCCGTTTTCTCCGCTTATTCATGGACGGAATCACCGCGAGAAAAGCAGTTTAAACTGGTGGCTTCCCATCTAAAACTGTATAATATAAGTTATAGAAGCATTTTCTCATTGCCAACACTATTTTTTCGGGAGGTAACGCTTTTGTTTAAACGGGTTATACAGGCTTTTATCCTTTCCCTTTTCCTTTTGGCCGCGGCGGCTCAGGCCTATGCTCTGGAGGAAAACTCAAACCTTCCGGTCATCCGGGAGTACCTGGGCGACGGTATAAAAATCACCAGCTATTCGACTGCCTGGAATTCCGAGGCCCAGCTCCAGTCCGTTTATAAGGAGCTGCTCAATAACTTTCACGGTGAAGAAGTCAAGCTGCTGTCGGATATATACCTGTATCCCTATGGCGAAAACAGCAAGCAGGGTGAGTACAACATCCGCTATACGCGCTACGACTCAGGTAAAATGGTCATGCTGCCCGGGAGGAGCATAAACATCTATGACTGCAATGCCAGGACAACCCTGGGCCAGATTGCCCGCACCCTCGCCCACGAATACGGCCATCATTTCACCTACTATTATGTTATGAAAAATGAGAACAAGTCTTTTGAGGATGAGAATACCCTGTATCAGAAAATCAGAGGTCTTGAAGGCAATCCCAGTGTGAACAACGGAGAGCACCGGTGGAATCTGGCAGAAATCGCCGCCGAGGACTATGTGGCCTACTTCGGTTCTCCTGCGGCCAGAGCCTCCGCAGTTCTTTACGACATCACGGATTACCAGGCGCGAAACAATACCCTGGGCACACTGTCCAGTGATATTTTCAACCTTTCTCCCCAGGAAAACATGGAAATACCGCTTGCCGCTGTTTTCCCCGCTGTCAGGGATTACTGGCTCAAGGCCTCCGGTTACAAGGGACAGGCCTTCGCCCCCCTGCCTTCCACACCTTATCTTTATCTGGATTCTGTCAGCACCATCGACGCTTCACGCTACGGCAAACAGGGAATTTTGCCGTCTATCCGCCTGAGATGGGCTCCGGCGGAAAATGATGAGGGCGGAAATATGGAATATACCGTTGTGGCCTACGCCGATGCTCCCGGCAGCACCCCTGTTTCCATTCCGGTAAAAACCGTCAGGAACGGAGGTGAGCCCTCCGCCATTATAGGCTATTACGAGGCCGGCAGGACCCTTTATACCGACGGAATCCTGGATTATACCGGAAAAACGGTGCTGCTCAGAGTGTATGTCCAAGATGCTGCCGGGAACATAAACGGCTCCAACACTTTAAGGGTTGATGCAAGGGCCTTTCCGGAAGTAACCGCCTCCAGTGCCCTTTCCTCCGGGAACAGTGACATCCGCGTGCTCTATGACGATTCCTTTATAAATTTTACGGATGTGCGGCCCCAGATCATTGAAGGCAGGACCCTGGTGCCTCTGAGAAAGCTTTTTGAAGTGCTGGGCGCATCGGTCGCCTGGAACAGTGAAGACGGTACCATAACCGCCCGGAACGAGGACACCGACATACTTCTCAAAATCGGGAGCAATACCGCCTATCTGGACGGTATGCCGGTAGCTCTGGATGTGGCGCCGCAGATCATAAATGCAAGAACGGTTATTCCCCTGCGGTTTATCGGGGAATCCTTCGGCAAAACAGTGGACTGGGATGCCGTGGAAAGAGTCGTGGTCATTAAATGAGGCAGGGTTCTTCCCTGCCTCTATTGCTTCTAAGCCATTTGCGAAGCTTTTATCCTCACCTGGTAACCAGGCCGTCCTTTTCCTTTGCCGCAAGCTGTATGGACACGTTCTCGGCTACCCCTTTGTCTTTGGCAATGTGGGTAACCATGATTGCATCTCCCGGTTTCTTGGAGTAGATATAGGTTCGTAAATCCATCATGGTATTGATATCCTTGCCGTCCACCTGGGTTATGATGCAGCCTACCTTTATTCCCTGCTTGAAAGCGGGCCCCGCCTCGTCCACGTGGGCGATATAAATTCCCTTCTCCAGCTTGAAATTCCCATCCAGGTAAGGAATAACCTCCTTGTCGTAAGCAAATACACCCATGTAGGGTTCCACAAAATCTCCGTTGTCCACATACTGCTTTATAATGGGCACCGCCACGTTGATGGGGATGGCAAACCCGATGGCTTCGGCACTGGTGACTTTTATGGTATTGATCCCCACCACTTGCCCCTGGGAATTCAGAAGAGGTCCTCCGCTGTTTCCCGGATTGATGCTGGCATCCGTCTGGATCAGGTCTTCCATATAGTTGGAGCCGCCCTGTTCCGAGTCAATTTTTATTGTCCGGTTCAACGCACTGATGATACCGGAGGTCACTGTTCTCTGGAACTGGAGTCCCAGCGGATTGCCTATGGCGATGGCCGGTTCTCCCACCTGAAGGGTCTTCGCATCGCCGATGGGTATGGTCGGCAGGCCCGTCAGGTCTATTTTTACGATGGCCAGATCCAATACGGGGTCGGCCCATTGGGTTACCCCGTCAATGTTGCGGCCGTCGGCCAGCGACACTACGATTCTTTTGCTCCTGCCTCCTGCCACATGGTTGTTTGTGAGAATGTACCCATTTTGAGTAACAATGACACCCGAGCCTACGCCCCACTTTTCCTCGGTATTTTTATTGAAAATGGAGTTGCCGTCAACCTTCAAGACCGATATCCCCACGACACCCGGTGTTGCCGATTTTGCAACCGCCGCCGCGGTAGGGGCTGCTCCCGGCACCTCTGCGGCAATCTGCTGGGGTAAAGGAGTTCCCTGCCCCGTACCTTCTCCCTGATTTTGCTGATTCTGCTGGGAAGGAGCATTTCTCGTCAGGTACCCTGAGCCGAAGAAAAGAAATAATACACTTACACCCAGAGCGGTAAAAAGCGAAGTCGCAAAAATCTTCCAAAAATTCCCCTTGCCTCTATCGTTGAACATTTTATCATCCTTTTCATGAATTAATATCGTTTATATTATTTCATGGTACTCTTTAAAGAATACAGGGATGGTCCACTTTATACGGATTTTACGATTTTTTTCACGCTTTTTTCGAATTTGGGCCTCGGCAATAAGACCTGATGCCCGCATCCCAGGCATTTTATCCTGAAATCCGCTCCTGTCCGGGTTATCTCCCACTGCTTGCTGCCGCAGGGATGCTGCTTCTTCATCTCCACTATGTCGCCCACTGAAAACCTGTCGGCCATATATCCTCCCTTACGGAGTTAAATTTATTTTATTCCTTTCGATAAAGCCTATGCCGTTCCTGCTGAATTCCTCTTTAATTTTGAGCCTCAGCCTTCTTTCAACTTCCCACTGTTCGTTGGGCAGCGTTTTGGCAACAATCCTCAAATTGATGCCTTCCTTTCCCAGATCCGTTATCCCCAGCACTTTGGGCTGTTCAACGATGGTGGTAAACTCCCCTGCTACCGCTTCACAAACCTTCCCTGCCAGTTCCATGGCTTTGAGGGTGTCGGTGCTGTAATCCAGCGGGATATCCACCTGAACCGCCTTATTGCCCCTTGTATGGTTTGTGATTCTCTTGATCTCCCCATTGGGTATGATGTGCAAATCGCCGTTAAAATTCCGCAGTTTGGTAACCCGGAGCTCCATTTCCTCCACCGTGCCCGTCATGTTATCCACGGTGATGAGGTCGCCGACCACAAACTGGTCCTCCACAATGATAAAGAAACCTGAAATGAAGTCCTTTATGAGGCTCTGAGCCCCAAGACCTATGGCTACCGCTCCAATGCCGGCGGCAGTTAAAACGGAAGTGAGTTTAAAAACATCCGATAAAATTACCACCGCGGCGATGATGTAGCACAGGTACCTGAAAACACTGATGAGCAAAGTGGCCATGGTATCAAGCCGCTTGCTGTTTATACCGTATTTGAAGTTTTTTTGCTTTTGAAACACCTTTTTAATAACAAAGCTGCCGACCCTGACAAAAAGGGCAACCGCAACGATGATGCCGATTACTTTCGCTCCCGCCAGAACCGGTTCATAAAGGTCTCCAAGCACTTCTTTCCATTCTATCATAAGCTTGCTAAAACCCACAGCAGCCTCCATCCTCCCCGGCGCACCGGGTTAATCGCTTGCAGTATCCATTTTATCATATATCTTCAAAAGGATAAAGGCGCAGGAAATCAGCAGCAGTTCACAAAGTCGCGGAATAAATGAAGGAATACGTGGTTCTGCTCCCACATCAGCTCAGGATGCCACTGGACTCCCACGGCAAAAGTACGCCCTTCATACTCCAGGGCTTCGATGATCCCGTCAGGCGACCGGGAGGTGACGGCAAATCCGGGAGCAACCTCCTTCACCGCCTGATGGTGAAAGGAATTGACTTTCACCTGCAGCATGCCCAGGGCCGCGGCAACCTTTGAGCCCTCTTCGATGGCGATATCATGAGTGGGATACCACTTTGGCGCATCCTGGGAATGCTTCAGCAGTTCCTTCCCTTTTTGCTGGGAATAGATATCCTGGTAAAGGGTTCCTCCCATCGCCACGTTCATCACCTGAAGGCCTCTGCAAATACCAAATACAGGTTTGTTCTCGTCGATGAACCTCTTGGCAAGGTACAATTCCATTGCATCCCTGTAGGGGGAAATTTCCCCTCCCCAGGGCAGATTGTGTTCGCCAAAATGCACCCCGTCCACGTCGGGGCCTCCCGAAATCAGTATGCCGTCCATTTTCGCCAGCAGCTCTTCCAAAACCTCCGCCTCAGATACCAGGGGCAGCAGCAGGGGAATTCCTCCTGCGGCCGTAATCCCCTCGCAGTATCCGGGCTTGATGTAAGTAATTCTTTTGTCGTAGTCGTACCAGGGCGTTACTCCTATAAAAGGCTTCCTTTTTCCACCCATATTGATTCCCCCTTCATAACAAACTTTCCTGAATTAGAAAAAGAAACAATATATATAATTATATTGTTTCTCTCATAATTTTGTTTCACATAAATTTTTGTCCTGAGCCCGCCGTATCTACGGGATGAGCGGAAACCTAGATGTCGTAGGCGAGAATGATGGCCTTTGCTATTTCCCGCATGGGTATCCCCCGGTCCATGCTCTGCTTCTGAATCCGCTTAAAGGCCTCGGATTCAGACAGGTTAAGATTTTTCATCAGGAGGCCCTTGGCTTTTTCAACCTCTTTACGGGTATCCAGTGTGGACTTAAGCTCCTCAATCTCTCTTTCGAGATCTTTGATTTTCCTCCTGTTTTTAACCATAAGGTCAATGGTATTTACCAGGCTTATTTTGTTCAGCGGCTTTGTCATAAAGACAAAACCCCGCTCTTCTTTAATATCCTCCACAACATTTCTCTGCACGTCGTTGGATATCAAGATAGTGTCACATAATTTATCTTCAATTGCAATTTTAGCTATCTCATAACCGCCCATCAACGCCAAATCAAAGTCCAACAAAGTTATATCCGGACGCAAAGCTCTCATTTTTCGCAGACACTCGTGCCCGTCTTTGGCAGAGTCAATAACAATATATCCGTTCTCCGTCAGTATAAGCTTTAATTTGTTGATTGACGTGTCATTGCTCATAGCTACAAGTATCCTTGCTGCATCCATATGAACACCCCAAAATGATGTAAAAATCGGGAGCTTTTTAATATTTGGTAAGATACTGATCCGTTTCCCACTTGCTTATCTTTGTTGTGTAATCCAACCATTCTTCGTTCTTGGCTTCAATATACTTCTCAAAAATATGTTCTCCCATGACAGCTTTTGCAAGCTCGCTGTTCTTCAATTCCTCAATGGCCTCCTCGAGGCTTCCGGGCAGAGAATCGATCCCTTCGGCCTTCCTCTGCTCACCGGTCATCTGGAATATGTTTTTATCCGTCGAAGCAGGTGGTTCGACCTTGTTTTTTATTCCTTCCAGTCCGGCAGTAAGAATTGCCGCCAGTGACAGATATGGGTTACAGGAAGGATCCGGACACCTTAATTCAATTCTTGTGGACTCTCCTCTTGCCGCCGGTATCCTGATGAGGGGACTTCTGTTTCTTGCGGACCATGCGATATAAACCGGTGCTTCATACCCCGGAACAAGTCTCTTGTAGGAATTGACGATAGGGTTGGTAATTGCGGCGATGGACCGCATGTGCTTCATCAATCCGCCGATAAAATAGTAGGCATCCTTACTGAGCTGGAGAGGGTCCTTTTCATCATAAAAAGCATTCTTACCGTTTTTAAACAAGGAGGCATTGGTGTGCATTCCAGATCCGTTAATGCCGAAAATGGGCTTGGGCATAAAGGTCGCATGGAGCCCGTGCCTTTGAGCAATTGTTTTTACAACCAGTTTAAAGGTAAGAATAGCATCTGCAGTTTCCAGCGCGTTTGAATATTTGAAATCAATCTCATGCTGTCCCGGTGCTACTTCATGGTGGGAGGCTTCGATTTCAAAGCCCATTTCCTCCAGTGCAAGACACATATCCCTTCTTGCATTTTCACCCAGATCTACGGGACCCAGATCAAAATATCCCCCGTTGTCATGGGTCACGGTGGTGGGATTTCCTTCATTATCGGTGAGGAAAAGAAAAAACTCGCACTCAGGTCCTACATTAAATGCCTCATAACCCATACCTGCGGCCTTTTCCAGAGCTCTCTTCAATACATACCTGGGGTCCCCTGCAAAAGGAGTGCCGTCGGGATTGTAAACATCGCATATCAGCCTTGCAACTTTTCCTGTCTGAGGCCTCCATGGAAAAATAACAAAGGTATTGGTGTCAGGCCTGAGATACATGTCGGATTCCTCAATCCGCACAAAGCCCTCAATGGATGACCCGTCAAACATGCATTTGTTGTCAAGGGCTTTTTCAAGCTGTTCCGCTGTTATGGCAACATTTTTAAGTATTCCGAAGATATCCGTAAATTGGAGGCGTATGAACTTTACATCCTGCTCGTGAACAATTCTTAAAATATCTTCTCTTGTATACTTTGGCATGATCCACACTCCTTAAAAGAAATTTTAAAATAACGTGGTTAGGCTGATAAAAGTCTAAAAAAAAACGCATCCAGCCCAGCATACAATCCGGTTGGAGAACGTCCTCGTTCAAAATCGGCTATAACATTCATATATTATTATAACATACCAATATTATTATGCAATATTTATTTCAAATCTCTTGCAGGATTGCAAGCGAAATCCTGCAAAATCAGTTTGACTTTTTACTTAAGCCTGTTCAAGGCTTCTCGTTCCGAGGGGTATATTTCGATAAATTTATTCAGCTTTGTCACTTCAAACAATTTCATGATGTCAGGAAGCAAATTGCATAAAATGAGCTTCCCTTTCTTTTCTTTAAATCGCCTGTCCGCCTCTGTAATGATGCTCAGACCTGCACTGTCCATATGGACTACTCCGTCCATGTTTATAATGACAGTGCCACCTTCGCAATCCTTTGCCAGTTCATCAAGGATGTCTCTGAAGTCGTGCTGGGTGGGTATCCGCACCTGTCCGGCCATTCTTGCAATTTTAATTCCGTTTATCTCCTTCATTTCGGCTTTCATATTAACCTCCATGTCCCCGGTGTAACCATTATATATTGAAAAGTACCATTTTTCAACACGTTTGAATCTTGTCCCACCGGCAAACGCCCATGCAAAAAGCCCCGCATTCTCACGCAGGGCTCCCTTCTCCGGCTCTTTTCAAATCCGGCCAAAATATTGGGGCTTCATACTTCTAAGCTTTTTCAAACATGTCCTTGCCTACGCCGCACAGGGGGCATACCCAATCCTCAGGGATATCCTCAAAAGATGTGCCCGGTGCAATTCCACTGTCAGGGTCACCTATTTCAGGATCATAGACATACCCGCATGCAGTACAAACGTATTTATCCATCGTATCAACTCCTGTTAAAAATTTTGGTTTGAATGGGAACCACAAATTTATTTCGTACACATTGCATTTCTTACCGGGTATTATTTTACCCTTTTTCACCCGGAAGTAACACCAATTTAGAAATATTATACCATAAACACGAAAGAGTTTATGGTATAATTGCGCAAGTGCATTTCGGCAAAGCCGAAAATCTTGCACGCGCATTAATTCTATAATAACCGCGTCAATCGTTTCAGCGGTTATTATACCATAAACGCCACCATAAACGCGAAAGATTACTAATAGTTCTTATTTCTCCAGTCACTTTTCAAGATCACCGATATGCCCAAAATGATTAAAAGCAGCGGAAGTATCAATTTTCCTACCCCGAAGCCGAACAGCTCTTTCATGGACACGGTGGTGAAGAATACGATGGAAAGTCCCCCAAGAATCGCTACAGGGATCAAAAGCCCCTTTTGCCTTGTGCCGAAAAAATACAGTTCAAAAAGTCCCAGTGCCACCGCCGCCAAAAATCCCGGCCACAGTACATTCCAGATGCCAAAAAGCATGGAGAGCTGGCATGTAACACCCACTCCCAGCAGTATCCCTCCCGGTACCAGAATTCCCGGATCCCTGTTCCTGCCCGAGAAAAAGCTCAGGTGCATCAAAAAACTGGGAATCAAAAGAAACAGTGTAGGCCAGAACACGCTGATGATATATCCTACATCGATAAAGTCAAATACATTCAAAATATTCAGGTTCTTTAGTAGAAACAGTACGCCGAGACCCACGAACAAGGCCCCGATTACGATATTATTCCTTCTATACATTCTATGAGTCCTCCCGCAAAATTTAACTGCTCTCATAAACATTATAAGAGCTGCCCCAAAAAAAGTCTGATTAATTTACATAATTATATGGGCTCAAATTTTACACGCCAGCTCTTTTAAG
>JAFADI010000116.1 GCA_023424965.1 Bacillota bacterium
CTGTCGGACAGAATGACAATAAGGTGTATAGCTTCTATGAAACCGAGGCCTTCAAGAAACTCGCAAAATTCAACCGAAGCCTGTACCTGAAGAAATATATCCCCGATGAAGTGACGGTAAAATACAATGAAAAAGACGCAAGGATGGATTCGGGAAATTACGTATGGGGTGAAGGCTCGATTGCAAAGGCAATGGAAAGAACCCCTTCCCTCCTGAAAAATGCTCCCGATGCAAAACTCAAAGCCTATCTGCTGGCGCCTGACAAGCCAAAATATATTGAAGCTCCCGGAAACGAGTGCATTTTCATATCCTCAACCGGTAAATACCACGACAGGGCGATGATGTTCCTCAACTGGATTTATAAGTCCAAGGACAATTACCTCTTTACCGTTTACGGTGTAAAGGATAAGGACTACAAGATCGAAAACAACAGGATAAACAAGCTTAACAACGACGACCTGTTCTATGAATGGATGTTCAGGAATGTAAACTACATGGAATTCCCCGGCTATGTTGACGACGCTTATATCACACAATACAAGGAGTGGGACAAGGATGCCAAATATGCCAACACCTTCGGCTTCACCTTCGACTCTACTCCTGTAAAGAATGAAGAAGGCAAGCTCATACAGGAATTGGGCACCATGTTCAGACCCATGTCCACAGGCTTCCTCGACTATGACCAGAATTATGAAAAAGCGCTGAAGCGTTTCAAAGATGCAGGCATTGACAAGTATATGGCGGAATTCCAGAAGCAGCTGGATGCCTACCTGGCAAGCAAGAAATAATACACGAAAAAATGCCGCCCATCAGATAATGCTGATGGGCGGCATTTTTTATCCGTTAAGCAAGTACTTCTCTTTCGAATTCCTCCAGAAATACCACGCTGTTTTCCAGTCTTGACTTTTCTGCTGCAAATGCCATCAGATGGCTTTGCATCGATGCTGCGGCGGAAGTCAATGAAGCCATTCCGTCATCCGCGTTTACCTGTTCGACGAACCCTCGCATAAGCCCTTCATCCCCTCCGTCATGTCCCCCCGCCGTTGGAATTTGAACGGTTGTCCGGGTGCCGGACAGGAATTCGGCAATCTCTATCTTTCCTTCCCCAATATCTCCCCGGATTTCACCTTCCGTTCCCATGATGGTTGTCACTCTTGATATTTCCTTTGAGAAGGCACACATGGTAAAGGCTACCGTGATGTCCTCCTCGAATTCCATGTTTACAACCTGATGGTCCACCACATCATTATCACACCTGAAAACACATCTTCCATAGGGTCCTGTTCTCAAGGCATTTAAAATACTTTCGTTGCCCGTATCTGAACTTACCACATTTGCAGGCCAGCCTTCCTTTCCCGGATATATCTTCAAGGCAGAATAAGGGCAGCCGCTTTCCGCTTCACAACCGTCGGTACACCTCGGTGTGGAACCTTCCGGCGCATTCTCCTCCTTGAAATATTTTAACGAGCCGAAAGAAGAAATTTTTATACATCTTTTGCCGATCAGCCAGGAGAGGAGGTCCATATCATGACAGCTCTTCGCCAGTATCATCGGGCTCGATTCACCGGCATTTCTCCAGCTTCCCCGCACAAAGCTGTGGGCCTGATGCCAGTAGCCTACGTTTTCACTGTGCCGTATCGAAACGACTTTGCCAATCGCTCCGGAATCGATTATTTTCTTGAGTTTGGTGTAAAAGGGTGTGTACCGTAAGACATGGCATATGGAAAGCAGCCGCTTCGTTTCTTCCGACTTCCTGGCCATTAAAATGCATTCTTTCGGGTCATTTGACATGGGTTTTTCCAAAAGGACGTTGTAGCCCTGCTCCAATGCAGTTAGGGTAGGCAAGTAGTGCATCCTGTCCTGTGTAGCTATAATTATGGCATCACACACCTTAGGCTGTGCCAGCAATTCCTCCCAGGAGGAAAACTGCATTTCTTTTTTGATTTTATGATCTCTGGAGAAGGCGTCCCGCTTGTGCCCATCCGGGTCCGCAACCGCCATAAACTCGATTTCATTCGGATGCTTCAACGCATATTCACCATACACGTCTTTCCCTCTGCTCCCGGCACCGATCAGTGCCGCTTGAATCTTTTTCATTGAATCTCCCTCCCTATTGAAGCTCTCCTGTTTTAAGCAACTACCGTCAGACGGAGTCCCTTTTTATGAGTCCCTTCTTATAAAGTACGGTAACCGTGACAAGGGAGCATCGACCTCTTTTTCCACAGGACCTTTTACAATACTTCCATCGTCGCCGCTCCAAATTCCCTCAGGGAACACGATCCTTTTCCTGGATGCACCTTTTTCAACCACCGGGGCAACCAGTATCTTATCTCCGAGCATAAACTGCTGGTCTACCCTTTCATAGCCGCGGCCGGGGAATTGATATTCCATATGGCGGATAATCGGTTCCCCTGTTTCCGCCGCACACCTCGCAATATTCACGATGTCTTTGGCAAATTTCTGCCGCAGATGGACAATATCTAGGCAGTACGCCAGATGCTTCTTATCCAGAACCCGCCACGGAGCAACGGAAAACTGAAGGATGGGGAAAAACGCCGAGCATTGAAGAAACCTCACAAAAAGCTCCTGATCGAATTTGAAATCCGGGGAACTCATATCCCCCTCCATGCCCCCGCCAACCATATCCGGGCAGTTGAAGGGATAGCCTACAAGGCCCTGCAATAAACCGTTGGGAATCAAACTGTCCAGGCCGTTTCCAACCCATACGGGACGTTTATCCTTTTGTCTTTGGATAAGGTGCGTTCCTCCGCATTTCCAGCATGCACGGTATTCACTCAAGTCATATCCCAGCCCGATTTTCCCGTATGCTTCGGTATCATAATTCTGATAAGCAAGATTCCGCCAGGTATAATCCTTCAGCCAATCCGACGCATCCAGGCCGCTGGGATCACCCGCGTCAAATTTAAAACCGTCGATTTTATAATTCTCTACAAGTGAATCAAGCTGAGACGTAAACCATTTGACCGCTTTTTCATCCGTATAATCAATCACTGCACTATAGCCGTTCCACCACTTTCTGATTGCAGGAGTTCCATCCCTGGACAGAAGCAGCAGGCCTTCCTTTTCGAGCTTTCTGAAAACAGCGCTGTCAGGACTTATGTACGGGCAAACCCAAAGCATGACTTTAAAACCAAGTGCATGCAAATCTTCGACCATTCCTTTCGGCTCAGGAAACTTTTCCTTTGAAAAGTTCCAATCACCGTAATCCTTCATCCAATTGTCGTCTATAATTAAAATCCCCGGCGGCATTCCCTGCCCAAGGATTGCTTGCGCGTAGCGTATTACTTTTTCCTGGCCCGGCCCGTAGAACATTTCTATCCAGGTGTTGTACTGCGGCGCCAAAAAAGCCAGTTCATCCGGATACCTGCCAGAGGGCGGAAAGAATTTCCCGGAAGTAAATTTGAACACTTCACGCAAATTGCCATGGCCTTCCCCGGATTCAATATCTGTACTGCTGCTTTCTACAACAAGTCGGCCATTTTTGAATGTAAAGGTGAAGGGTGAATCACACCAAATAAAGCGTCCTTTATTTGAAATCAAAAGGGGTACTCCCTGATTATAAAACAGGTCCTGTAAATCCCTGGAACAGGGACCTCCTCCAAATGGAGCATTTACTCCGTCACTGGTTGCACCACCCCACCAGTATTCCTCTTTCATCAATTCAAGCTCTAATTTTCTTGTCCCCATTTTGTACCATCCCTTATAATCCAATGCTCAGTAAAATATTTGCGCAACTATTTAAATCATATCTCTTATTTCTATCGCTGTCAACCCTGGTCCTCCCAAGTGTTCAGCATCGGCGTATTGACAATTCCCTGCGAAAGTTTTAAAATAGAGCCAGGACATTTTGCGCAAATATTTTATTAACTAATTGGAGAAAAGCTATGATCAAGATGCGTGAAATCGCAAAATTAACCGGTTACTCTTTGACTACCGTTTCGAGAGTTTTAAATAACAAGGGAAATTTCAGTGAGGAAACCGTTCAGAAAATACTGCAAACCATAGAAGCATTAAATTATAAACCCAGAACGCTTGCAAACATTCTTTCAAATAATTCATATACAATTGGTCTGTTTATCCCTGAAAAAGATGCTTTTATCGCTGATAATCCTGCGTACTCCAGTGACCTCCCCAACTTAAAGGAGGAGATTGAAAACCTTGGAAACATCGCATTGCTGGCAACGAATACGCAAAAAACGGATGCATCCTCCATGGGCTTAAAGATTATTGAAGAGAAAAGAATTAACGCTGCAATTGTGGTAGGCCCCTATGTGGAGGACGGGACAGTGGATAAGCTGATCGCCAATAAAATACCCTATTTGGTGACCAACGGCAGAGACTTTTCAAAGGATTGGAACTTTATCGACTACGATAACTACGGCGGAGCCCGGGAAGTCATCGACTATCTTCACAGCATGGGGCATCAAAATATCGGGCTTATCAGCGGTCCGGAAAATCACCTGGTGAATGCAAACCGCATGGCAGGCTGCATGGACGCTATTAAAAAACTTGGGTTAAGTCTTCCCCCCAAGAGAATCCTATCCGGCGCATTCAGCTATGAAAACGGCTATACCTCGGCAAAGAGTCTATTGTCAAACAATAAAGACCTTACAGCTATTTTTGCCTTTAATGATGTAATCGCCCTTGGCGCCATAAAAGCGGTCAACGATTTGGGCTTAAAAGTGCCGGAGGATATTTCTGTTGTGGGTTTTGACGATATTGAACTGGCTCAATATTCAATCCCTGCGTTAACAACGGTCAAACGGTTTAAGTTTGATATATATTATTTAATTGCAAGGGCCGTGAATGATCTGCTCGAAAACAAGTATATAAAGAACATCGGCATCACCCTGAAAACCGAATTGATCGCCAGGGATACCTGTAAAAAGCTTTAGAAAGGGTGCCTTTTTCCACCCTATTCTACAAAAAATTTCAAGGAAGTTATAAATATGATTAAACCGAAAATACTATACTCCAGTCTGAGGTCTAAAAGTATTTTATTAAAGCTTCTTTTGAGTTATCTGAGTACTGCCATTTTGTCAGTCCTGGTTGTCGCTGTGCTGTTCGTCTATTGGGTTAAAAAGGAAGGTTCTGAAGATATCAGCTCAATCACCAGGCTTGCACTCTCCAATGTGTTGAATATGTCAGTCAATTATTTTGAATCAGGTAAAAGGATCTCTTATGAAATCTACAATAACACAAGTGTAAAGAACCTGCTTTTATCCATAAACAAGGACGCAAACGACAAAATCAACGCTGCTGATTACATTGATAAGCTGAAGGTCTCAAACCCCTACATATTTTCAGTTTATATCTGTGATGACCGGTCTATCGTTTTTGGCACCGCGCAACGGTCCGACTATGAGGAAAATTATGAAACCATCTCAAGGCTGATCAAGACCGGCCGTGTATTATTCCCTATTCCCAGGCAGGTAAAAAACAATCAGAACCAAAAAATCAACCTGTATACAATAATATACCATGAAGCAAACGTTGGAGATGAAAGAATTGGGTCTTCCGTCGTTGTGAAT
The DNA here is from genome assembly GCA_023424965.1 of Bacillota bacterium. Lineage (GTDB taxonomy): Bacteria > Bacillota > Clostridia > Acetivibrionales > JAFADI01 > JAFADI01. The sequence goes on from JAFADI010000116.1 coordinate 5,553, forward strand.
CTAAATGCATCCTGGCTTCATCAACAGGTCTACAATACCTCGGAGAAGCCAAAGCAGGACATTGTGTTCTTCGATAATCATGGAAACATTTTAATCGCGGGGAATACCGCCCAATTTTCTACGAATGTTTCAAATGAATATTTCTTTAAAGAAGTATTCGATTCAACAGACGGCACAGGTTCATTTTATTCGCATACCGACAAAGAAAAGCGGATTTATAACTTTGTGCTCGATAATCAGAGAAATTTCGCGGTATTGTCCATCAGCGACTATAATTCCTTTTTCAATAAAATCACCCGTGCCCAAAACACAACCATTTTTGTTTGTTCATTTATTCTTGTCGCCATCATCCTGCTTTCAGTCATTTTATCGCAAAAGCTGTTCACTCCCATCAACAATGTATTCTTCAATATCCGGATGCTGTTCAGCAATGCCGCAACCAATGACAAGCAGCTTATGCAGGCAAGTTACATCACCCAGGCCATCAGCAATGTAATCGAGAGGCTGAACAATCTCGAAAACGACAGCATGAACAGTTATCAAATTATGAGAAACGATTTTATTCGAGGCCTTTTAACCTCAACCACCCATGCTCCAGAGGAAAATTTAAATAAGAACATTTTAAAATACAAGCTATTGGATGATTTAAGTCATCCATACTGCATTGTTGTGTTGAGATTGGACAATTTCAAAAACTTCTTTTGCAAAAACACGAAAGAGGCCATCGTCTTTCAGCTTAACTCCATTGGAAATATCGTTAGCGAATCATTAAAGCCGGCTTTTCAATCAACCTATTGCGATATCAATGACGAACACATTGCAATGATTGTATATGATTCTGAACAGAGGGTTTCTGCAAGCAATGAAAGCATCCTTACGAATACAATAAAAAATTGCCAGGAGCCCATACGCACGCTGCTGAATTTGGAAATGACCGCCGGCATAAGCAGCTTTTCAGACAAAACCTCCGATATGAAATCAAGATACGACGAGGCCTTCAGTTTGACGAATTACAGGTTGGTATACGGGAAGCAGAGTGTTTTAAATAAAAGCAGTGTAAAACCCGAAGATGTAAAAAATGATAAAATTACATATTACATTGACTCTGCCGTAACTGCCATAAAGAACAACTCGCTGGAAGCATTTACAGGTAATTTGAATCAGCTCTTTTCAGTAATCAGCCCCGGCAGTTATGAAAAAATCGTCAAGATTCTTTTCCAACTGGCCAATTCCATCCTATTAATTCCCATTGAATTGCAAAGCAGCTATGCAAACAGTTTTGAATATGATATTGAGGATCTCTACATGCAAATCAAAGGTTTTGAGGACTTCAGGGATCTGGAAGAATGGTTTGTCGCGTTGTTTCTTAAGACAAATAATATTATCACAAGCATAAAAAACAAAAAGACCCCGGATCTTGTTGATGCTGTAATAAAATACCTTGGTGAAAATTATTGTGAAAGTAATCTTTCTGCAAACTTAATGGCAGAAAAGCTTTCCATCACTCCCCAGTATTTCAGCAAGATCTTTAATGAGTATACAGGCATGAGTTTTCCGGATTACGTCAACAACGTCCGTTTGGAAAAGGCCAAAGAACTGCTTTTGTCAAATTCCAAACTGGGTATTCATGAAATCTGTGAAAAAGTCGGGTACAATAACAGAACTTACTTTACCACGGCGTTTACCAAGAAATATGGCCTTCCTCCTGCCAAATTCAAAAATAGCCAGAATTTCGAACAGCTCAAATAAAAGGAGAAAATGCTTTGAATACGAAATTCTCCCCTGTCTCAGGTGAATCCCTCTCGAAATTTTATAATGCTCTGCAGTCTCCCTATGAAAGGGACGATCTGTCCGCTTTGATGGGGATAGATCATTCAACATCGATAAAACCCTTTGATTTTATCAGCCTTGAATTTGTGCATGAAATGAATAAAATATTGAACCTCCCTGCAGGCTCCATTGAAGCTTTCAAGAAGTTAATTGGCATCATCAACTCCCATCCGGAGCTGCAGGCTTTTGCAAAGTACTGCCATTTAAGAATCTTCAGCCAAACAGGCTTTAAGGCCGGGAATATACTTTCCCCCAGCCGGTTAATTGAATTGCTGGGAACTCACGCAGGCATGTTTCCCGCTCTTTTATTACTTTCAGGATTGCCAGGAACCCTCGAAATTTACAGGAATAAAGGCATTGGCCGGCAGGTGGCAACCGACACGCTATCAGACCTGCGCCTGTGGATGGAGCACTATTATAATAAATACGACTTCTGGGGACTGGAAGAATTCAAATGGCTTATCAACCACATTTCCGGGCGGTTGTACCGGCTTGGAAGGCTTCAGTATATTCCTAAGCGTTATGATGGAGCATGCATCGCTTTCCGTAATAATTCCACAGGGGAGGTCGCCGCATTATCCCGGCCTGGAATTGTCTACAGGGGTGACGGCTTAATCGACGGGACAAATGGCATCTTTGATAAGAAGGATTCTTTTGAAGCAACTTACAATGAATGTGACGAATACTTTCGTGGAAATCCGATTCTTGCTGCTGGAACAGCTTTAAATGAAGTAATAGGCCTTAGAAAAGCCGAATGGAAGCGGGTACTTTCTCCAGGAGATATCGTCCTGGAAGTACATATTCCTGCAGGGGAAAAGCTATCCAGTGACTTATGTGGAGAGTCTTTTCAGTTTGCAAGGGGGTTCTTTGAAAAATCTTTTCCAAGCGTTAATTTCGCAGGGTTTGTGTGCAGCTCCTGGCTGCTGGACCCCCAGCTGCAAGCAATCCTCCCCTCCACTTCAAACATCTTGAAACTCCAGCGTGAGTTTTACCTTTACCCTGTTCTTTCCGATGATGCCCAGACCTTCGAAAGGGTTTTCGGGTATACTCCCACGGATTACGATAAGGTAATCTGTAAAACAAGCTTGCAGCAGGCTGTCCTCAATTTTTACCGGTCCGGCAATCAACTGCATATGGGTGGGATGTTCCTGCTGAAAGATGATTTGCATTGGGGGGCATGAATTTTACCGGCTCTTTTTTCTTAAAAACTCATCCAGCTGCCTTTGGAATTCCGCCGCATATTTGTCTATCCCTGCAGCCTTTAACGTATCCAGTGCTTTAGGGTAGTTTTCATCATAATCAACAAGCCCTGTTGCGATGGGTAAAAGCTTCTCCGCCGCGATGGATATTAATTTGATCTCTTCCGATTTAACCGGCGTAGAATCAAAGGTAAATCCGAAAGTATTGGAATACTCCGCCCCATTATCCCACGTCCTGTATTTTTTTATAAACTCCTCACTTACAGAGTCCGGAAATTCCATATAGTTGATGTTTCTGAACATCCATTCATAGAACAGGGTATCCTTTGAAATTTGAATCATCCTGTTGTTTTCAAGCTTATAATCCTTATCCTTTACACCGTAAATGGTGAACATATAATTGTCTTTACTTTTATAGATCCAGTTGAGAAACATCATCGCTCTTTCAGGGTTCCTGCTTGTGGATGAAATGCAGAGCATTTCATTTCCTGGCGTTGTAATGAATTTGGGCTTTTCCGGAGCCAGGAGATATTCTTCGATCCTTGCGTCGGGAGCATTTTTTCTTAAATCGTTGATTATTTCAAGAGGCTTTGTTACTGCACCTTCCGTCCAGATATACCTGCCGGAAACAAACCTTCCGACTTTGTCATTATATTTTGTCGCCACTTCGTCACTGTAATAATCCTTCTTATACCATTCCCGGTTTTTCTGGGCTACTTTTTTAAAAGTACCGGTTTCATAGAAGCTATAGACCTTGTTGTCCTCCTGTCCAACAGCCAGCATGTAGCTATCAACGGGAAATACCAGAGGTTGGTCCGCATATTCTCTTGCCAGGGCAGGAAGACATGTATAAGCTCCCCCCTTCAACGCATCGAATGCCTCTTTGGTTTTTTCCGCAAACAGTTCCATATCCGCCGTATTTCGAATTTCCTTCATTCCCACAGCCTCAAGCAAATCCTGCCTGACACATATGGAATTAAACTTTTCCGCCGACGGTCCATAGGAAGATGCGATGCCATATACTTTGCCATTTACCTTTGTCGCATTGAAGAACATCTCAGGATACAGTCTCGTTATGTCTTTACCATATTCACTCAAAAAGTCATCCAGCGGAACTGCCTGCTTTTTCACAGTGATTCTGCTCAAATTGGTTATACCGTCCCAATACCAATCAATGGGCTCCCCTGCGGAAAGCATGACATCCTTCTTATTCCAGTATTGACTCCAGGGATAATATTTTACCTCCAGCTCCAAATTGAGTTCACTTTTCATTTTCTCTTTAAACTCATTTTGGAGGAAATCAGTCATCCTTTGGGATGCTTCCCCAGGATAAATCACATGCAATTTTACAAATTCCTTTTTTCCGGCAGACCCATCAACTTTTTCCCCACCTGTACCCGGAGCTTCAACCTTGCCTGCTGAAAAGAAATCACATCCTGTGAGCAGAATTTGAATAGAGAACAAAATAATGAAAAAAGCGATAACTGCTTTATATAGCTTATTCAAATCTCCATCCCCCATTTTGGAACCAGGCTCCAAACTATTATCGAATTTTATTTTGAATTTTGAATTGCACACTATGATAAACAGAATCACTGTTTTCCGGGCATAAACAAACTGTTTTATAAGATGAATGATAAAAATTGTTATCAAAAGATGCGTGGAATATCATACATAACATTATATCTGCTTTTCTAAAACAATGCAATTATTGCGTCCCCACCCCGCGGTGGGTTCTGCCATATGTTCCGATGTAGAAACAAAAAAGCTTCTGGTTAACCCAAAAGCTTTATATCTC
>JAFADI010000173.1 GCA_023424965.1 Bacillota bacterium
TCACATTTTTATTGTAAACCCGGACGGTTTTTTAAATAAATAAACACTTTTTTGTTTTATTCAAGGATTTTAACCTGTTGGGACAGAATATAAAAAATGTTAATGATAATAAAAAAGATTACTTTCACACAAATTAAAAAAGGATCTTGCGATCCCTTTTTTAACCATCTACTACATCTCAACGGCACTGCACATATTTTCTGTTTCGCAATCATTTATTCCTCTTTTCGCAAAATTCCTGCCTGTTATTCCTTCCTGCGGTTCAAATCCCTGTAGCTTGTGGGGGTAAGCCCGACAAGCTTCTTGAACACCTTGCAGAAATAATTGGGATCCGAATATCCCACCATATAGCAGATTTCTTTTACGGAAACTTCGCTGTTTATAAGTGTAAGCTTGGCTTTATCTATCCTGACCATTGATAAATGGTCAAAAATGTTGTAGCCTGTTTCTCTTTTAAACAATCTGCTCAAGTGAAAGGGACTGATATTCAATTCCCTGGAGATATCTTCGAGCGTGATTTCCTGGGCGTATTTTTTTTCAATATATTCCTTCGTCTTTTCAACAACCTGAATATTCTTGCTTTGGAAACTCTTTAAAACCTTCTGGTTGATATCCTTCAGCATTTGCCGGCTGAAATATCTCAAATCGTTTATGCCGCTGCTCTTCACCAGTTCCTCCAGGATCAGCTCATCATACAATTGATAAGGAGCCATCAGCTTTTCACTTACGTTTTTTATTACCGACATGTTCAGTTGGAGCAAGGCTTTTTTTATGAGGCTTATATTCTCAATATTTCCGTCAATCAAGCTGTTGGAAAACCGTTCAAAGCTCTCCAGCAGTTTTTCACTTCCCTCCAGGAAAACATTCGTCAGTATTTCCTTCTCTATTTCATAGGGATACTTCGCTTCGCTGCCGGTATCCGCCATATCCAGGTAGTGGCTTATATCGTCCCTGCCGTGGTTTACGGCATACAGGGCCTGCCTGTAGCAGTCGTGCAGGGACTCAAGGCCGTAGCTGAGGTCGCTGATTCCGATTCTGGGTTTTATGAAAAGAGTTTTATATATTTCCCGGTACAGCTCATTGATATACTCCACAATTTTCATTCGATTGTCAAACTCAGCGGCTCCTTCATCCCCTATCTTATTGCATACCAGGCCGGCAATGTATCTATAGCTTCCATAGCAGCTCAGCAAACACCCTTTAAATTTTTCAGAACCGCTTAAGATTTCAATTATTTTGTTTTTTAACATCGCCTCACTTATGCACTGGTTGGCGTGATCCCTGGGCGGAACCTCAAGGAGGAAAACAAATGCATTTTCAAAATGGATCTCCAGGATTTTCAAGTATTCCTCGATTTCAGCCTTTTGAAAATCACCGTTAACGATCTTATCGATGATGAAATCCTTTACCATGGGTCTTAATTTTTCGATATTCTCTTTTGCATTTAAAATATCATCTAATTTTGCCTTTTGTTTTTCAATCTCACCGATTTGTTTTTCTACGGCTTCATAGAGTTTGTCATTCTTTATAGGCTTCAGCAAATACTGCTTAATCCCTATGCTTACAGCCTTTTGCGCATATTCAAAATAATCATATGCGGTCAATAGGATGATCCTTGCATTGATATCATTGTCCAAAATGGCTTTTGAGGCCTCTATCCCGCTCATATTCGGCATTTGAATATCCATAATCACTATTTCGGGGCTGTAATCCATGCATATGTCCAGGGCCTCGGCGCCGTCGGAAGCCGTCCGGACTTCAATCCCATCCCCATACTTTTTTTCAAGAATACTTTTAACGGCATTTTTCTCCAGTTCCTCATCTTCAACGATCAACACCCTATACATAGCTTTGCTCTCCTTTGGTTATCGGAATTCTTATCCTTACGGATGTCCCTCCTCCGATTTCACTATCAAAACTAATCACATTGCTATCCTTGTAGAAGTAAGATAATCTGGCAATCACATTTTTTATTCCAATCCCTGTGGAATGTCCTGTTTTATACTGCGTATCATTATTTTTATAAAAGGAATCGATGATTTCCTGCTCTATCCCAACCCCATTATCACTTATTTCCACCTCAACAAACCTGTCTTCAACGTCCCTGACCGCAATCGAAACTACATCGCCGTTCCCGAAGGGATCAAAACCATGAATAATGGAATTTTCAACGATTGGCTGCAATGTCAGGCAAGGAACTTTTGTGTCCATATGCTCTGAGGTGATGTTGAATTCAAACAGGATTTTATCTCCAAACCTGGTTCTTTGGATAATCACATAATTTTTAAGATTATTGATTTCATCCGTCAGTGTAACAGGCTTATCGATTTTCCTGATATTGTATCTCAGCATGTCTGCAACCGCTTCAATCAGCTCTACAATATCGTCGGCGCCTTTAAAATACGCAACTCTGCCGATGCTGTTAAGGGTGTTGAAAAGGAAATGGGGGTTTATTTGTGATTGAAGCGCTTTCAATTCTGCTATTTTCAAGGAGTTCATGATCTGAAGCTTTTCAACCTCCTGTTCCTTGATTTTCGCCTCAAGCTCAGCCTTCCCCCTTATTTCCGTTATCATGTCGTGTATGCTGTTTTTCATGCTGTTAAAGGCACTGACCAATATTTCAAACTCAACGCTGCCCTTGTACTTCAGATCCCCGATGTCGAAATTCCCGGAAGAAATTTCCTTTGACGCGCCGACGAGGCTGCCCACCGGTTTGAAGATGCTCTTTGCTATCATGTCATTCAGCAGTATGACGATAAAGATAGCGGTAATGACAATGGCATAAAAAATAAATTTGTATTGGTTTGAGCTTCGGATGAAGATTTTGTAATTGGCGTTTCTTTCGGCGATCTCAACAGAGGTTATCTTTATCAGGGTGTTGTTTATGTTCATGAAAACTCTTCTGTTCTCGCCGATAAGCTTGAAAACCTTGTCCTGCCCGCTGTCCATATTCTTTATAATATCCTGGTTGATTTCATGAAAGGTGAGCAGCATTCCATCCAGCCCCTTGGCATAGAAATAAAGCTCATCACTGTACATCATGGGTTGAATGGTTTTTATGGTTTTAAAGGAGTCCTCCATTTGCCTGTTGTATTCAAGGAGCTTTTCCCTGTCGGAGCTTTGTATATATTCGTCGATGAGCTTGTTTGCCAGAAAAACCTTGTCCGACAGGTTATTGATGTAAAACAGGCTGTCGACCATCAATTTGTACTCGGAGGTCAAAATATCGGAAATATAGAAAGCCCCAAAACAAATTGAAATAATGATTACAATATTTATCCCAATAATCAATTGTATCTTCCGGTTAATCGAACTGAACATTCAAATCAAATCCTTTACTGGTATTTGTCCAGGTTTTGTTTTGTCACAAGTTCGGTTTTTGTATAAGTAATCTCTGGGATCGTCTCTCCCCGGGTCTTCATAAAAGCGTATTTGCCGCCAAGAAAGCCCATGCTGTAGAAATCCTGGGACATGACTCCATAAATCGTTCCTTCCCTTATGGCATCCAGATTTGGTGCTGTCGTATCCATTCCGATGACGGTAAGCCTATCCTGGAGTCCCCTCTTGGCAATCAAATTTGCAATTCCCGGCAGTCCTGGCCCTTCTGTGCAAAATATGCAATTAATGTCGGGATTGCTGTCCATCATTCTGTTCAGGACTTCCATGGCGGTGAAGTAGTCTCCTCGTTCCTCTTCAATTGAAAGGATTTTTGAATTGTTCAACCGGGAAATGAATTTTTTCAGGACATTCACCTGTATGACCTGATTCATGGAATCCAGATTGGTCATCATGACGCCTATCCGCATATTGTCCCCGACCTTTTCGTACAGGGCTTCCGCCTGCAGCCTGCCGCATTCCTCCGAATCGGTTCCTATAAAGGCCGCACGCTGTCTTTTTTCCTCCGTATCGACGGCAAGGGCAATAACAGGTATACCCGCTGCTTCCGCTCTTTCCAGCGCCGACGTGAAAGCCGGCGGGCTGAAAGGACACAGGACGATTCCGTCAACCTTTTCATCGATAGCGGCCTCAAGCTCGCTCAGCATCTTATTTGCAGAATGGTCGTCGGCTCCCGCCCATACGCCATAAAAGCCGTATTCCTTCGATGCCGCATCAAAGCCTTCTTTAGCCTTCAGCCAAACGGCACTGTCTATCAGCGGTGCGACAAACTTGATGACCTTTTTATTTACTTTATCCGCCGTTCGTTTTGGCTTCATGCTGACAATGGAGCTGTCACCGGGCATAAAAGGCTTGAAATAGATAAACAGCAAGGTCATTAGCAGCACATAAATTGTAATCAAAACAATGACAAATTTCTTCATGGCCTCTCCCTGTATTTTTAAGGTTCTTGGATACCCGTACCTGCCGGATGGCAAGTGTGCCGCATTTTTTTATTTTACTATTATTCTTGCCCCAATACAACCTTGCACACGGCTTCTGGGACATATAACCAGCTTTAAAGGCGATATGGCGCTCTCCCTCTTTACTCACACTTCGAAGCTGGACACCAGATGATTCAACTCCTGGGACATGTCGGATAAAGCCGAAGAAAAGGCGGTTATTTCCTCCATACTTGCCGTTTGTTCTTCAACTGCGGAAGCCGCTTCATGACTCCCTGCGGAAGTCTCCTGCGCAATATTTAAAATCGTATCGCTCATTGCTTCAAGCTTTGATATTTTCTCAACCATTTTTTCAATTTCCGCCGTTATATTTCTGATCTGACTGTCAACCGACTTGCTGGTACTGACAATTTGGCCAAAGGAATCTCTGGCGTCCACGGCGATCTGGCTTCCGTCCTTTACCTCCCGGACGCCTTCCAGCATACTTTTGGCGACATTTTCGGCTTCCGATTGAATGTCATTGAGCATTGCCGTTATTTCTCCCGTCGCTTCTGCCGAGCCGATGGCAAGCTTCCTGATCTCCTCCGCTACAACAGCAAAGCCCTTGCCGTGTTCACCTGCCCTGGCGGCTTCTATGGCTGCGTTCAGGGCCAGTAAATTGGTTTGTGAAGCAATATTCTCTATGGTATCGACTATTTTCTTAATTTCTCTTGACCGTGTGTTGAGCTTTCCGGCAACCGATTGGGCCCCGGTAATTTTTTTCTCAATGACTCCGATCTGCCCAAGGAGCAGCTCCATCTTGCCGCTGCCCGCATTCGCGGCTTTATTGGCCATGCCGGAAGTGTCCATCACATGCTGTACATTTTCAAATACCCGCTTGTTTCCCTCATACAAATCATTGACCAGTTCCACTGTGAGATTCGATTTTTCAGCTTGTTCAACCGCTCCCGCCGATACCTGCTGTATCAATCCGGCAACCTGTTCTATGGCCCTGGTGTTCTGCTCAACATTGATTTTCAGGTTATCTGCCGTTTCAGCCACATGGGCGCTGTCATTTCTAAGCTTGCCGATGAGCAGCCGCAGGTTCTCACCCATTTTGTTAAAGGAGTCGGCAAGAACGGCGATTTCATCCTTTGAATGGATTTTGATTTTATTCGCCGTTAAATCCCCATCGGATATTTGGGTAGAATATTGCGCCAGCTTTGAAATCACTCCGGCAATCCTGTCTGAAAATACAACGGCAAAAATTATGCCCGCCGTTATGAGCAAGGCTATCAGGAGTAACACCAAATGGCCTGTAAACTGAGCTTTTTTATTGAGCTCCGCCTTTAACATCTTATTATAATCCAATTCAACCAGTATCAGTGACTTCACTTCTGTCTGAATGAATTCAATGAGCTTTTTGATTTCCTCTGTGCCGGCAATCATTTCCGTACCGTTGCCTTGCTCTATTGCAGCCACTGTCCCCTCTGTTTTTAAAGTGAAGGTTTCCGAGAGGGCCTCTAAAGCTTCAATGTTCTTTTGCCCTTCCTCATCCTTGACATAGGTTTTTAAATGGGCAGTTCTGTCTTTCAGCAGCTTTAACTCCGAGAGTATATTTTGTTTGTAGCTGTCTTCCTTGCGCAAAAAGAAATTGGACAGATTTTCGGGGAGCAAGTCGATCGTTCCCAACACCTCATTGGCAACCAGGGTTGTTTCAATCATGCTGTCCAGTGTGTTCATGTTCTTCTGCATGATGAAGTAAGAAAAAATGTTTATTGCTCCCATGATTGATACAATGCATGCAAAGCCTGCAATAAGCTTGATTCTCAAAGATATGTACGGGCCCTTGCCTTTGTTTTTCCCCGCTTTGATCATATTGGACTCCTTAAACCAGATTTGCAGCATACGCCATTATATTCTCCTGGGTCGCTTCCCCATGCAATAGCTCACCCTTGATTTCTCCATCGTGCATTACCAGTATCCGGTCGCACAAGGTCAGAACTTCAGGCATTTCGGAAGATATGAGGATGATGCTCACCCCCTCTTTCGACAGTTTATCGATGATGTCGTATATTTCGCTTTTTGCTCCTATATCAACCCCATGGGTGGGCTCATCCATAAACAGGATTTTCGGCTGATTCATCAGCCATCTGGCGATAATCGTTTTTTGCTGGTTGCCCCCGCTCAGATTCTGGACCATTTGCAGCAGCCCGGGTGTTTTTATCCTGAGCTTCTGGACATATTCCAGAGCAATATCCTTTTCTTTGCCGCTCTTTATAATACCAAAAAAATTCTTCAGGTGCTTTAAATACGCCATCGTCATATTGTCTCTGACCGTCAGCTTTAAAAACAGTCCCTGGGTCTTTCTCCCTTCCGGCACCAAACCCATGCCGTTTTTTATGGCGTCATTGGAAGAAGCTATTTTTGTATTTCTATCTGAAATGAATATCTCGCCCGACTGAGCCTTCTCTATCCCGAATATTGTCTGGACAAGCTCGCTTCTTCCCGCTCCTACCAGACCTGTCAGGCCAAGGACTTCTCCTTCATAAAGCTTGAAATTGATATTTTTCAGTTTTTTCCCCATAGTGAGGTTTTTAACTTCCAGAACAACTTTTTTGTTTTGATAAGCATTGATAAATTCTCTATCTGAAATCCTTGAAAATTCCCTTCCAACCATGAGGGAAACCATCTCCGGGATATTGGTTTCAGCTTTAATCAAGGTTTTTATATAGCGCCCGTCCCTCATTACCGTTATCCTGTCCGCAATCTCCATAATCTCATCCAGCTTATGGGAAATATACAGGATGGATACGCCGGATTCCTTCAATGAGCGGATAATGCGTAAGAGCATTTCAGTTTCTCCCAGGGTCAGGGAGGAGGTGGGTTCATCCATGATCAGCAGCCTTGACTCCAGGGAAATGGCTTTTGATATTTCAACCAGCTGCATATGTGAAACATTCAGGTTTTTTATGAGCTCTCTAGGGTCAATTCCTCTTACTCCCAAACATTCAAGGGATTCCGTGCTTTTTTCATACATCTTCTTTCTGCTGATAAGGCCAAGCTTGTTCTTGAGCAGCCGCCCCTGGAAAATATTCTCCGCCACACTCATATTGGGAGACAGGGACAGCTCCTGGTGAATCATCGCTATTCCTGCCGCCTGCGCCTGCCTCGGTTCCTTGAAGTGTACTTCTTTTCCGTTGAAATGAAGGGTTCCGCTGTCCGGGATATAAGATCCGGAAAGTATATTCATCAGGGTGGATTTCCCCGCCCCGTTTTCTCCCACGATTGCATGAATTTCACCTTCAAATATGTCAAAGCTCACATCGTCAAGGGCCTTGACACCTGGAAAAGCCTTTGCTATGTTTTCAATTTTGTATATCACATTCCGTTCCATCTTCATATTCCTCCAGAAGATTATTGGCAAACAGCGGGAATGCCGATCCCCACTGTTTGCCTTTTATGTCAAGTACGCCAAAGGTTATTTTGCAGGTCCTATCAATTCATCCACATTATCTTTTGTCACATAATCAAGTCTTGTCCACATCTTTACCTGCGGCGGCTTCTGGCCGGTGACAATCTGGTTGAAAGCGTAAACGATGGGGTCAAAGCCCTGTCCGAAAGGATCCTGTCCAAGCGTGCCTGAAATGACACCCTTTCTCACGTATTGAATTGTCTCATCCACAAAGTCAAAGCACACGATTTTGACTTTTCCCGTCAGGCCCAGCTCTTCAATGGCCTTAGCCGCACCAAAAGGTCCGCCTGCCGTTACATAGATGCCATTCAAATCCGGATTTGCCGTGAGGAAGTCCTTTGTCTGTGCATAGGCAGTCTCAGCCTTGTCCTTGCATTCAACCTCTCCGACCACTTTGACCTCCGCAACCTTATCGACGGCTTCACGGAAGCCCTTCCTTCTCAATTCATGGGAGGGTACGCTGAATAAGCCCGTTATTACGGCAACTTTGCCCTTTCCACCGATTTCAGCAAGCAGCATTTCACCGGCTTTAACGCCTGCCGCATACAAATCCTGCCCGAAAAAGGCTGTTCTCTTGCTTTCCTTGGTGGTGTCGCCATTAAAGGTATTGACGACGATACCGGCTTCAACCGCCTTATTTATGGCGGGAACAATGGCGTCGCTCACACCGACGACGGTAATTGCATTGTACTGTTTGGCTATGCAGGTTTCAATGGCATCATTGAATTTCTTTGCGTCAAATTCATCGATGGTAATAAAGTCAACGGTAGTGTTCTTCACTGCCAGCAATTCCTTGGCATACAGGACACCGTCCTTCACAGGGAACCAGAAGGGGTTGTTCTGAACGCATATGGCGGCAATTTTCAACGGTTTTTCAGGATTCTGGTCTGTCGGCTGAATGTTGATCTTCTTTTTTGATGAATCGTTCACTGCCGCAGCCTTCTGTTCCGGTTCCTTTTTCTCTTCCGGTTTTGCCGCATCGGCAGCTTTTACATTCTCCGCCGGCTCCTGGGTTTTGGCGGGAGCACCGCAGGCACTGAAAGCAAAGGCTACAATCAGTATCATGCTAATTGCAAGGGCGAGGTTTTTCTTTTTAAACATTTTGAGTCCTCCTTAAATAATTTTGTTTTCGACTGGGCCAACTGCTTTGAAGGATTTCTTACTGGATACAGGCATTCAATGTCTTCCCGGCACCTCCGTTTCTGCCTTTTACTATTTCTATGTTTTTTATTCATAGCACGGTAGACTGTCACTCACTACAGGTATAAGCCTCAATTCTTTTTCTTCCGCCTCAAGCTGTCAATGGACACGGCGGCGATGATTACAACTCCGATGGTGACAACCTGCCAATAGGCGGATATCCCCAAAAGTACAAAGGCATTCCTTATCACACCCATGATGGCGGCACCTACGATGACCCCCAGGATCGAGCCTTCCCCTCCGGCGAGGCTGACTCCGCCGATCACTACCGCCGCGATGATGTCCATCTCATAGCCCGTTCCAAAGGAAGGATCCGCGTTGTTAAGGTTCCCGGCAAGAATTATTCCGGATATGGCCGCCAGGACGCCGGTAATGATATAAACCATGGCCTTTATGCCGTTAACTCTTATTCCCGAGAGAACCGCCGCTCTTTCATTGTTTCCGACGGCATAGACGTTCCTCCCCAGCAGGCTGTTATTTGCAAAGATGAAGCCTGCGGCGACTACCAAAAACATGATGATTACCGGCACAGGCACAGGTCCTATATATCCGCTCCCAAGATAAGTAAGGCTTGACTGGAAATCAATCGGAAGCCCGTCGGTTATAAGCAGCGTCGTTCCCCGGGCAATGCTTGACATGCCCATTGTCACAATAAAGGGGTTTATTCCGACCTTTGTCACAAAGAATCCATTTACCGCTCCCGCCAGTCCCCCGATCAGCATCGTGAAGATTACTACCGTCACAGGGTTCAGCCCATGGCTGGTGAATAACGCCGCCATGCAGGCGGTCAAGCCCACAACCGACCCGATGGAAAGGTCTATTCCCCCCGTTATTATAATCAGGGCTTCACCCACCGCCAGAATACCGATTAAAGAAAACTGCCTTAAGACATTGAATATATTTTTGGTTGTAAGAAAATATGGACTCAGTAAGGAAAGTGCCGCGCAAAGGATAAGCAACGCGATGAGTACATTGACCTCCGTTTTTGCAAATACCCTTATAAAATCATTTTTAAGTTGTGGAGTTCTTGCTTCTGTTTTGCTCATTTTCGTTCCCCCGTCAATATTGTATGTTGCCCGTCACGCGCGTTTTGACAGCACTTCCCTTTCATAGGCCTTTACTTGCTCCAACCAGTGAACGCCAGTGGGAACGTCATTTTTAGCACAGAAGTAATCCCACACGGCATTTGCAGGCATGTTCTTACATTCTTCCACGATTGCGAGGCGGGAGGTGATGTCGCCTGCCCTTTCCTTCTCCACAAGCAGCCCCACCGGCTCCAAAAGTGCCGCCAGCAGCGCCTTTTGTGTTGACCGGGTGCCAATCACCCATGCAGCGATGCGGTTGATGCTGGCATCAAAGAAGTCCAGTCCGATATAGACTCTGTCTAGCGCACCGGCACGTACCACCTCCTGCATGAGGCTGTACAGGTCATCATTCTGAATCACCACGTGGTCGCTGTCCCAGCGTACGCCGCGGCTGGTATGCAGCATGATTTTGTCCAGATACAGCAGCGTAGACGAGATTTTATCCGCAACGCTTTCCGTCGGATGAAAATGTCCCAGATCATAGGTCAGCACCATATCCCGCGTGAGCGCATAGC
>JAFADI010000224.1 GCA_023424965.1 Bacillota bacterium
GCGAGGTGCTGGATGCGGCAAAATCCCATATTTCAGACTTTGTACGATGCCTGGACATGAGGACGGGGGTGCTTTGCCGGGAGCTGGTATGGCGCACCGGGACGGGAAAATCCGTAAGGATTGCCTTCGAGCGCTTTTTAAGCATGGCAAATCCCAGGCTGGGAGAACAGCGCATAACCTTCACCCCGTTGAATTTTAACGGCCTGATTGAAGTTGTGTCGGGACTGGACTTCAGTCCGGTACATGAAAACGAAGGGCACAACTTCTGGCACTGCCCCCAAAAAGGTGTGGAAAAAGGCATCGCAGGAATCCTGGGAAAGACAGTCAATACGGGGCAGCAAGTCTTTTCGGGCTTTAAGCTCCGCAGCTCCCCAAAGGCCGGTCTGGAGCTCCTTGAGGAAGATAAGTTCATCGGCTATAAGCTCAGCCTGGAGGGAAAGGAAGGGATGAGCAGCTTCCTGGAGAAGGCCGTGGTGAACGATGCGGTGAAAGACCCGGGAAAAAGTGAACAGCAGGTCTGGAGCCACGGGGTGGAGCTGGCCGAAAGGCTCTGCGGGCAAAGCTTCCATGAGGCTTCCAGGGAGCACGGGAGCTATTGGGAGAAGGTATGGAACACGCTGGATATTTCCATCGAGGGCGACGATGAAAACCAGCAGGGGATAAGGTATTGCATCTTCCAGCTCCATCAGACCTACCACGGGGAAGACCCGGGGTCGAACATCGGGGCCAAGGGACTGACGGGAGAGGCCTACAACGGACATGCCTTCTGGGATACCGAGACCTGCTGCCTTCCCTTTTACCTATTCAACAACCCGAAGGCGGCACGGAATTTGCTGGAGTACAGGTACAGGACGCTGCCCCTGGCACTGGACAGAGCCGGGGAACTGGACTGCCGGGGGGCCTGCTATCCCATTGCCACCCTCAACGGGAAGGAGGCCTGCACCCTGTGGCAGCACGCAAGTCTTCAGCCCCAGCCCAGTACGGCGGTGGCGTATGGCATATGGCACTATGTGAAGCTCACAGGGGACAAGGAGTTTTTGTTCGATATGGGCCTGGAAATGCTCCTCCAGATAAGCCGGTTTATGGCCAGCCGGGGCCAGTGGGGCTCCCGTACCGGTGAGTTCGGCTATTTCTGCGTCATGGGTCCCGACGAATTCCAGATGATGGTGAACAACAACTGCTACACGAATTTTATGGGGAAGAAAACCTTTGAATATACCCTGGAGGTGCTGGAGGAAATGAAGGCCCTGGTTCCCGGAAAGCTGGGGAAAGTGCTGGAACGGGTAGGCTTTACCGAAACAGAAGCCGGCAACTGGCGGCGCATGGCGGAAAAAATGCGGATACCGCTGGATAAGGCCAGGGGAATCTATGAACAGCATGACGGCTACTTCGACCTGCCCCATATTGACATTGATTCCATCCCCGTCGAGGAGTTTCCCCTTTACCACCACTGGTCCTATGACCGGATATACCGGAACGACATGATCAAGCAGCCCGATGTGCTGATGTTTCTATTCCTGTACAACCGGCAGTTTTCACCGGAAGCAAAGAGGGCCAACTACGAGTTCTATGAGCCCAGATGCATCCATGAATCCTCCCTGTCCCCCTCCATACACTCTATTCTGGCGGCGGAGCTGGGGAAGGACGGGGAAGCCTTTGAATTCTTCCGGTTTGCCACCCGGATGGACCTGGACAATTACAACCGCAATACCAGGGAAGGACTGCATACCACTTCCATCGCGGCCGCATGGATGAACATCGTATACGGCTTCGGAGGGCTGCGGTCCGATGGGGATGTGCTGGAGCTCAACCCATCCCTTCCTGGGAGCTGGGCATCCTATGGCTTCAAGATAATATACGGCGGTGAAGTGCTGAGCGTCAAGGTCTTGAAGGATGGGGCGGTGTTGAGTTCCACAGCGCCCGGGGGTTTGACCGTAAGGGTGTATGGAAAAGAATGCTGCATCGGCACGGAGGAAGTAAAGCTGGAGCGTCCTTCGGCTCCGGCGGTGAATGAAGGAGCGTGACAAGGGTGGAATGGCTGGTAAAAGACACGGGTTTTAACAGCGAGGACATTGCAAAGAACGGGAACAAGTTCCTGCTGGGCAATGGATATATGGGCTTGAGAGGAACACTGGAGGAGTATTCGGCAGAGCAGAAGGCGGCATGCACCCTGGCAGGAGTATATGACCAGGCGGGGGACCGGTGGCGGGAGCTCGTAAATGCACCAAACGGGATTTTGACGAGGTTGTACTGTGACGGTGAACCGTTGTCGGTGCTTTCAGCGGAAGTAATGCAGCATGAGCAGGCGCTGGATATAAGGAATGCCCTGCACAGGCGAAGTACGGAATTCGCTGCCAAGAGCGGGAAAAAGCTCCACATCCGTGCCGAAAGGTTTCTAAGCCTGTCCGACCTGCACCTGATCGGCATGAAGTACTCCTTCACCCCGTCACGGGATTGCAGGGTTGTGATTGAAACGGGAATCGACGGTGACGTATGGGATATAAACGGACCCCATCTGAAAAATGTGGTTCCGCAGGTGGAAGACGGTATTTTGCTGATGAAGGCTCTCACCGGGGAACTGGGCTGTCCGGTAATTGTTACCGAAGGTATAGATATTGGTTTTGGAGACGCTGAGGTTGTCCGGGGGGACAAATTGATTCTGCGAAGGATTGTACTGGACGCCAGAGGAGGCATGGAATACAGCTTCGTAAAATTTATTTCGGTCTATTCCGGCAGGGATGGGCCTGGAGATTTATCCGCCGCCGCACTGCATTCCTGCAGGGCAGCCCTGGAACAGGGCTATAAAGAGGCTTTTGCCCGCCATGCGGGGCTGTGGAATGAAAAATGGGAGCAGTGCGACGTACAGGTTCTGGGAGACGCGTATGCCCAACTGGCCCTCCGGTACAGCATCTACCATCTGCTCATCCTTGCACCGGGCCACAGCGAAAGGCTGTCCATTCCGGCCAGGGGGCTGTCGGGACAGGTTTATAAGGGTGCGGTTTTCTGGGACACAGAAATGTTCATGCTGCCCTTTTACCTGCTTACCTCCCCGGAGGTGGCCAGGAACATCGTCCGGTACAGGTGCCACACTCTGGATGGCGCCAGGAGGAAGGCCCGGGAGTACGGCTACCGGGGAGCCTTCTACGCCTGGGAGAGCCAGGATACGGGAGACGACGCCTGTACCCATTTCAACGTGACGGACGTATTTACCGGAAGGCCCATGAGGACCTATTTCAGGGACAAACAGGTGCATATAAGCGCGGACGTGGTGTACGGCATATGGCAGTACTACCTGCTGACGGGGGATGAGAGCATCCTTCTGGAGGGAGGAGCGGAAGTGGTCCTGGAATGCGCCCGCTTCTTTTTTTCCTACGCTTACTACAGCAAGGAGAGGAACAGGTATGAAATCCTGGATGTGACAGGACCCGACGAGTACCACGAAAGGGTCAACAACAACGCCTACACAAATTTGATGGTAAAGTACGCCCTGGAGGTGGCCGTTGAAATTGCCGGCATCCTGGAGAAAGACCATAGGGACGCATGGCGGGAATTGGTTTGCCGCCTGGATTATGAAAGGGACCTGGGCTATATACGGGAGATGAAGGAATTGCTGTATATTCCCCAGCCGGACCCGCGATCCCTTGTCATTGAACAGTTCGACCGGTACCACACCCTGGAGGACATGAGCCTTGAGGAACTAAAAGCCCGAATCCTCCATCCCAACGAATACTTGGGCGGCGGAAACGGCCTGGCGCTGACCACAAAGGTTCTAAAGCAGGCGGACACCGTCCTGATGCTCAACCTGCTCAAAGACAGGTACTCCCATGAGGTGAAAAAGGCAAATTGGGAGTACTACGAGCCCAGGACGGAGCACGGCTCAAGTCTCAGTGCCTGTGTATACGCCATGCTGGCCTGCGATACCGGCAGCCCGGACTGGGGCTACGGATATTTCATGAAGACGGCCTCCATCGACCTGACGGGAGAATCCAAACAATATGTAGGAACCCTTTATATCGGCGGAACCCATCCCGCGGCAAACGGGGGGGCATGGATGACTGCGGTGGCCGGATTTGGGGGAGTAAGCGCCGGCAGCGGAGGAATATGCATCAATCCCCAATTGCCTTCTGCGTGGGAGGCTTTGGCCTTCAATATCATCTGGAGGGACCAGAAGCTGGGGATACGCCTGTCAAAGGAAAAAGCGGTGGTCAAGTCGGATGCGGCGAACACGCAGGCATGTGCCATAAACTGCAGGGGAAAATCCTATTCCTGCGGTGCGGGCCAGGAGATTGTAATTGAAGATATAGTTTGTGAGGAGGAACACACCGATGCTTTTGACGATGAAAGGCGCCATTTTTGACCTGGACGGGGTTATTGTGGACACGGCCAAATATCACTACCTGGCATGGAAGAGGCTGGCGGAGGAACTGGGCTTTGAATTCACGGAGGAGCACAACGAAAGGCTTAAGGGAGTCAGCCGCATGCGGTCCCTGGAAATTCTGCTTGAGGTGGGAGGGCTGACCTTTTCCGCGGATGAGAAAGCCCGGCTGGCGGAAAAGAAAAACAACTGGTATGTAGAGTATATAAGCAGGATGGATGAGTCGGAGCTGTTGGAAGGCGCCAGGCAGTATCTTGAGGGGCAAAAGGAAAAGGGGATTAAGATCGCCCTCGGGTCTGCCAGCAAAAATGCGCCCAGAATCCTGGACAATCTGAAGATTACCGAGCTCTTTGACGTGGTCATTGACGGGAACAAGGTTTCAAAAGCCAAGCCGGACCCGGAGGTCTTCCTGCTGGGGGCAAAGGAACTTGGACTGGCTCCCTCGGACTGTGTGGTTTTTGAGGACGCGGAAGCCGGGATCGAAGCGGCAAAACGGGCGGGAATGAAGACCGTGGGGATAGGAAACAGAAAAATATTGCGTGAGGCCGATATGGTGGTGAGGGGCCTGTACGAATTGGTCGTATGAAGCTATCGGCAGCTGCCAACTGGACATTTTGGCAAAGGAACTTCGCAGTATAAATTGTACCTCCTACCAAGATATCAAAGCAGAATAAAATTTTAAGGGGCATGTGCTTAGGCGGATGCCCCTTTCGGTTTTTTCTTCAAAATATCATGGTAAAATATTCTTGACGCTATATGTTGTATGTGTTACTCTATTATTAACAAGATATTGCGATTGTGAGGGTGCTGTGAAGCTGTTGCAAATAGAGGAATGGTGGGGTCTGAAAGCCTATCGCTAATTAATCCACTGGTGATGACAAGTTAAAGTTGTGAAACATGAAAAACTTAAAGAGCATTTAGGTTTTTTAATAGTCTCATTTTATCCTATACCGTAGACTTTTAAAATGCTTTTTCATAAATTGACAAATACTGTAGAAGGGGTAATGACATCCATGATTACGAAAATTAAAAAGAGAGATGGAAGAGAAGTGCCATTTAATATTGAGAAGATTGCCAATGCAATCTTCAAGGCTGCAAGTGTGACCGGCGGGAAGAATTATGACAGCGCCCTCAAGCTTGCGGATAAAGTGGCGGAATACATAGAAAAGGATTTCAACAGACAGGTGCCGACGGTAGAAGAAATCCAGGATGTTGTTGAAAAGGTCCTCATCGATTCGGGTTATGCCCGCACCGCAAAGGAATTTATCCTGTACAGGGCGGAAAGAACCCGCATCAGAGAGATGAATACACGGCTGATGAAAGTATTCGAAGACTTGACCTTCAAAGAGGCGAAAGATAACGATATAAAACGTGAAAATGCAAACATCGACGGGGACACGGCCATGGGAACCATGCTCAAATACGGTTCCGAGGGCGCAAAGCAGTTCTATGAAATGTACATATTGAATCCGGACCATTCCAGGGCGCATAAGGAAGGTGACATCCACATCCATGACATGGACTTCCTGACCCTTACCACCACCTGCTGCCAGATTGACATACAAAGCCTGTTTAAAGGCGGCTTCGGCACGGGCCACGGCTATCTGAGGGAGCCCAACGACATCCACAGCTACTCGGCTCTGGCGTGCATTGCCATCCAGTCCAACCAGAACGACCAGCACGGCGGACAGAGCATCCCCAACTTCGATTACGGAATGGCCTGCGGAGTTTCAAAAACCTATGTGAGGCTCTACAAGCAGAACATGGTAAAGGCCCTGGAGCTTTTGACCGGCAGGGAGGACGCAGAGAAAATTGTAGGCGAAGTGTTCGGGAAAATAAGCGGTGACAACATCCTGCCTTCCCTGAGCGGCAATAAGGAATACAATGAAATCGAGGCTCGTTGCCTGTCGGCTTACATCGATGACCCTTCCCTCATTGAGAAGGCGCAAAAGTTTGCCGGGCAAAAGGCCCAGGTTGAAACGGACCGGGGTACCTACCAGGCCATGGAAGCCTTCGTACACAACCTCAATACCATGCACAGCAGAGCCGGTGCCCAGATCCCCTTCAGTTCCGTGAATTATGGAATGGATACCTCGGCAGAAGGCCGGATGGTGATCAAGAATATCCTGCTGGCCACGGAAAAGGGCCTGGGGAACGGAGAGACTCCCATCTTCCCCATACAGATATTCAAGGTGAAGGAAGGCATCAACTACAATCCCGGCGACCCTAACTACGACCTGTTCAAACTGGCCT
The DNA here is from genome assembly GCA_023424965.1 of Bacillota bacterium. GTDB lineage: Bacteria > Bacillota > Clostridia > Acetivibrionales > JAFADI01 > JAFADI01. The sequence continues at coordinate 6,629 of JAFADI010000224.1, forward strand.
GCAGGGTAAGCGCCAAGAGGCTGTTCCCCAACTTTTCCTTCCAGGATGCGCCTTTCAACATGAAATATTACAGGCCGGGGCAGCCGGAAACCGAGATTGCCTATATGGGCTGCAGGACCAGGGTCATCGGGAATGTGTACGACCCTTCCAAGGAGGTAATCTACGGAAGAGGAAACCTGAGCTTTACAACCATAAACCTTCCCAGGATAGCCCTTCGCAGCAACAAGAATATCAACATCTTCTTTGAAGAGCTGGATAAAAAAATTGACCTGGTCATTGACCAACTGATGGAGAGATTCGAGATACAGGCTGTTAAAAAGGTCAAAAATTTCCCCTTCCTCATGGGGCAGGGCATATGGATCGATTCGGAGAAGCTGGGCTGGGACGATGAAATACGGGAAATATTAAAGCACGGAACCCTGACGGCAGGCTTCATCGGACTGGCGGAATGCCTGAAGGCCCTGACCGGAAAGCATCACGGGGAGTCCGAGGAGTCCAGGAACCTGGGAATTGAGATTGTGGGCTACATGCGCAAACGGATGGATGAAGCCAGCCAGAAGTATAAAATGAACTTCACCCTTATCGCCACTCCAGCGGAAGGAACGGCGGGACGGTTCGTGAAATTTGACAGGAAGTCCTACGGAATCGTTGAGGGAGTTACCGACAGGGATTACTATACAAACAGCTTCCATGTGCCTGTCTACTATGAGATAAACGCCTTTGACAAGATACAGATCGAAGCGCCCTATCACGAGCTGACCAATGCAGGGCATATCACCTATGTGGAACTGGACGGAGACCCCACCAACAACCTGGATGCCTTCGAGAAAATCGTACGGGTTATGAAGGAAGCGGGCATAGGCTACGGCTCCATAAACCATCCGGTAGACAGGGATCCGGCTTGCGGCTATACTGGCATTATTGGAGACGAGTGCCCCAAATGCGGCAGAAAAGAAGAGGACATAAGGTTTGAAAGGATCCGGCGTATAACGGGCTACCTGGTGGGGACCCTCGACCGCTTCAACGATGCAAAAAGGGCGGAGGAAAAAGACAGGATCAAGCATTTTTCGTGCTGAGGGTCCGGAGATGAACGGGGTGTGCGGGAATGTCTGCCAAACTGAGAATAGCAGGAATCGTGAAGGAATCCATCGTCGATGGTCCGGGGATAAGGTTTGTGGTTTTTGCCCAGGGCTGCAGGCACAACTGCCCCGGCTGCCACAATCCGGATACCCACCCCTTTGACGGAGGAGAAATAATAAATATCGCTTTAATTGTAGAACAGATGAAGAAGAACCCTTTGCTGGACGGAATCACCCTGAGCGGCGGAGAACCCTTTGAACAGGCGGAGGCCCTGGCGGAACTAGCCGTCGAGGCAAAAAAGATGGGCCTGAATGTCATGACCTACACGGGCTATACTTATGAGCATCTGGAGGCGAATGGAGGGCGGCGGAAGGATTGGGCAAAGCTGCTGGAAGCCACCGATATCCTGGTAGACGGAAGGTTTGAACTGGAGAAACGGAGCCTGCTGCTGAAGTTCAGGGGTTCGGAAAACCAGAGGATCATCGATATGAAGAAGACAAGAGAAGAAAAAACCCTGACACTGCTTGAACTGTAAACGAAAATTCCAAATCCTCTTAAATAATAGCGGAGGGCTGCCGGTGACACTGAACCGGTGGCCCTTTCACCGTGTTTCCCATTCAACTGGCACAACCTGCGAATTTAATGTCCTAACTTAGAGGGAATAGAAGATTCCTGTCGAATATTATCTTTGATAGATTTGATTTTAGGGGACGGCAGTTATGTACAAGTTACTGGTAGTAGATGATGAACCCAGACAGGTCAGGGCCTTGGCCAATATCTTCAGGCAATTGAGGCCGGAGTATGAAATCTTTACCGCCGGGGACGGCCGGGAAGCCCTGGAATTTATCCTGGGAAACCAGGTCGATATTCTGTTCACCGACATACGGATGCCCAACATGGACGGGCTGGAGCTTGTAGAGAAGCTCAAGGGGCTTGGCATAACCGTAAAAACCGTTATTCTGAGCGGATATGGAGAATTTGAGTACGCGCAGAAGGCCATACGCTACGGAGTGAAGGAATATGTGGTGAAGCCCATAAGCAAGGCGGATTTGCAGGATATATTGGACAAGATTGAGAAAAGCATCAGCGAAGAAAAGGACCAGGAGACACAAACGGAGGATCTAAAAAAAAAATTAGATGACTCCCTGCCGGTATACCTTGAACGCCAGTTGAACAAATGGGTCTACGGCAGTACGGTGGAAAAGGACCTGGAGGAGATCAAATCCATCTTTCCGGGAAAACGCTGCGGAACAGTCCTTGCCACCGCCTTCAGCGGGGTGGAAGAAGTTTCGGGCGGGCCGGCGGAGGAATTCCTCCAGTGGGCCAAATTTTCCATGCGCGAGGCCTTATATGCCGTCGGGCACTCCATCTCCTTCTTCCTGGAGGTTGAAAAGTACAGGATGGTTACCATTTTGGCCACCGAAAGGCCCTTCAGCCTGCAATCCCGGGACAGCCTGAGAAAATTGGAACAATATATAGCGAGCGTTAAGGAAGAGTTCGGCCTGACCGCCACCATTGGTGCCGGAGAAAAAGCAGAGGACATCTTTTCGGATATCGCAGAGGTTTTCAATCAGGCGCAGGAAGCCCTGGAACACAGGTTTTTCCTCGGCCCTGGGAAAGTGATTTTTTACCCGGACATCCACTCCTGCTCCGGTGTCCGGCCCTTCAATACCAACGCGGTGGAAAACGAGATATCGGAGGCCCTGCGGCACAAAGACAAGACGCTGGTTTCAAAGGCCACAAGTAAAGTTTTCGGGAATCTGCAGGCCCAGTTCAAGGCCAGGCCTTATCAACTTAAAGAGGACCTGTTGTATTTATTGCTGAACCAGGTAAAAAGCATCGCTGGCCTGGTTGAGGAAGAGCGCTACCATTCCCTGGTTTCAGAGATTAAAAAGAAGACCCTCCAGTGCGAGGAATACAGGGACCTCTGGCACTTTGCCAATGAAATCCTGTTTGAGATGATCGATATCAGCGAGAATCATGCCGGTGACAAAAACGGCGTTATCATCAATAAATGCAAAAAGTATATCCAGGAAAATTATATGGATGACATCTCCCTGGAGACCGCCGCACAAAAATACTATTTCAATCCCTCCTATTTCAGCAATTTGTTCAAGAACAATACCGGCTTCGGGTTCTCCGAATACCTGCTTAAGATCAGGATCCAGAGTGCCAAGAACCTGTTGAAGAGCTCGGATTGGAGTGTGGCCGAGATATCCGCCAGGGTGGGTTTCAGGGATCCCACCTACTTTAACCGGATGTTCAAGCGGGAAGTGGGCATATCACCGTTGAAATACCGCCAGATGATTGAGAAATAGGTGGACGTTATGAAAAAGATCATTGACTTCGTTGACAACCTGAGCCTCCGGACAAAACTGGTGGCCACATACATTATCTTAATTACCCTCCCCATCTTTATGATCGGCTGGAGGTATTACAGCACCAGTACGGAGGTGATTTCCGACATTGCCCGGAAGAACGCCTATGAGCTGGTGAAAAAGAACAACGAAATCATTGATGTGAAATTGTCCCAGATTATGAACAGCATCTCCTCTTTCATCAGCGACAGGGACCTGGTCAATGCCTTCGCAGAAGTAGACCCGAAAGACGATTACAGCATTTTATCCCTGGACAATAAAATTACCAATATTCTGAACAAATACTTTTTACAGTCCCAGGATATCTATTCCGCCCAGCTGGCGACAAGCTACTTTGTTTTCGGACCCCGTTCCCTGACCATGACCACCATCAAAAGCCTCATCCCCAAAGACAGCTTTGTCAATTCCGAAATATATACCGTGGCGAAGGAGCAGAGCGGAAAAATAAAATGGATACCCACCTATGATTTTGGGAAAATGTACAACATTCAATACCTGGAAGGGATTGATGTAGACTATCGATATATGTTCTCCGCAGCGGTGGAGGTGAAGGGCAGCTACTATGAAAACGGGGTGTTTTCCAGCCTGGCTGCCGACGTGGAGAAGCCTGTCCTCATTCTCAACTTCAAAGAGGATTTTTTCCAGCAAATCTATAAGGACAGTATTCCTGTGGAAGGCAGCTACTTTTTTGTGGCCACAAAGGATGGGAGGATCGTATCCCACAAGGACCAGGACGTAATGGCCGGGAAAGTTTCCGTCGACTGGCTGGGACAGGTGCTGGACAAGGAAAACGGAACAGACCTGATTGAAATCGGCGGCAGGAAAATGATCGTGTGCTACAACACCTCCAAGGTCACCGACTGGATTTCCGTCGCGGTGATTCCTTCCGACCAGCTGGTGGAGCCCATGGTCCGCGTGGTCAGGTCCTACACCGTTTATGTGGCCATTGCTTTGACACTGATATCCATTCTGGTGGCCTATTTTATCTCCATGAAGATTACCAACCCCATCAGCAAGCTGATCAGGGCAATAAAGAAAACCGGGGAAGGAAATTTCGACCTCAAGATGAAGGAAGAAGGCAGCCGGGAATCCAAAGAAATGATCCACCGGTTCAATGTGATGAACGAGAAGATACAAAAGCTCATCGAAGAAAACTATGAAACCAGGATCCGGGAAAAGGAAGCGGAGATCACCGCCCTCAGCCTTCAACTGGACCCCCACTTCATGTACAATACCTTAAACCTCATCAACCTCATCTCCATGGAAAACGGGCAGGAGGAAGTGAGTGAAATGCTCATCAGCCTGTCCACGATGCTCAAATATACGGTAAAAAACAGGAAGGACCTGGTGCCTTTCAAAGAGGACATGGAATACCTGAAAAGTTACATTTTTATCATGACCAAGCGGTTTGAGGGAAAGTTTGCCGTGGAATACCACATTGATCCTCTGCTTTACGGCCAGGCGGTACCCAAGTTCCTGCTGCAGCCCTTTGTTGAAAATTCCCTGATCCACGGCTTTGATGGGCTTAAGCGGAAGGGTGTGCTGAAAATCAGGTGCTGGATGGAGGAGGGCGTGAGGTTTTATTCTGTGGAAGACAATGGGAAGGGAATCGACGGGGATAAACTGAAAAAAATTATGAGCCCGGAAGAGGGCTCCATCGGCATAAACAACATTGACAAGAGGGTCAAGATTACCTATGGAAGCGAGTACGGTGTAAAAATCCAGTCGGAGCCCAACAAAGGCACCGTAGCGACGATAACCATGCCTGTCCAGGAGGGAAGCACAGTTGAACAATAAAAGAACGTTCATTTCACTGAGAGTCTTTATGTGCGGGATGCTTTCCGTTTTGCTGCTTTTCGGCGGGTGCAGCGGGGGAACCGGGCCCCAGGAAAATAGAAAAGCGGTGGGGGAAGACACGGGAGAAAAAGGGGTAAAGCTGAATTTTACCTACTGGGGCAGCCAGGATGAGAAGCATGCCATAGAGAGTGCCTGCAGGAAGTTTACCGAAAACCATCCCGGCATTGTCATCAATCCCGTCCAGATCCCCAATTCGGAATACAACGTGAAGATGATCACCATGGCGGCAGGCAATGATTCGCCCGACACGGGTTACATGACGGGAGACCTGGGGGAGGCCTGGGCAAATGAAGGCAGGTTTGTAAACCTGTTTGACATGTTTGAGAAGGACAGTGAAATCAAAAAGGAGGACTTCCTGGACTATATCTGGTACAGGCTCTCTCCCGACAATGCGTGGGGTATAAGCACGGCGGGGGAATGCTTCGGGCTGTACTACAACAAAGACCTTCTAAAAGCCGCAGGGATCGGTTCCCTGCCCACGACCGCAGATAAAGCCATGGAATGGGACGAATTTGTGGTTTTGGCCAAAAGGCTCACCCTTGACAAAAGCGGGAGAAATGCCCTGGAGCCGGGCTTCGACCAGGAAAATATAAAGCAGTACGGAGTGATGTTTGAAACCTGGGAAGAGCCCATAAGCAATTTTATTTTCAGTAACGGAGGACAATGGCTGTCGGAAGACGGGAAGAAATTCGCATTAAATTCCCCGGAATCGGTGGAAGCAATTCAAAAGCTGGCCGACCTCATCAACGTGCACCGGGTGGCCCCTTCCCCTTTTGCGGCAAAGTCCCTGCCCACCATGAGCGTTGCCATCCAGGCGAAACTGGTGGCCATGGCGGTAGGGGGACAATGGATCAACCTGGACCTGGGGAATGCAAAGGTGAACTATGATATCGGCGTGCTGCCCAAATTGAAAAAAAGCGTGACTGTAGGATTAAGCGGCGCCACCGTGTTGTTCAGGTCTTCAAAACACTCCGAAGAGGCCTGGCAGCTGTTCAAGTGGATGTCCAACCCCGACAGCGCCCTGGAGCTGTATTCCAGCGGCCTGTGGATGCCCACCGTGAAGCGGTGGTATACCGAACCGGAGCTGGTGGCAAAGTGGGTGGATGCGAATCCTGGGGCCCACCCGGCCGGCTTTAAGGATGCCATGATGAACCAGCTGCTTGCCCATGGCGTTCCCCAACCCCTGTACTATATGAAGAATACCGCCAGAATTGTTCCGGTGGTGGTGTCGGGACTGGACCCGGTCTGGATGGGAAAGAAGACCGCGGCGGAAGCGCTGAAAGAGATTGAGGAAAAAGTGGCGCCGGAAATCAAGGGCAGGTATGACGTGAGATAGTTTCCCTTGTGAAAAACAGGCAAAAAAAGTTAAAAAATATAAAAATAGTACAAGTTTTACCTCCGCATAAAGATGTAAGCTATTCGTAGAAAAAACTTACAAATAATGCTTAACTTTAAAGGAGGTTTAAGTGTATGAAAAAAGTCTTGCTGTTTGTGCTGTGTTTTGCACTTGTTTTTAGTATGGTTACGCCCCTTGCGGTTTTTGCGGCTGTTCCGCCCCAATTGACGGTGGACCTGTCAAACCAGTTCAGGACGGTAACCCATGTGGCATCGGGGTCACTTTACGGGCTTGCCAATGAGGGGAAACCGGCAGACAGTCTTATTCAGCCCACAAAACCCAATGTGTTTACCCAGATGGCACCCAATGGAGGACAATTGCCAAACGGGGAAACAACTCCGGTGGGTGACGCCTTAAAAGTTGCCGCTATGGCGGCAAGGGCGGGAGGAAAAGTGACCATCCGCATGCCGGATATTTATCCGAATTTTCCCTACAAATGGGTCAGCTGGAGCGACTGGTACAGCAAGGTCGACAGCATGGTAGACGCCAGACTGGCTTCAGGAGCGACCAACATCTATGCATATGAGATATGGAACGAGCCGGATGGGACCTGGGATACGGCAAATGCGGGTTCGTTCAATGAGGGGTGGAAAAATACCTATCTGAGGATAAAGGCAAAGGATACCACAACAAAGATCCTCGGCCCCAGCATTACCAGGTATAACGAAACGTGGCTCAGAGACTTCCTGACCTATTGCAAAAACAACAACTGTTTACCCGACATTATGTGCTGGCATGAGCTCGGCGCTCCGGAGGGAAATTATAAGGACGGGCCGGCTCCTCAATACATCGAGAGCCATATAAGAGCCTACCGGGCCCTTGAAACCTCCCTGGGAATATCTGCAAGGCCTATCTCTATCAATGAATACGCCGTGATCTCCGAAGAGGGTGTTCCGGGGGCCATGGTGAGGTATTTTGCGGCCTTTGAGCGTTCCGGTACCGAAAGCGCCTGTGCGGCATTCTGGTTCAGGCCGGGAAGGCTGAGCAACATCATTACCGATGCAGGTACGGCAAACGGCGGCTGGCACTTGTACAAATGGTATGGGGACATGAGCGGCAAGATGGCCATGACGACGCCTCCATCCACAACGGCTTTGGGTTTGGACGGCATAGCAAGTATAAACGGGACCACCGCATATGTACTCTTTGGCGGTGCCGTCGGCAACAACACCATCGTTGTCAAGGGCTTCGGCTCAGTGTCCGGCTACGGCACAAACGCCCATGTAGTATGCGAAGCAACTCCCTGGTACGGAGTGGATACGGCAGTGTCTTCCACCAGGAAGGTATTTGAAGGGGACTTTACCATCACCAATGGACAGATTTCCGTGCCTGTTACGGGAATGGACAAGTCCTGGGGCTACCGCCTGGTCATAACGCCAAGCGGGTCCGGCAATACCAGGTACGAGGCTGAAAACGCAACCGTCAGCGGAGGGACCCTGTACAGCAACTCCAGTGCTTCAAACGGGAAATATGTGGGTACGCTGGATGCCGCCGGGAGCTATGTACAGTATACGGTAAACGCAGCGTCCGCAGGCAGCTATACACTGGAAATCGGATATGCCAACGGAGGTACGGCCAGCTCGACAAACAGCCTGTCGGTCAACGGCGGTACGGCGGCAACGGTGACTTATCCTGTAACGGGAGGCTGGCTGTATACCGGCAACTTTGACAAAGTACTGGCCACCGTAAGCCTTAATGCAGGGAGCAACACCATCCGGCTGACCAAAGGGACGAATTATACCGAGATGGATTATATCCAGCTTACCGCAGTTCCCACAACCTTTGAACTGAGGGCGGAGGCTGAAAATGCGACGATAAACGGCGGGGCTGTCTACACCAGCGGTTATGCCTCATCCGGTGCCTATGTGGGAACCATCGATAATAGTACAAGTTATGTACAATTTACCGTAAATGTGCCCACGACAAAAGCCTACACCATGGAAATCGGGTATGCCAACGGGGGAACGGCCAACTCAACCCACAGCCTGTCAATCAACGGGGGCACGGCTACGGCGGTGACTTATGCTCCCACCGGCGGCTGGACCAATGCCTGCCCCAACATGGGATACCGGAAGACGATTACGAGGACGGTGAATTTGAATGCGGGAAGCAACACCGTAAGGTTTACCAAAGGGACCAATTATGCCGAACTGGATTATATCAAACTCAATTAATCGACTAACGCTCCATCAGCACTACCAAAATGGTAGTGCTTCTTTATGCCATCAGGCAAAAAAAGTTAAAAAATATAAAAATAATACAAGTTTTACCTTTCGGCAAAGATGTAAACTATGTGTAGAAAAAATTACAAATACTTAATTTTGAAGGAGGTTTAACCGTATGAAAAAAGTTTTCGTGTTAATGCTGTGCGCCATGGTTCTCATTGCCGGCGTGCCGGCGACCCCGGTTTCTGCGGCAAATGCCATGACGGTGGACTGCGGAAGCGTCTTAAGGGGCGTAACCCACTGTGCCAGCGGGTCCCTTTACGGGATTACCGAGACCAAGCCTGCCGATGTTGCAAGCCTGGTGGCGCCCTTAAAGCCCAATGTGTTCACAAATCCCGCCAGAGCAGGTTCCGGCTACCAGCAGCCTACGGGGGCGGCAATACCGGTGGCGGGGAGAATTACGGGGACCACAGGGAGAGTGATGATCCGCCTGGCGGACATATGTCCCAACTGGCCCTATACATTCCCGGGGATGACCAACTGGCTCAATGCCGTCACTTCTGTCATAAACGACAAAAAGGCTTCCGGGTACACCAATTTCTACGGCTATGAAATCTGGAACGAGCCTGTTTATACCTGGAATACCGCCAACGGCACGTTCAACAACATGTGGAAGCAGACCTATGACAAAATACGTTCATTGGATCCGTCGGCTCCCATCATCGGACCTGCGGAAGGCTATTACAGCAGGTCGAGAATGACCGATTTCCTGAACTTCTGTAAAACAAACAACTGCCTCCCGGATATCATCTGCTGGCATGAGCTGTCATCCAACGGCTCCGGCAGCTATATAAGCGATCTTTCCAACAACATCAAGGATTACAGGGCACTGGAGACATCTCTGGGCATATCTCCAAGACCCATCAGCATCAATGAATACTGTGATATCGACCACGCCAAGGAAGGAGCTCCGGGGCCTTCCGCACGGTACATTGCAAAGTTTGAACGCTATAAGGTGGATTCGGCATGCCTTTCCTGGTGGTTTACAAATGCACCGGGAAGGTTGGGCAGCCTTCTTGCCACGGATACGCAGAAGGGCGCGGGCTGGTGGTTCTACAAGTGGTATGGGGACATGACGGGCAACATGGTCAGCGTGACTCCGCCCAACGACGCCAGCAACCTGGTGGACGGTTTCGCCTGTGTTGATTCCGGCGCCAGGTACATAAGCCTGCTTTTCGGAGGCAACAATGACGGCACCGTCAATGTCACCTTTAAGAATGTTCCTTCTTTTATCGGTTCTACGGCAACCGTCAAAGTGGAAAAGGTGGACTGGACAAGCAAGGATACCGTATCCCAGGGACCTGTCACTGTTTCGGCCCAGAATTATGCCGTATCAAGCGGGCAGTTCACCGTATCGGTCACAGGCTGCAACAACAACAGCGGGTACAGGATCTATGTAATTCCCGGCATAAGCAGCACGCAGACCAGGTATGAAGCGGAAAATGCGGCCATAACGGAAGCAAATGTGTTTTCAAGTACAAATGCGTCCAATGGCAAATATGTGGGGCAAATTGATTTCAGCAACACGTCGATGCCCAAACACAGCTTTGTGGATTTTACCGTAAATGTTCCCACCACAAAAACCTATACAATGACCATCCGATATGCAAACGGAACGGGGGCGAATGCAACCCATGGCCTGGCATATAACGGGGGAGGCTGGTCTACGGTCACCTATCCCGCCACGGCAGGCTGGGCCCAGTTTGCCAGTGTCAATGTGAGCGTGAGTCTGAATGCAGGTATAAACGTCATAAGGCTGGCAAAGGGAAGCCCCTATTTTGCCGGCGGAACGGGGTATGCGGAGCTGGATTACATAGAAGTCCAGTAGAAGCGGAAGAAGAGGGAAGCATTACAAGGTGCTTCCCCTTTTTTGTTGTAAAAATCTAAAAAAAGTCCAAGAATACAAAATTCTTTAAATTTTCAGCCCTGTATTTCCCCCTATAATTAAATCACAAGGAAGCTGCAGCTTTTAATAAATTTGATAATCTAAGGGAGGTACATATCAATGAAGAAAGCATCGAAGGTTATTTCATTGCTGGTAATGATGTGCTTGGTTTTAGGACTGGTGCTGACAGGGTGTGGCG
>JAFADI010000261.1 GCA_023424965.1 Bacillota bacterium
TCATGACGCCAATGGCCTACCATAACAATTATCGGATTGCAGCATAAGAAAACTGCCTGCCGAAAATTGACAGACAGTTAACCTCAAAATGAAATATTTCATTGTCCTCTTGACGGGGAGCACACCACAAATCGCTTTTTGCTTGGATACGGGGCCTCTTTATAATCCTTAGCTTTGCATCAATCCTGCAAATTCAGCATTAATGGCATCAATTTTAGCTTGTGACGAATTGCTGCGCACCAATTGATCATATACGTTTTTAACTTCAACATGCTTACCTAATTTCTTATATATCCTCGCAAGAGTAAAGGCATATTTTAAAAGTGGCTCAATGGTGTAAGCTTTTATAAAACACTCGATTGATAAACCATACTTTCCTTTCTGGGCCAGGTTCCGGGCGGCATCATAAGCCTCCCGGCTTGTTGTCAGTTTATCGACAAATTCCCTATCTTGCTCATAGGTTTCTATCTCAATGAAATTATTCATTGCACCCTGATTGCCGGGATTAATTTCTAGTGCCTTTGCGTACATTTTTTTTGCTTCGATCAAATTGCCGTTGAGTTTAAAATACTTTGCCAGCCTTGTACAAGCTGCGGAGTCACTGCTATCCATTTTGAGGATCAGGGTGTTTATTTTGAATGCGCTTTCTCCCCAATTGTTGGATAAGGCCATTTCTCTGGCTTTAGCTACTAATTTGTCAAACTGAACTCTGTTCATTACGGATATGCCCTCTCTTCCACTTGTTTTTGATATTTTAAGGCGGTCGTTCAAACAGCCGCGGTTTTCCGGTCTCCGGGGCAGGGCATCAAACATGCCTATGCACTCCCTGGTTGAAACGGTAGGAAATCTTCCGGATGGATCGTACTCTTAGATAAGCTTTTATCCATAGATTCAAAAAATTTGGATCTTTTCAGTAAATTTAAATGCCCACAACATTCACATCTGAAATTTAAACCATTCAATTTTGTGATTTCCGTTGCAGGAAGGTTGAGCATCACAGAATTGCAATTGTAACATATTAGTGATTTAAAATTAAACATCATATAGCCTCCTTTCATTTAGTGCTACACAAAGCGAACAAAATAAAAAAGAAGAGTCAGGACTCTTCCATATATTCCGTCTACTTCCGTAAACAGTTACATAACAGCACAAGTATCACCAAATGAATGAGTTATATGTAAGGTATACACCATTTTACAAATTCATAACGCAATATTGCTTTAAAGCCTGTTCCGACACTTATCTCTCGATTGTTAAATCATAAGTGCCAATAAATTATACTATCATGGGAAAAGTATTCTGTCAAGGTTTGGATGGAATAAATTTACAGAGAATACTTTATAAATCGCATTGCTTAATTTTAAATATTATGATATAGTCACATAGCTAGTCGATATATTATAATGGATTGATTTTCTGAACACAACTCTCTTTAATTTATTGGAGCGGGAAGTTAGGAATGATATGATCCAAATAAATTAAGGAGGTATATAGATATGGCAGATAAAACTTTAACGTGCAAGGATTGCAATTCGGAATTCATTTTCAACGAAAGCGAGCAGGCTTTTTACAAAGAGAAGGGATTCGAGAATGAACCGCAGAGGTGTCCTGACTGCAGGAGAGCAAGAAAGCAGCAAAGGAACGACAACCGGGGCGGCGGAAGAAGCTTTGGCAACAGATGGTAATTAAGGGGAGAGCTCAGGCTCTCCTTTTTTATTATCAATTTATGGTTTAATCTTCCCGGGATGCCAATTGGGGTAATAGGATGTAACACATATCTGCACGGCTCTGCATAGTATATTATGTAAACGCAAATTTTGTTCCCGGCAATTGTGGAGGATACCATGCAAAGACATGAATCTGTAAAGAAAACCGATGTCTCCGTCCGGAGACCGGAGCCAGCCGGCAATCTTCCAGCGAACCGGCGGATTCCCACAGTAGACATTTTGATTTCCAATAAAATAAAACAATTCCAGGAAGCAATCAACGAATCGGACGAGTCGGGCTGGCAGGACAAGATAAATAAGCAGAGACAGGAAGCGACAATCAACGTCACAAATGTCATCATTGTGGGGCACGGAGAGAGATTTAAAAGCAAGTTGGCCATGGACGGCTTTTGCAGGCAAATCAACCTGGAAGCCGATGAGCAAGGCAATCTTCAGGTAAACGGCCGGAAGATGGAGGCAAAAGAAATCCTCGACGGGGTAAAAATATATGTTATCCGGTAGTGCTCTTCTTTCCAAAACATACTCTTCATCTAGAATTCCATATTGAAGGAGGACCTTAAAAATGAATGGAGAGAGAGAACTGAAAAGCAGAAGTAAAGTAAAACAGAAGCAGATTGCCATCAACAATGCCAATGAACATGTAAATGTAAAAGCGCTCGCAGAGGCCATCGGCAATGCCCTCAGAAGCAATCAGAGAGTAGATGGCGGGGCGTTGCGGACCGCCAGAAATGACGAGGAAAAGACGAATAAGGCAGGCAAATTCAATGCAGACGCCAATGCGGGCACGGGAAATAATGACCAGAACACCATCACGCAGAGGCAAACCTCCACCATCAACAACTGCTTGTGTTGCAAAAAACACAGGCAGCAGGATGATGACGACTGAATATCCAGGGTCCATTATTGAAAAGGCGGAACTGCCGCCTTTTTTGCGGCTCTCCCGGACAAGTCCCCAACCCTATCAGCACATGATCCGATCTGCCGTAACCGTAGCGCTGATCTGTGCGGGCACCTTTGTTATGCTGTGGAAATAATGTGCCTGTTATTTTTGCAATAATTCCTGGGAGAGACTCCGATGACCTTTTTAAAAATACGGGAAAAATAGTAAGGGTCCTGATAACCCAACTTTTTGCTCACTTCATACACAAGCATGTCAGACATTTTAAATAAATTGCAGGCCTGTTTCATTTTCAGATGAATGTAAAAATCAACGGGGGAACGGTGTACATAACTCTCAAAGATACTGTTAAGATAGCTTTTCGAAAGCTTCATATAGTTTGCCAGGTCATCCAACGTCATCGTGGTGTACATTTTGCTATACATGAAGCGAATTGCCTTTGTCAGGTGCTGGTTCTGCTTGTCGTTATCGGATATCTTTTCCCGATAGTAAATTTCCGAAAGGATGACAGAAAGCAGCTGAGAAGTGTAAATAAAATTGCCCAAGGTGTAATTGTGCTCCAGAATGCCGATGAGCAGACTAAACAGCGATTGAAGACGGTCGTTTGCTTCGGAAGTTTCCAGATGGACAATCCGGTTTTCGGTTAAAGGGAAAAACTGCGTATTTGTCCCCTTGAAGTGCACCCAAAGGATGCTCCAGGGATCTTGATGATCAGCATAATAGCGATGTCCTGCATGGGAAGGAATGCAAAAAACTTCATTGCTTTCCAGGCTGTATTTTTCTTCCGCTAGTTCGATAACTCCTTTCCCGTCGATACAATAAATCAAGATATACTCTTCAACCCCCTCTTTTCTTTCCCGGAAGTGGCTCCTGGCTTGCGGGAAAAAGCCAATGTCCGTCAAGTACAATGTTTTGACCAGGGGATGATCACGACAGGATGAAAAGAATTCTGTGGGTATAAGAATAAGTTTTTCGCCTTTGAAACCGTCTTTTTTTTGTATTGTTATCATGATTTTATTATAAATAGAAACTGCAATATTGTCCATCAATAAAATATATAAGTCATTTTATAAAGACCATGGCCATGATATCATATACATAAAGAGTATGAATATTACCTGCGATTTTTTATAGCATTTAAAGTGCAATATTGTACAGTATTGCTTGTATAATGATCTTTCAAAAGATGAAGAAGAGGAGGCATTTTTAATGAGTGAAGTATTTGGAAAGCTCCCGGAAAAAATGATCGGATTCACGCTGCCCGGCAATGACAAGGTTGAGATTGGAACGTATGATATCCCAAAACCAGGGCATGGTCAGGTTCTTCTGAAAATGAAATCTTCAGGCCTATGCGGCAGTGATCTGAAGTATATTTATCATACGCATAACGGCACCGGTGGGGCCAGATATGATGGTGTAATCGCCGGGCATGAACCCTGTGGCCAGATTGTCCGATTAGGGGAAGCGGTAGGGGATTTCAAGCTGGGAGACAGGGTTGTGGTGTATCATATCCAGGGCTGCGGATACTGTGATGAGTGCAAGAAAGGGTTTATGATCGGCTGTACTTCGCCGGAACGCCGCGCTTACGGCTGGCAGAGGGACGGCGGACATGCCGAATACCTGCTGGCCGATGTGGGCACATTGCTGCATTTGCCCGATTCACTGACCTATGATGACGGTGCAATGGTGGCCTGCGGCTTTGGTACAGCCTATCAGGGCTTGATCCGTGCCAGGGTATCCGGGCGCGATATTGTCCTGGTAATGGGATTGGGTCCCGTTGGCCAGGCCGTGGTTATGCTTGCCAAGGCCATGGGTGCGACAGTTATTGGTGCCGACCTGGTGGAAGAACGGATGGAAATGGCCCAAAAAGTAGGTGCGGATCACATTTTTAAAAGTGATGACAAACTGATTGAAAATGTCCGTTATGTTACCGGGGGCAAGGGAGTCGAAGTAGCAATCGATTGCTCCGGCAATGCAATCGGCAGGCATCTTTGCCTTGAAGCAGCCAGGCTGTGGGCCAATGTAGTTTTTCTGGGTGAGCAGGGCACGGTCACTTTTGAGCCAAGCCCCATGCTTCTGCACAAGCAGTTGACGCTCCACGGCTCCTGGGTCACATCGTTGGAAGGTATGCAGCGCGTACTGGAGCTTTTGGATCGTAAAAAGCTGCATCCCGACGTCATTATTACCGACCGTTTCCCCCTGGAACAGGCGCCGGAGGCGTATGAAAAGTTTGCGGCAGGCAAAACCGGTAAAGTCGTTTTAACGATGGAATAATCGGAGGCTTACCATG
>JAFADI010000039.1 GCA_023424965.1 Bacillota bacterium
TAAAATTGGAATTGGAAATCAAAAATGGTGAGTCCATAAGACAAAATAATCCTAATATGTCTATTATATAAAAAAAAACTCGAAAAATATAGCAAAATTTTATAAAAATACTAAAAAATTTTATTCAAATTCCATAAAATTATTGCCAAACATTTTTGTTGCAATTGGACACATGCCGTGTTATAATCTCTTTAATCAGTTGAGTAGAGGTTAGTTTAGTTTAGATGAGTTGAGAAGAGATGAGGCGGGACAATTTTCAAAATGTCTGTGTAGCCGGGTTTCTTTACCTGGTTTTTTTAATTTTCCTCCTTTCTTTTTAATTCTCAGTATTTGAATTGCATATTGGTTTAACCTTGCAAAGGGGGCGTCCGTATTGTTTTATCCATGCCTTGAAGACGTAAAAAGTCTGTCACGGGATTATAATTTCATACCTGTTTCCATGGAAGTCTATGCCGACATGGAAACTCCCATCAGTATTTTTAAAAGATTTGAAGACAGCAAGTATTGTTTTCTGCTGGAAAGCGTGGAAGGCGGAGAAAAATGGGCCAGATTCTCATTTATCGGCAGAAATCCGTTCCTTGTATTTAAAAGCTCCAACAACAAAACGGTGATATACGAAAAGGATACCGTAAAGCGGGAAGTGGAGGGAAATCCCATCCATATTCTGAGGGAACTGATGGAGGCCTATAAAGGTGCGCCGGTACCCAAACTTCCCAGGTTCAACGGCGGTGCGGTGGGATTCTTCGGCTATGATCTGATCCGGTATTATGAGAAACTGACAAATGTGCCGGAGGATGATTTAAACCTTCCCGAATGCCATTTCATGTTTATGGATGAGGTTCTGGTGTTTGACCATCTGAAGCAAAAGATCCACATCATTGTCAACATGAAGGCGGACGGCAACATTGAAAGGGCTTACAACAGCACCGTGGAGAGGATCAAGAGCATCTACAGGGAAATACTTTCGAGCCGCTGGAAGATCGCCGACAATTTCAAGCCGGACTTCACCCAGCGGGCAAAGGACATCCGCTTTAAAAGCAACATCACAAAAGAGCAGTACTGCGAAAATGTCATCAAGGCAAAACAATATATAAGAGACGGAGACATCTTCCAGGTGGTGCTGTCGCAGAGGCTGGATGTGGAAACAGACCGGGACCCCTTCAATGTTTACAGGGTGTTGAGGATCATAAACCCTTCGCCTTACATGTATTACCTGAAATTTGACGATTACCGCGTTGTGGGATCTTCGCCGGAAATGCTGGTAAGGGTGGAGGATGGTGTCGTAGAAACCTGTCCCATTGCCGGCACAAGGAAGAGAGGTTCCACCAAGCAGGAAGATGCCCGGCTGGAAGAGGAGCTCCTGGCAGACCAGAAGGAGCTGGCGGAACATACCATGCTGGTGGATCTGGGGAGGAATGACATCGGCCGGGTTTCAAAATATGGCACCGTCTCGGTCCGGGATATGATGCACATCGAAAAATATTCCCATGTGATGCATCTGGTTACCAATGTCCAGGGAGAACTGGCCGAAGGGAAGACCTCCTTCGATGCGCTTATGTCGATACTTCCGGCGGGTACCTTGTCGGGAGCGCCCAAGGTCAGGGCTATGGAAATCATCGATGAGCTTGAAACGGTGAAAAGAGGTCCTTATGGAGGAGCCATCGGATACCTGAGCTTTAACGGCAATCTGGACAGCTGCATCACCATCAGGACCATCATTTTCAAGGGCAACAGGGCAAGTGTCCAGTCGGGGGCCGGAATCGTAGCGGATTCGGTGCCGGAAAAGGAATATGAGGAAACCATAAACAAGGCCATGGCGCTGCTGAAAGCCCTGGAAGAGGTAGGTGAAATCGTATGATACTGATCATCGACAACTATGATTCCTTCACATATAACCTGTACCAGTATATCGGGGAAATAAACCCGGATATCGAAGTTTACAGGAACGATAAAATATCGGTTTCCGGGATCAGGGATAAAAAGCCCACCCACATCGTGATATCCCCGGGACCGGGATTTCCCCGGGATGCAGGGATTTCAATCCCCATGATAAAGGAATTGGGAGGAGAGATTCCCATCCTGGGAGTATGCCTGGGCCATCAGGCCATTGGAGAGGCGTACGGCGGCAAAGTCGTGCATGCAAAGCAGCTGATGCACGGAAAGGCTTCGGAGGTTGAAGTGGACGGGGAGTGCAAGCTCTTTGAAGGACTGCCGGAGAAGATCACGGTGGGCAGGTATCATTCGCTGATTGTGGAAAAGGATGGGCTTCCCGGGGAATTGAAGGTCACGGCAAAAACCGATGACGGTGAAATCATGGGGCTGAGACATAAAACCCACCCGGTATTCGGAATCCAATTCCACCCCGAATCCATCCTGACCTCAAGGGGCAAGGAAATCCTCAGGAATTTTTTAAATATATGAGAATGAAGAGTTGAGAAGAGAGGAGCGTGTAATACTATGATCCAGGAAGCAATTAAAAAGCTGGTGGAAGGAAAGGATCTTACGGAACAGGAAGCAATGGGGGCCATGAACGGCATTATGGAAGGGGAGGCCACCCAGGCGCAGATAGGGAGCTTTATCACCGCTTTGAGAATCAAAGGGGAGACCATCCAAGAAATTACAGGCTGTGCCAGGGTAATGAGGGACAAAGCCGATAGGATTGAACCGCAAATCAATTATTACATCGACACCTGCGGTACGGGAGGAGACGGTTCCAATACCTTCAACATATCTACGGCCGTTGCTTTTGTGGCCGCCGCAGGAGGCGTACCCGTGGCAAAGCACGGCAACCGGTCGGTGTCCAGCAAATGCGGCTGTGCGGATGTACTTGAAGCCCTGGGAGTTGACATCAGCCTGGAACCCGGTAAGGTAAAAGAATGTATGGAGCAGACCGGTA
>JAFADI010000071.1 GCA_023424965.1 Bacillota bacterium
GAGACTTACACCGGTCAATTTGTTGTTCTGAACAGCAATATTGACATCAGCGGAAACGAATGGGAGCCCATCAACAATTTCGCCGGAACATTTGACGGTGCGGGTCATAGAATCAGCGGGCTGACCATCGGTTTACCGGAAGCTGCGGCGGACTGCCAGAACGCAGGTCTGTTTGCATCCCTTGGGGCAACGGCCGTGGTGAAAAATCTGGGAGTCACCGGCGTGAGGATTTACATAACCAATGGGGCCGCTTCGACGTATGCCGGGGGTCTGGCGGCGAAAACGAATAACGGTACGGCGGCCGGCGGAACGGTGATAGACAATTGCTACGTGACCGGAACGGCGGTCAGTTCCGAAACAACATCGAGCAGAATCAGCTATGCCGGCGGATTGGTTGCATCTGTCGGCCAATATGGCAGTGTGACCAACTGCTGGACGGATATTGCGGTAAAGACAAAGGCCGGAGGGACCATGTCCGCCTATGCCGGCGGATTAACTGCGCTGACGGGAAATAACGTGAATGTCGTAAACTGCTATACTTTGGGAGAGGTGAATGCCACCAGCACGAATTTAGCCAACGGCTCCGTTGCCGGAGGACTGTTCGGAATGCAAAGCGGAAAGTCTTACAACTGCTATTCCAGGGGTGGAGTTGCGGCTAAAAATATAAAAGCGGATCAATCCTACCAGACGACGACCTATACTCTGGTGGGAGCATTGGCGGGCCAGGTGCCGGGGAACGGTGCGATGGACAGGATGTTCTATAATAGGAATGCGGTCCTGTCGGTAAACGAAGCGGTATATGATCCCGTTCCTCCAGTCGGTAGAGGAGCCTCCAATGCGGAGCCCACCCATGTTTCCGGGGTATATGCCAGTGACATGGCTTCTGTGACTTTCGTTACGGCGCTCAACAGCGGGCTGGAATCCCTGGACGAAGCAAATATCGCTATCCCAGGCGGCGTTTCCCTGTATAAATGGAAGCTTTCCGGGAACACGGCGACCTTAAGCGATCACGTTTACGGCGGGGATGAAGTTGACGGCGATATTTTTGCGGGCGGTGAGGGGACGGCGGAGGATCCGTACATACTTCAGACGGAAGCCCAGCTTCGGGCCTTTGCCGCATCCCTCAATGAAGACCTTGATTATTCCGGGCTGTATATCCGGATGGGAAACAATATTGATGTGAGCAGCGAGGATTGGAACCCCGTCGGCCAAGGCGAATATGCATTCCGCGGAACCTTCGACGGCGCCGGATATAAAATTATGGGGCTTAAGTACGGCAGCACAGAGACTGCGAAGGATGCCACCGACGCCGTGTATGTGGCGCTGTTTGGAGTGGTCGGACAAAAGGGGCTGATCAAGAATCTGGGGCTGACCGATGTGGGGATTTACACTTCAGGCCGGCACTCGGTAAATTCGGCGGCGATTGCAGGGTATCTTGAAGGCGGCGGTATTGACAACTGCTTTGCCACCGGGATCATAAATGGTAAAACCACGGTCCAGGGGAATAATTTTGTGGGTGGCCTGGTTGCCAACCAGTATAGGGGCTATATTATCAACAGTTGGAGTGATGTGGATGTGCGCTCGGAAACAGTAGGCAAGCACGTATCCGAAGCCGGTGGACTGGTTTCCCTCAATAACCGGGGCCTGATCGCCAACTGCTATACCGTGGGCAATGCTTCGGGAGATGCGGTCAGGGCAGCAGAGGGGATGGCTTATGTCAGCAACCTGGTGGCTTGCCAGGCCGGCACCATTGTAAACTGCTATGTGCTGGGGAATACGGTATCGGACTCCTATTCCTTCTACGTGGGGGCCATTTCCGGCATGACCACCGGGATCGGCAAAGGCTATCTGTCCTATTACAATAAGGATGCCATCCAAATGATCGACGGTCAGGTTCCCGATCCTTTCGTCGCCGTTGGTACCACCATCAGCACCAAGGAGGACGGTGTTGTCTCCAGCGGCTTTAACTACAGGCTGCAAGGCTATGGACCGGCGGAAATGAAATCCGACAACTTTGCGTCGGTTCTGAACGGGAATTTTAAAGCTTTCCCCGTGCAGCTTTCCGAATGGCTGCCCGCGGGTACCGCCTTAAAAACCTGGAGCTACGACGCCGCGGAAGATATTGTCGTTCTCACCGGCAGCAACGCTGCCGTTACCTATGTGCCGGTGGTTGTCAATGAAGAAAATGAGGCTGCTTACAGGGCAGGTACGTACTACGGACGTGACGGCAGCGCCGGCGGCAATGAAATCATTGTAAAAGTGACCGTTACAAACGACAGGATTACAGCCATCGAAGTTACCAGCCACAAGGAAGGGAACGGTTTTGATCCGGAAGCTGTGATTGCCGCCGTCCTTCTGGCTCAGAATACACGGATTGATTATGACACGAGCAATCCTTCACTGGCCGCATTGCTTAAGGCCATCGACACGGCCCTGAAAAAAGCCGGGGCAGGAGACACGACAGGCTACGGAAAAGCGTACTCCGGCATTTTTGCAGGCGGCACCGGCCAAAAGGCAGATCCCTATCAGATTGCCACAGCACGGCAGTTGGCGGCTTTTGCGGCATCCATCAACGCGGATGAGAGCTATGCAGACAAATATGTCGTGCTAACGCGGGATATTTCGCTCAAAGACACGGACTGGATACCTTCAGGCAGCGGCAATGCGGCCCATGCCTTCCGCGGCACCTTCGACGGAAGGGGACATTCCATCAGTGATATGACCATCGGCAGCGAAACAGGGCCGGCGGCTTACCAGTACGCCGGGATTTTCGGATACGCAAATCACGCGGTCATCAAGAATGTGAGACTGACCGATGCCTATATCAACAATCACTATTCCGGAGACGGACGCTCTTATGTGGGTGTGCTTGCAGGCGCGGTGGAAAATGCTACTTCCATTGATAACTGCTCTGCCAAGGGAACATTGACCAGCCGCGCAAAGAACCAGTGCTATACAGGCGGCCTGGTCAGCTTTACCTCGGGCATCGACGGAGCGGAGGGCTATGTAACGAACTGCGGTACGGACGTGGATATTACAGGGATATCCGATACCTCCTGGGTTTACCTCGGCGGGATCTCGGGACTGAATAACCGTACCTATATTGTCAACTGCTACTCGTTGGGGGATGGGACTGCAAACAGCACGATAAACGTAAACAAGGCATCCACCGGAGGCATTGCGGGATTTCAGGCCGGTTATGTGAGGAATTGCTACACCCTGGGCAGCATGAAAACCGTGCTTTCCTCTACGGATGTAGGCGGCTACGCAGGCAGGCATACGGGGATCGCCACCACCTATTGTGCTTATTACAACACCGATGCAATGCATTATTCCGGCAATACACATCTTGTCCCCATCCCCGGCGTCGGAGTTTATGTGCCTTCCTCTGAAACAGGCCTGGTTGCGGCGGAGAAGGTGGAAGGAGAGGGCGAAGCATACATGAAGAGCGATGCATTCGCTTCCTTGCTCAATCAGAATCTAACCGATGAAAACGTCTCCGGCGTTCTGCCCCATGACATTGCCCTTGTGCCATGGGAATATAATGAAGATCTCGGGTTGACGGTGCTGAAACAAACACCTCCAACCTATACGGTAACCTTCAACGAAAATGGCGGAAACACGGAGGCCAACCCGGCGATTAAAACAGTGGAAGCGGGCGGGAAGGTAGATATACTTCCTGCAGCGCCAATGCGTACGGGCTATACCTTTAACGGCTGGAATACTCAAGCCGGCGGCGGGGGAACGGAATTTACGGCCTTCACGGCAGTAAATGCGGATATCACTGTATATGCCCAATGGAGAGTAATTTCCGGCAATGGGGGGGATCCTTCAGGAAGCAACGGTTCTCCGTCCGGCCCCACACAGACAAACACCGTCACAACAACGGCTCCGGCGGGAAATGCACAACCGGTAGTCAGAAGTACGACAACTGCGGTCGCAACAAGCAATGCGGACGGAAAAGCGACGGCGGCAGTGACGTCAGCCCAGATAGCGGAAGCCGTAAACAAAGCAGCAGCGGCGGCCGGACAGCAAGGCAGCGGTACGATGGCGGAGGTTGAAATCAAGGTAACTGCGCCGGAGAATGCAAAAGCAGTCGCCGTGAGCCTGCCGAAGGCGGCGATGGATACGGTCACCGGCCATAAAACCGATGCCTTGATGGTGTCAACGCCCGTGGCTTCCATCCGCTTTGATGGTGATTCGCTGAATACCATCGCCAATGAAGCTTCGGGAGATGTTGATATTTCGACCTCCAGAGTGGATACGGCAACGCTTTCTGAAGAAGCAAAACAGAAAGTAGGGGACAGGCCTGTATTTAATTTCAGTGTGACCAGCGGGGATAAGACCATCTCTCAATTCAACGGCAAGGTGACGGTATCGGTGCCGTACACACCAGGAGCCGGGGAAGATCCCAACGCCGTTATTATGTACTACATCAATGCCGGGGGGCAACCGGAGCTGGTGAGCAGCGGTGCATACAATCCCGCAACAGGCAGGGTCACATTCAAGACGGACCACTTTTCCCACTATGCCGTGGGCTATAACAAGGTAGGCTTTAGGGATGTGGCTGGAGATGCATGGTACTGCAAGGCAGTCACCTTTGCGGCGGCCAGAGGCATTACTACGGGTGCGGGGGACGGTAATTTCAACCCGGAGGCACAGCTTACAAGAGGTCAATTTCTTGTCATGGTGATGCGGGCTTATGCCATCAGCCCGGAGGACGGCTTGAGAGACAACTTTGCCGATGCCGGAAACACCTTTTATACAGGTTATCTGGCGTCTGCAAAGCGCCTGGGTATATCCAGGGGGACAGGAAACAACAGATTCGAGCCGGACCGGGAAATTACCCGTCAGGAGACAGCGACATTGCTCTACAACACCTTAAAGATCCTTGGAGAGCTCCCGGCAGCCACAGGCACAACACCGCCGGCGGCTTTCAGCGATTCGAACCAGGTAGCGCCCTGGGCGAAGGAGGCCATGGACTTGTTTGTCATGGCAGGAATCGTGAGCGGCAGCAATGGAAGGCTTGCTCCCGGGGACAATACCAATAGGGCGCAGATGGCTCAAATGCTGTATAATTTGTTGGCGGAATAGGAAATTAGCGGAAGACGTTATAATGGGCAGGGATTCGTTGCTGAAAAGCATGAATTCCTGCTTTGTTCTTCAGTTTTGGAAATAAACGGGCGCATCTAGCAATATAATCTTGTGAATGGTAGGTTCACAGTTTTCCAAGAAATAATGGGAAGAATGCCTGCCAAACGGCAGAAGGATTTTGTCCGATTGGAGCAGGCTTAACTCTTGCGGAGTGGCAGACAAATTTTGAAGCCGGTAAAATAGGGATGGGTTGAAATTATACAACCAATCCCTATTACTGTTTTTGAGAGGTGAAAGTACAAAATGAAAGAAAAGAATTGGTTAAAAACGGTTTTGGCCTTTGCCGGACCGTGCAGGCTGAAAGTGACCCTTTCGGTAATCTGCGCCATTGTCAGTGTGGCGGGAGGAATGGTTCCCTATGTGGGGGTATATCAAATCATCCTTTTGTTTTTTTCTGAAGAGCAGACGGTAAACGGCATTTTATTTTGGGGGACTATATGCCTTGCAGGTTATGTCATAAAGCTTGTCTTCTATGCCATATCCACCATGCTGGCCCATTTTTCCGCATATAGCATATTGGAGAATATCCGGCTTCAGATTGCCGGAAGGCTGATGAGGGCTCCCCTTGGCACCGTACTGGACCAGACGGTGGGGAAGCTGAAAAGTGTCATTGTGGACCGGGTGGAAACCATTGAGCTCCCTCTGGCCCATCTGATTCCGGAGGGCATATCCAACCTGCTTTTGCCCCTGGGCGTATTTGCCTACCTGATAATGATCGATTGGAGCATGGCCCTTGCGTCGATGGTAACGGTCCCCATCGCGGCTGTCGCTTATGGATTCATGATGCGGACATTCAATAAACAGTATGCGGATTATATGGAGGCCAGCAACCATGTAAACAGCGTGATTGTAGAATATATCGAGGGCATTGAGGTCATCAAGGCCTTTAACCAGTCCGCCACCTCTTATGAAAAATTCGAAAAGGCAGTGGTATCCTTTAAAGAGTATACCCTCAACTGGTTTAGAAGCACCTGGAAGCTCATGAACTTCGGCGGGGCGGTTTTGCCCTCAACCCTGCTGGGCACCATGCCTGTGGGCATGTATCTGTATAGGGCCGGGTCCTTAAGTCCGGCGGAGCTCACCATCAGCCTGATATTGTCCATGGGGATCATCGCGCCGTTAACCAGTTTTACGGTATTTGTGAACGACTTGAAGTCCATCGAATACGCCGTCAAGGATGCAGACGAATTTTTAAATCTGAAGGAGCTTGAAAACGCATCCGGGGAGGTAGATCTTTCCGGCTACAGCATTGAGTTTGATAACGTATCCTTTTCCTATGACACCGGGAAAACTGGCTCAGACCTGACGGAAAACAGCGTGCTCAACGGCATTGACCTGAAAATTCCGCAAGGCTCCTTCACGGCCCTGGTCGGTCCTTCAGGCGGGGGGAAATCTACCGTGGCAAGGCTGATTGCGCGTTTTTGGGATGTGGGGGACGGAGAAATCAAAATCGGCGGCACCAATATCAAAAAGCTGCCGCTGGCACAGCTTGCCGACACGGTGAGCTTTGTAACCCAGGACAATTTCCTTTTTAACTGCTCGCTGATGGAGAACATCCGGCTGGGCAACCCCAAAGCATCGGACGGGGAGGTTATCGAGGCGGCAAAAGCAGCCTGCTGCCATGAGTTTATCCGGAAGCTTGAAAAGGGATATGATACCGGCGCAGGAGAGGCGGGAGGCAAATTGTCGGGAGGAGAAAAGCAGCGGATTGCCATTGCCAGAGCCATCCTGAAAAAAGCGCCGGTTGTCATCCTGGATGAAGCCACGGCTTTTACCGATCCAGAGAATGAAGATAAGCTGCAGAAATCCATTGCCGCCCTGACCAAGGGAAAAACCTTGATGGTCATTGCCCACAGGCTGTCAACCATCAAGGGAGCCGACCAGATTATTGTCATGGAAAAAGGACGCGTTGCAAAAACGGGCAGGCATGAGGAACTGCTTAAGGAATGCGGCCTTTACAGGGACATGTGGGAGGCCCATGTGGGAGCCAGGCAGTGGGCTGCAGGCGGAGGGAAAGGAGAGGTGAAGCAGTATGCTTAAAACAATAAGGCGCATCATCCGGTGGTCCGGTGAAAGGAGAAAGCGTTTATACATCGGTTTCGTGTATTCCTTCCTCCATACGATGTTTACGGCAATGCCCATTATGGGAGCCGCATACGGACTGAATCTCATCATAGAGGACAGGAAGGGCGGATTCACCCTGACAGAAGAGTGGGTGTGGTATATGCTGGGCTTTATGGTTGTCGCCGTGGCAGGCAGGTTTTGGTTTGCCTATCTGCGCGCCTCCTCCCAGGAAAGCATCGGCTATGAAGTGACCGAAGAGCAAAGAATTGCCATTGGAGACATATTGAAACGGGTATCCCTGGGCTTTTTCAGCAAAAAGAATGCCGGTGAACTTGCTTCAGCGGTGACAACGGATTTATCGTTTATTGAAATGCTGGGCATGAAGATGATTGATGTTGTGGTGAATGGGTATATCAGCGCCTTTACCATCGTGCTCTGTCTGGCCTTTTTCAATGTGCCGGTGGCTCTGATCGCGGCGGCGGGCATCCTGCTGTCCGCCCTGTTCCTGAAACTGCTGGGCGGCAAGAGCAGGGAAAATGCACCGGTGCATCAGCGGGCGCAGGACGCCATGATCGCCGCAACCCTTGAGTATATCAGGGGAATGCCGGTGGTAAAGGCATTTAAGCAGGAGGGGGCCTCCATCGAAGGCATTCGTAAGGCGTATAAGGAAAGCCGCGATATCAACATCAAAATTGAAAAGAATTATGTTCCCTATAACTGTCTCCATCTCTTTGCGCTTAAAGCGGCATCGGTGGGCATTGTCCTCGCCTCGGCACTGCTGGCCGCCAATGGGGCCATGGATATTCCAACGATGCTGATGATGCTGATGTTCTCTTTCGTCATCTTCGGGCATGTGGAAGCGGCAAATGGCGCAATTCATGTGTTGAAAATCATCGACGCCACGATGGATAAGCTGGAGGACATAGAAAATGCGGAGTTTATTGATGAAGACGGCAGGAGTGTGAAGTTGGGGGCATATGATATCCGGTTTGAGGATGTGACTTTTGCCTATGAAAAAAGGAATGTATTGAGCCATGTGTCTTTTACCATCCCGGAGAACACGACGACAGCGATCATTGGCCCTTCCGGCAGCGGGAAAACGACGATATGCAGCCTGATCGCCAGGTTTTACGATGTGGATGAAGGCCGGATTACGGTGGGAGGAGTGGATGTGAAGGAGATGACCTGTGACAGCCTGCTTGGAAACATCAGTATGGTTTTCCAGAAGGTCTATTTGTTCCACGATACGGTGCTGAACAATATCCGGTTCGGCAAGCCCCAGGCCGGCTTTGAGGAGGTGGTGGAGGCGGCAAAAGCTGCCTGCTGCCATGAGTTCATCCTGTGCCTGCCCCATGGGTATGACACAGTGATCGGTGACGGGGGTTCCACGCTTTCCGGCGGTGAAAAGCAGCGTATCTCCATCGCCAGAGCAATGCTCAAAAACGCTCCCATTGTAATCCTGGACGAGGCAACCGCCAGTGTGGACCCGGAAAATGAGCGCGAAATACAAAAGGCAATAAGCGCTCTGGTACACGGAAAAACCATTATAATTATTGCACACCGCCTGGCTACCATCAGGAATGCCGATCAAATCCTTGTGGTTGACGAAGGCGGCATCACACAGAGAGGAAGCCATGAGGAGCTGATAGGCCAGGAGGGAGTTTACAGGCGGTTTCTGGCGATACGCGAAAGGGCGGAAGGCTGGAGCCTTTAGATTTTCCATCCCCTGCTCCAGGGTGGATTCAAGGGAGGAGGACGACGGAAAAGCAAATAAAATGGTGGAAAGAGCCCCGGACCTGTCAAAACGGCAGGTCCTTTTCTTCTTGCCCCATCGATAAAATTTTTCCGGTGACCTATTGACTATATACAACAAGTAGAATATTATATAACAAATGGAATATTATATAACAAGTAGAATATGAAATCCTGCGGAGGAGGAACATGTCATTACAATACGCTTTACTGGGCCTGTTGAGCTATAAACCCATGACGGGCTATGCTCTGAAAAAAATGTTCGACGAGTCGATAAACAATTTCTGGGCAGCCAGCTTAAGTCAGATATACCGGGAGCTGGGCGCTCTTGAGGACAGAGGCTGCCTGATGTCGGTGATCGAGCAGCAGAACGACAGGCCCGATAAGAAAATATACAGCATCACCGAAAAAGGCAAAGCGGAATTTAAAGAATGGATTGTAAATTTTCCCGAAAAGCTTTCGAAAGAGAAAAGAGATGAATTTACTTTAAGGATTTTTTTTGGTTCAAATTTGAGCCGGGAGGAATTGGGCGCCCAGTTCCAACGATTCAAAAAAGAAAAGCAGGCTCAAATGGAGGAAATCAAAAACTTGTACCGGCTGTCGGATAGATTCGTCAGTGAAATGGCGTTGTTCGGCGGAGAGGAGTTCTACTGGAAGTTTGTACTTCGAAGGGCACAGTTAAGTCTGGAAATGTTGATGGCATGGGCTGACGAGTGTCTGGCCGAGCTGGCCGGGAAAGAGGGGGAATCCTTGCATGAAGAAATTTAAGGTTGTTGGCTTGATCAGCAGTCCCAGGTACGACGGCAACACGGCCGTACTGGTGCGGGAAGCGCTAAAGGGGGCGGAAAAGGGAGGAGCCGCTGTAGAGGAGGTATTTCTTCCCCGGTGTACAATCAATTTTTGTACCGGCTGCTTTAAGTGCCTGGCTGACGGGAAATGCTGTTTCAACGATGATTTTGAGGAAGTAAGGGAGCTGCTTTACGAAGCAGAAGGAATTATTCTGGGTTCCCCGACCTACTGCCGCACCTATAACGCAACAATGAAAAACTTCTTTGAAAGGCTGGGGATGTTTGAGGTCATGACGTCTTCCCTGGGGGGGAAATATTTTGCCGGGATATCTGCCGCCGGGTCCGCCATGACGGCAAAAAAGACCGCAGGGGAAATGGCCTCCCTCATAAGCAGCGGCGTTTTCAAAAGAAGTTATGTTTCAGGGGTGCTGGGAGCGGGTTTTGTGAAAGGCATGCCGGCCCATGAGGACCGGGAGGCCTTGAGGAAAGCCCGGGAACTGGGATCTAAAATTTCAAGGGACATCAGGAATGAAAAACGCTATCTCCTGCAAAAGCCCTTTATAAGGTTGGTCAATAACTTTTTCATCAAGCCCCAATTCATTAACTATGTCTCGAGGGAAAAAGAACGGGATACAAGAGCCGTTTATGCAAATCTCCTGCAAAGGGGACTGCTTCAGCAATGAAAGGAGGGGAGCGGACGGGATGAAAATAAATGACAACGTATACCGGATTGACTCGTCAAAGGGGAGCTATGTCTACCTTATAAGAGGAAAAGAAATGATGCTGGTGGACACCGGATTTCCCTTAAAGGGCAAAAGCATACGGAAAGAAATAGAAGCTCTCGGCATCCAATTGAAAGATATAAAACATATCCTGCTAACCCATCATGATATCGACCATATCGGCAATGCAGCCATGCTTCAGAAGCTGACGGGAGCCACGGTTTGGGCCTCGAAGGAGGACATTCCCTATATCCGTGGTGAGGTCGACCGGCACAGCTTCAAAAAATATTTCAAGTATATTTTCAGGGGGAGAGCGCCGGAAAATATGAAGCCCTATGGAGCCGATGAAAACAACATTGGCGGCATAGAGGTCATTCCCACGCCGGGCCATACGCCGGGGCATGTTTGTTTGCTGTACAAAGGGGCGCTTTTCGCAGGAGATTTGCTTGAAAGCAAGGACGGAAAGCTGAGGTCCTATCCGGCGGCATGGAACTGGGATAATTCCTTGATGGCGGAATCCATCCGAAAAATAGCCGGCCTATCCTGCCAATGGGTTTGCCCGGCCCATGGAAAGCCTGTAATTTCCGTTTCTCCGGGTTATCTGCGGAATTGGCTGTGATGGCACAGTTAAACTCCCAGTATTTTTTCCAAAACAAAAATAAATTCCCTGGAGTATTTTCCTTCCTCCGTTTTCAGTATATTTATCGCTGCGGGCATCTTTTGGGATTCCTTATAAGGCCTGCCGGAGGTAATGGCATCCACGGCATCGGCAATCATCACGATTTTGGCGTTGCGGGATATTTCATCCCCTTTTAGGCCTTGCGGATACCCGCTTCCATCCAGGCGCTCATGATGCTGCAGAATGATATCTGTACATTCCCTGGGAAGGCAGCAGGATTCAAGGGAACTTGCACCCAGCTCGCAGTGCTGGCGCATATAGACCATTTCCGTACTGTTCAAAGGCCCGGGTTTTTGTATGATGCGTTTGGGGACCAGCAGCTTGCCGATGTCATGCAGAAAAGCGCCCAGCCCTATGTTCCACAATTCATCATAGCTGTATCTCAGCTCTCCGGCGATGATCAAGGAAATAATGGCGACATCAATGGAATGTGTGTACAGCCAATCCACATAATTGCTCAAAGCATTGACATAGATCCACCAGGGCTCTGTTTTGGACTCAAATATGATGGAGCTTAATACCTTGTTTGAATAGGTAAGAATACGCTCATCGCGGATACTCATTTTTTCTTCGACCATGTGGGTAATGGAAGAGGCCACGGCGCTTTTTTGATGGTCAAGGTTGGCGTATTCCGTTGGTTTGTTGATTCCAATCCTTTTTAGCTTTTTCTTCATGGCAGCCGTGGTTTTTTGGCCTTTCGCCAGTAGCAGAACCCCGTTTTTATCATAAATGTTTTCTTCGACGAATTCTTCAGACATTTCTCCATCTCCTTTTTAATTTTTCACAACAAAAAAAGTAAGCAGTATACGGGCTGCCTACTTTAAGCGGTCATATGGTTTAAACGATGAGTAATCCATTACTTAAAATTCATTGGTTCATTTGCGTTCCTCTATAAACCAACCGGCAGCCCAGCTGTCATGGCAATCATTTGCTTTAGACCTGAGGCTTTGCGTCTCCACCTTTCGATGGGTTTGCCTTTTTCAATTTTGAATTTCTATACTTTAACAATACCTGATGCTTCAATCCATTCGCCAATGTAACATTTTAATAATTTTGTTGCATTCTGAATGTTGAAAAAGCCTTTATATAAATGCATGTCAATAAATAAATACAAAATTGTGACAATTATAAAATGTATTATGGCGGAGCTTTTTTTGGATAATAAAATAGAAAAAGATACATCAGGAGAAGGATCATTATTATGACCGTCGAACCAATCAGAGAAAAAATCAAAATCAGGCAGCTTTACCAGTACTTAAATGGGAGTGACCCCAAATATGCTTTGATTTTCAAATTCGGTATCAATACGGGCTTGAGGATCAGTGATATAATTCCCCTCAAAGTGAAGGATATTTTTAATGAGAAGTGGCAGTTTAGAGAGTATTTGATCCTCAAGGAAAAGAAAACAGCCAAAGAAAAGAAAATCAAATTGAATGAAACTCTGCGCAAGTGTTTTCAGCAGTATGTAAAAACGCAGCGCCTTTCTCCGGAGGATTACCTCTTTCAAAGCCGGAAAGGCGGCTATTTGGGAAGGATACAGATTTATAGGGTGTTGAGGGAGGCGGCAGCGGCGGTAGGCATTGAAAATTTTGGCACCCACAGCCTGAGAAAAACCTGGGGGTATTGGACTTACAAAATATCCAAATACAATATAGGGCTTATCATGGATACCTTCAATCACAGCTCTCCCGGGATAACACTCCGTTATATCGGCATCAATCAAGATCAAAAGGACGAGCTGTATTCCATTGTCCAGTTGTAAAAGGTGTTTGCCGTGCGGGATTTATTGCAATAATCGCAGCAACAGGCTGTTGACACTCTTATAGTGATGATATAAAATAATTAGTATAGGTAAATGCAACAAAATTATTAAAATGTTGTATTGAATGGTTCCGTTTTCCAAAATTCCCACCTGTTTTATAAAATTTTCATCTTCTTGCGGTATTCTTCGGGCGAAAAACCATACAATCTTTTAAAGGCCATGGAAAATTTGCTGGGATTGGCATAGCCCAGATAAGCGGCAATGCTTTGAATGGTCCTCTGGCTGTCGGATAAAACCAGCAGGGAGTGCTTGATTTTGGCTTCCCGTATATATTCGCCGATGGTCACGCCATAGGCGGCTTTGAAGGAATCCCTCAATTTGGTTTTTCCCATGGCAGCCATCCGGCACATTTGCAATATGTCCGGAGGATTGGTGACGGCCGCGTCAATGGCTGATCTTACGCTTTCCAGTACATTTAAGTCCTTTGCACCCAGGTGCTTTTGGAGCTCTTTGAAGTGATTCCTGGTATGCCTGTAGTTGCTCAGAATGATGGAGAGCAGTTCTCCCACCTTGCTTTCATAATACATCCGGGTCCCCGTGCGGTCCTGAAGCCTTTGTTTGAGCTGGAGGAAGAGGAGGGACACCTCCGGGGTGTTGTAGTCGGAGGCCCTGAAGTTAAAGGCTTCGGAAAGCTCAAAATCTTCTTCGGTAAAATGGGACCGAATCCTGTTGCGGATAAAATCGGAAAACAGCAATACGCTGACATACTTTATGGGAATATTTGCACCATAGCAGACTCTCCCCCGGCCAGGGCTGTTGATATACAGATTGACGCCCTGAGGAATGGACATGGCCTTTTTGCCGTTTTGAACATGGAGGATGTTTCCCGATTCGATAAAGTACAGCTCGACAAACAACTGCTCGGAGTTGTAGGGACGTTCCAGGTTTTCATAGGGCATCCAGTCGCCCAGGGAGACAAAGAGTCCCGGACAGGGATTGGACTGGTAGATGAAGCCCTCTCCGTCCAGGGGAAAAGGCCGGTATAAAACGCCGCAGTCCTTTTTTTCCTCCATAAAGGAAAGCCTTTTTGTAAACACACCATAGCCCAATTCGTGTGCATTGTCCACAAAGGTATTGGATTTCAAACAGGTCCTCCTCCTCCCAGATAGTTTTGTACCAAAAGCCGTTGGTTTAAGCATAAGCTTGCCATGTTCCGGGGGCCGCTGCAAAGTCCGGGCATACCGTTTTATAGGCCATGAATACCACGGAGAAAAACCGGAACTGCCGGGCAAAGCCTTGCACTTCCGGGATTTCAGCCCGACAGGGGCCGGAACCCACCTTTTTTGCGGTGGTTGACACAACAAAGGGTTCTATTTAGAATAAACAGCATGGAAAGTTAGATAAATCTAACTATGGTGTAAATTATATCATTTCCCTTCAACCCGGTCAACGGCAGGGTTAAAGGGAAATCAAAGGGGGAAGTGGTATGTCGAATCAAATTCCGGCTTTTAAAAAAGCGTTAACCGTTAAAGAACTGGTCACGACGGGGATTTTCAGTGCCCTGTTTTTTGCAGCCACCATGGTGGGAGGAATGTTGTTTGCCCCCAACCCGGTACTCACCTATCTGATGCCGGCTGCCGTGGCTCTGGTGGCAGGTCCCGTCTATATGCTGATGAGTGCCAAGGTTCCCAAACATGGCCCCATTCTGATTCTCGGCGTTGTCATGGGGCTGCTGATGTTTGTTACGGGGATGTACTGGCTCTGGTCCATCGCCTATGTGGTGCTTGCGGGGGTGGCGGAGCTGATTGCCGGGGCGGGCAGATTCAGGAATAAACGCCTCAACATTTTGGGGTATGTTGTTTTTTCCCTGAATCCCATGGGCTCCTATATCATGCTGTGGATCAACCAGAAGGCCTACGCCTCCTACCTGACCAGCAAGGGAACGGAGCAGAGCTACATGGATACCATGCTTGCAACGGCACAGGGCTGGATGCTGCCGGCAATGATTGGCGGAACGGTGCTTTTTGCGTGGCTGGGAGCCTTACTGGGCAGGAAGCTGCTCAAAAAGCAGTTTGAAAAAGCGGGGATTGTCTAGATGAAGCCTTTATTCCGGACCGGAAATTCCAGAAAAGGAATGCTGCACATGGACCCCAGGACCAAGCTGTTTATTTTGCTGGTGGGCAATGTGGCCGTTTTTCTCACGCCCACCCTGGCCTTTGAAATTCTGCTGGCTTTTGCAGTTATGATACTGGGGCTCCTGTGCGGCGTATACCGGTTTTCCCTGCGAATGACCGCCGTCTATTTGCTCCTGGTGGCCTTTCAAATTGCCGCGGGGCTTTACCTTTCCGGCATGCTCAGGGTGATGCTGCTGAGCTTCGCCGTATTTGTACGCAAGATCTTTCCCTGTGCCATGCTGGGAGGAATCATGATCTCCACCACCAGGGTCAATGAGTTCATGACGGCAATGCACAGGCTGCATCTGCCCAAAAGCCTGGTGGTGCCTCTGGCGGTCATGCTGCGCTATTTCCCCATGATCGGGGAAGAGTGGCAAATGATCAAGGATGCCATGAGGATGAGGGATGTGTCGCCGACCCTCTGGGGAATGGTGAGGAATCCTGCACAGACCGTGGAATGCCTTTATGTCCCGATGCTCATGTCCGCCTCCAAAATCGCGGACGAGCTTTCGGCAGCCTCCGTTACCAGGGGAATAGAGAATCCAAGGCCTCGCACCTGCCTGCAGGAAATCCGCTTCGGCCTGCCGGACGCCCTTTGCGGGGCCTGCTTTACGGCGTTGCTGGTCGCTGTTTTTATCTTTTGAGGGGGTGCTGCTTTGATTTCAATAAAGGATGTTTCCTTTACCTATGACGGGGGGCAGGGGGATGGCATCGGCAATGTGACCCTGGAGATAGCTCCGGGAGAATGTGTGCTGCTCTGCGGAAGGAGCGGCTGCGGTAAAACCACCGTAACCCGCCTTATCAACGGGCTGATTCCCCATTTCCATTCCGGTGAGCTGCAGGGGAGCGTAACGGTGGGGGATATGGACATATGCCAAACCCCCATGTACAAAATCGCGGAAAAAGTAGGCTCTGTCTTTCAGAATCCCCGCACCCAGTTTTTTAATGTGGATACCGACAGTGAAATTGCCTTTGGCATGGAAAATCTGGCTTATCCCCCGGAGCAGCTGCGCCGGCGGCTGGATGAAACGGCGGCGGAGCTGGAGCTGAAGGAACTGATGGGGCGGGGGATTTTTGAACTTTCGGGGGGAGAAAAGCAGAAGGTGGCATTTGCTTCCATCCACGCCATGTCTCCCGAGGTTTATATCCTGGATGAGCCCTCCTCCAACCTGGATGTCCAGGCCACGGAGGAGCTGCGCAAAAGCCTGCGGCTGCTGAAAAACAAGGGAAAAACCATTGTGATCGCCGAGCACAGGCTGTATTACCTCCGGGACCTGGTGGACCGGATCATTTACATGGAAGGGGGCCGTATTGCCGGCAGCTACAGTCCAGGTCAGTTTCTTTCCCTCCCGGTGGCGGTCAGGGAAGGGATGGGTCTGCGCACAATGGAACTGGAGGCTGTGGAGCTTATGGAAAAAGCTCCCGGTGGTGCTCCTCCTCCGGCTGTACTGGAAGCAAGAAAGGTGACGGTGAAATACAAGAGGGGTCCGGTGGTGGACAGGGTGGAACTGAGTGCTTCCCGGGGTGACATCATCGGCGTCATCGGACACAACGGCGCGGGAAAGTCCACCTTTGTGCGGACACTGTGCGGCCTTAACAAAAAGCATGAGGGAACCTTCCGGTGGAACGGCAGGGAGGTTGGCGCAAAGGAACGGCTGAGACTCTCCTATATGGTGATGCAGGACGTAAATTACCAGCTTTTTGCCGAAAGCGTGGAGCTGGAATGCTGCCTCGGAATTAAAAATCCCGACAGGGAGGCCGCTGCCGGAGTCCTGAAGGAGCTGGACCTTTATGGCTGCCGCCAGCGCCATCCCAATACGCTTTCCGGGGGACAGAAGCAAAGGACGGCTATTGCCGTCAGCATGCTCTGCAAAAAGGAACTGCTGGTTTTTGACGAACCCACCAGCGGCCTGGATTTTGACAGCATGAGGCAGGTGGCAAAGCTGTTATCCCGCCTGTCGGAGCTGGGAAAGGTTATTTTTGTGGTAACCCATGATTATGAACTCCTTGCCGCGGCATGCAGCCACATTGTACATTTTGACCGAGGTGCACTGAAGGGTGGCTTCAGGACCAGGCCCCGGAACAGGAAGCTGCTGCAGGATTTTTTCATTTCTTAATGGCCTTTAACCGGTTAAAAACTCTCATTAAAGGTACGGCATTTCTTAACGCCTGGGATTTGCTGTTTTTATTGCAGGCCTTATCGACCAATTTCTTGAGAAGCTCGATATTTAGATTTTTAACAGCAAAATCCAGGTCATCATCGTTTAAATTTTCAAGAAAGCGTCTAAATGCAAGTGAGCGTTCATAATTTTTAAAAATTGGTTTTGCCAGCTCCCCGTAATCCCCAAGCCCGCAAATATCATAGGCGCTGTATATGCCCGTCAGGATGGAGGTGAACTGTCCGAAGCCCAATCCCGGGGATATGGCGCCAAAGCAGTTTCCTACAAAGTACGTGTTTTCGAATTTGGGCTTATCGCATACACCTACCATATACCTTGTGATTTCAAATTTATCCGTGATTTTAAAGCGCTGGTCAAGGTCCTTCATGACTTTTTCGAAAAACCGGTCCCACATTGCATTGATGTCCATTTTGGTAATGCTGGGGTAATCGGGGTAAAGCATGACGATATTGGCTTCGGTATTGGAATAGGGGATGATCCAGCCATATCCTTTCGGCATTATTCCGTAATCAAACCAGGCGTGGGGCATGTCTACCTGGAAGGAGCCTTCAATGGTGGCGCCGCGGGCCGTGCAGCTGAGGTCGGTCCTGTAGTTGCCCAGATGGGAGGCATAATCCGAATCTCCCGTTGCCACTACGACGACATCGAAGCTTTTGCAGATTTCCTCATAGTTGTATTTTGAGTTATATTCGATGGGGGATTTAACCTGATTTTTGAGCTGCATTTCATAAGAGTCCTTATGCCGGCCCCGGATGTTCGTATAGCCTATTTTTCCACTGATACACCCTGTTTCTTTTCGCGAATGAATCATGATGTTATGAACCTCCGCCACCGGATTCAGGCGGATATCATGCTCATCCTTAAGGTAGGTCAAACAATCTCCGATGGGACTGTTCAAAATGTGAAACATGCTTTCCCCGTTGACGAACCTGTCGCCGACACAGCTTCGGCTCTCAAAAATATGGGGCGTGATTGAATGCTTCTCCAGGGTGATTGCACAAGACAAACCGGACATTCCGGCTCCGATAATTGCTACTTTCAACGGCACTCTTCCTTTCTTTTTTAGTCTATGTATGTTTTATTTCCGCCTTGACCGTATTTTATCCCTTGTTTTAAGAAAATGAGGTCTTTGGGGTGAAACATTTTTATCATAAAAAAAGCTCCGGATAAAATCCCGGAAGTCAAAGGGCGCTACAGGTGCTGCAAAGGCTATGCCGAAGCTGTTTGCAGACAGTATGTTGGTCAAAATCAAACATAGGCCCATGGTAAAGCCAATCAGGCCGAAAACGGAAGATAAAAGCATCATGAGGAATTTAAAAATCCTGAATGGGTTGATAATGGTATAATCAGGGGCCACGAAAGACGCAAGCAGTGCAGCCGATACGATGATCAACAAAAGGGGGCTGAATATGCCGGAAGCAATAGCGGCCTGTCCGATAATAATGGCACCGGCGGTACCGATGGCAGGACCGATTTGTTTGGGCACCCGGAGCAAGGCTTCACGCAGTATCTCCAAAAGCAATTCCAGGATCAACACCCCTATAATGGGATTAAAAGGGATGTTGGACCTCAACATGGCCAATTTGAGAATGTATTCCGACGGCAGCGTATCGGTGTGGAAAGATACGATGGCAATGTAAAGGGATCCCAGTGTAAAAGAGACGAAAAGGGCCATGCTCCTTAAAATTTTTAAAAACAATGCAAGGTATTTGTTGTCATATAAATCGTCGCAGGAGGTAAGAAATTCGGAAAAGGTTTTGGGGGCGGTCAATGCCAGACCGCTTCCCTCGCAAATGATGAGGATTTTACCTTCCAGCAGGGCGTTGCAGGCCATATCCGACCGTTCCACCAGGCCCATCTGGGGAAAAATATTGTATTTGTTGTTTAAAAGCAGGGCTTGAAGTTCTCCCGATTCCACCACTCCATCAATGTTCAAGCTTTTAATCCGGTGCAGTATGTCTTCAACGATATTTCCATTGGCAATATCTTCGATATAAGAAACGGCAATTTGGGCTTTAGTACGGACTCCCACCTGCAACAGCTGTATTTTCAAATTTTTATCTTTTATCCTGTAGCGGATTAAAGACAGGTTGGTATCCAGGTTTTCCGTGAAGGAGTCTCTGGGTCCCCGCAAGGTGTAAGTCAGCTCAGGGCTTTCGATATTTTTGGCTTCAATTTTTTTGATGTTGGCAATCAAATAGTCTTCGTCCCAGGAAAGAAGGATCACCGTCAGGCCATTCAACAGATATTCCGGTATCCTGGTCCTATCGTTATCGATATCACAATCGTCGGTGCAGACAACCTGGTTGCAAAGCTCTTTGGCCGGCAGGGGATGTTTCGCCGAGGAATATTCCATCAGAGGCTTTATAATGAATTCCGACAGCATCATCCGGTCCGTCAGTTGCTTGATAAACAAGACGCAAAGCTTGCCCTGCTGGCTGGTAAGCATTCTTTTCGAAAGGTCGCTTACCTTAAGCGTGGTATCCTCGATGGTTTTGTCGAATCTGTCCGGTTTACCGAGCATGTACATTCACCTCTGAAAATCCCTACCTCTGGGGCAGGCTGCTGTTGAGAATGGTAACTTTTGTTTCTACCTTCACTTTGGCCTCGGAATATAGTTGTTCCCAATCCAGTGTTTTAAAATTACTGTTATAATTTTTCCTGAAATACCGGTAAATTCCCAGATAATCGGTTTGATACCGGTTTTGGGAGGTATCGATGGCATGGAGAATATCCTGCTTTATCATTTCCGCAAGGCTTGTTTGCAACTGACGGATATCCGATTTGGTCAAAATCGTTGCTTTATCCGCATAATTCAATTCCGATGAGAAATTCATGAATACGTCAAGAGACAACTGTCCGTTTTGATAAAAGGTTTTTATCGATTTGTCTTTTAGCTGGCTTTTTAAAACATATTTCCGGTCCTTGTGGTAAACCTCATAGACAAAGCCGGCATCGGGATTTAAAAAATAAACCACTCCCTTGCTCTCGTCCGGAGGAATCAAACCGGCAATTTTCAGGTCTTTAAAAACAGTGTAGCCCGTGAGGGTGGCCTTTGAGCCCCGAACATTAAATTGGGGAATCAAAAAACCGACTTTTTTAACGGCGAGCTGCTCTAAAATATTTCCGATATCCACACTGAACATGCTGCCTTCATTGGTTGTCCTCTCGATAATACTGTCAATGGTGAGACCTACCGACAGGGAGTTTTCGGGAGAGATTTTAAACAATTCTTCCGGTTCGGTGGCGGTGGTTATTATTTTAAGCGATTTTCTCGTGTCGTTTTGTGATCTTGAACGGTTCAAATATTCTTCAAGGCCTTTATCCGCCATCCTGTTTGTAAAAATAAGCAGCTTGCAGGCGCCAAGATAGAGAGCTCCGCTGCTTTTGCGCTCTATTTCGGCCCTGGCCTGCACAAAGGTTTTTCCGCGGGCTGTAATGATGTCAAAAGACTGTTTGCTGTTCGCCGTTTTGTCTGTACTTTGGGAGCTGCTGGATAAATTGGCGACTTCCCCATAGTAGGCAAAATTTTCATCGGCATAATCAATGATTAGAGAAAGGTAAATGTCTTTCTGTTCAATGTCCTTGGAATCCCAGCAGCCTGAAAGCGTCAAGGCAATGAAAAGAACAAGGGAAATCGTGGAGCAGCCTTTGCTTCTTTTCATTTTAATCACCACTCCCCCCGGGTATTTGTTCCCTGTCTTCAGATTTTCTTCTGGCTGCCGGGCCTCTGAAAAGGTGGAGAATAAACAGGACAAAAGGGGGCACAAAGGCCGGAATCAAACCTACATAGGTTGCAAACCAGAGAAAGGAGCTGCCCACCTCTTCAGAGTTCGGAACCAATAGGCCCATGAAGCAGGCCAGGGCACAGATACATACCAGCAGAATGTTGAGGTTTATCTTGCGGACGAACCTTCTTGTATATTCTGCCGCCGTAAAAATCAGCATGGACAGGGAACAAAATATGGATGAAAGCCATATGATGATAAAAAACAGGTCCAGCCTTTTTGCAAACTGCAGAACATTGATATCCAGCCTCCTTATGGCTGTAATCAGGGGATAGTCATAGTTTACGATGTCGTCCACCCCCAGAACCACGTAGCAGGATTCTACAATGAGGATGTAGAAAAAGCATAAAACGAAGATGGAAAGGATGGAAGTCCATATTGCCTTAGCCCCGTTGGAAGCCGAAAAAGGGATGATGGTGATGACTTCAAAGCCAAGAAAACCGAAAATGGCAGAGGGCAGTGCATGAATATAAACATCTTTTTGCGAAGCATCGAACAGCGGCATAATGTTTAAAATATTGCCCTGATGAAAAGTAATGGTATTGAGGACAAAGCCTATCGGCAAGATAATTAAACCCAGAAACTCAATGAGCCTTCCTATATTTGTAAGACCCTTTGAAGCCGCATATAGGGATATGGAGGTGATCAGCAGCATCGTTGCCCAGATGGGGGTCTTATACAGTATTTCGGCTTTTATAATGTCTGCCGAGGACCGGATGATGAAAGCCAGCATAATGGTAAAATAAACGGCATAAAGGGCTGCGAAGCAATAAGTCACAGCCTTTCCGGCCAGTATTTTGCTGTATTCAAAAAGTGTCTTGCCTTTATAAACATAGCTCAGATAGACGATAATGAAAATTTCGAAAGAAAAAAAGACCGCAGCAAGCAATAAAACAAGCCATGCACCTGTTCCTGCGGTGTCACCCATGATTTTGGGGAGCCTGGCGGCACTGAAACTTAACGCAGATATTATAATTATAAAAAAAAGCTGCCTGTTTGTAATACTGCTTTTCAACGTATCCTCTCATATACAAAAGATTTATGGCACCGGTTTGGACAAGCTTTTCAAACCCTGTGCAGAAAATTGCAAAAACTTGTATTCCTGGCATATCCAATCTTTATTATGCACATTTGACCTGTGAATATTTACATTCAGAATAGAAGCGATTTTTATCCGGATATTTACACAAAAACACCAAAAAAACAAATCAGACTTTCGAATAATATAACGAGGCGCATAAATGTCCCTCACCTCCACAAGTGGAGGATATCTGTTTAAACAGAGGATGTGGACGTATGAAATTAATGATGGAGTATAACAACCACAGCGTAAAAGTGGAGGCTGAAAGTTTAATAGAGGCTATTATCGACATCATCGATTTTGACGACGACATTACCAGTGACACCGAATTTATAATAAGGGTTGTCAAGGGGGACAGTCCTCAACTTCATCTATGACAATGAAAAAACAGCCAACCCCGGGAATGTGCTCCATGTTATTGTGAGCGTGATTCCCGGGGTTTTTTTATTAGTGTATTGAACGGCGCTGAGTACATATTTCTTGACAAGATTGAATCCCGACGTCGTCATTACAGATATAAAAATGCCTTTTATGAACGGCAGCCGGCTGTCCGAAGAGCTTAAAAAGTATTAAATTTCCAGCAGCTTTCAGCTTTGACAAAACTTTAAACCAAATGACATCAATACCACATTACATAAATTCTGCGGTTAAAATACAATACAATTGTGTCAAACAAATCCCAATAAATTATTTATAACAGGAGGTCTGAAGTATGAAGACGTCAGTAAGAATTGTGGTTCTGGCAGTGGCAGCGGTTTTTGTCATGATGGTCATGCTGTCGGGTTGCGGCAATACTGCTGCACCGGAAAAGAAGGCGGAGGAAACAAAGGCTGCGACAGCCAAAGCTGACGAGAAGAAGGCTGAGCAACCTGCGAAAAAGGTTAGAATCGGTTACATCAGCAAAATGTTGACTCACCCATGGTTCATACAGGAATCAATGGGCCTGGAAAAGAAAGCAAAGGAGCTGGGAGCGGACTATGTTGCAATTGATGCAAACCTGAAGGACGAACAGTGTCTTGCAGCTGTGGACAACCTGATAGCGCAAAAAATTGATGCTCTGGCAATCTGTGCTACAAATCAGGGCCTGGGGCCTGTTATTGCAAAAAAATGCAAGGAAGCAGGCATTGCACTCTGCA
The DNA here is from genome assembly GCA_023424965.1 of Bacillota bacterium. Taxonomy (GTDB): domain Bacteria; phylum Bacillota; class Clostridia; order Acetivibrionales; family JAFADI01; genus JAFADI01. The sequence continues at coordinate 23,281 of JAFADI010000071.1, forward strand.
CCATAGACGACAACATGACGGATGACGAGGGTAAGCCCATTCCTCATGTGGGAATGCCTACCAAAGAGGTTGGTATAATAGGCGGTGAAGCCCTTGGGAAGATGGCAAAGGAGAATGGCTTCTTCAAGGAAGGCAATGTGGTGAAGGTCCTTCAGATAGACGTACCCACCGTTTCCGTTTTTAAACCCAGGCTGGACGGGTACAAGGAAGGACTACAAAAGCTATGCCCCGAGCTAAAGGATGCAGACTTTATTGTTCAGGGCGGAAAAGACGGGATGTTTGACGATAACCTCAAGGTTGCATCCTCAATAATAAATGCCAATCCAAAGGTGACTCACTGGATAATTACAGGCGCGAATGACGACTGTGCCCTTGCTCCTTTAAAAATACTGCAGGAAAACAAATTTAACATGGAAAATGCGCTGGCTTGCGGTCTCGGTGGTTATGAGCTTTCACTGGAACAGTTCAAACAGGGCAACAAGAGCTACATCTGCACCATTACCCAGCCTGATGTAGAAGGCGAAAAAGCGGCTCAGATGCTTTATGATTACGTTGTCTCCAAGAAGCCGATGGAAGAAATGACCCTGGTCGGCGGAAAAATAGCAACCGTTGATAACTATCTCGAGTTCTTCCCTGGCGGAAAGCTTAAGGTTGAAGCAAAGCAATAATCCACAATAAAAGCTCCGGGGCATCGAGCCCCATCGCTTTTGGCCGGATTTGGCGGGCAAATGGCCCAAATATGCGGGTCGGGGCACACACCCCGACCCGAAAACTAATCAAAAGAGGACATTGGTTCGGGAGATAGAGGATATGGAAAATGAAGTAATACTAAAAATGGAGCACATATGTAAATCCTTTCCCGGGGTAAAGGCTCTGGACTGCGTGGACTTTGAGCTCAGGAAGGGTGAAGTTCATGCCTTATGCGGAGAAAACGGGGCCGGAAAATCCACCTTGTTGAAAATTCTGACCGGTATGTACAGGAACGATAAGGGTGCTGTTTTAATTGAGGGCAGGGAAGTTAATTTCAAAAGCATCAGCGATGCCAAGCATCATGGGATAGGTGTAATACCCCAGGAGATACAAATGGCAGGTAAATTAAGCATTGCCGAGAATATATTCATGGCAAAATATCCTGCTAAAATGGTTTTCTTTGTGGATTGGAAGAAGATGCAGAGCGATGCGGATAAAATGAAGCAAAAACTGGGAGAAATTACAGCCGCCATGAAACCGGGCAACCTTGTGGAAGGCATGAGTATGGGGCACAAGCAGCTGATAGAGATAATGAAGGCGTTATCTACGGAAGTAAAAATCCTTGCCTTTGATGAGCCCACATCCTCCCTTTCGGAGGAGGAAACCGAGCAATTGTTCAGGCTGATTGCAGATTTGAAGGCAAGAGGCATATCCATAATATATGTGAGTCACAAGTTAAAAGAAATCTTCAGGATATGTGACAGGATTACCGTTTTAAAAGACGGGAAAAATGCGGGGACAAAGGAAATTAAGGAAACCGATATTTCGGAAGTAATAGGCATGATGGTTGGTAGAAACCTGGACCTTTTTGAAAAGAAACAGGTGGAGACAAAAAGGTTCAATGAAGCTGCACTGGAAGTAAGAGGGCTTTACAGCAGAAGCGGAATCAGGGATATAAGCTTCAAGCTGGGTAAGGGCGAAATCCTTGGAATGTTTGGAATCGTTGGCTCTGGCAGATCGGAAACAGCAAGGGCCATTTTCGGACTGGACAAACAAGCCAGGGGAGAGGTTTATTTGAAGGGTAAACGAATTTCCATAAACTCTCCTGAAGACGCAGTCAAAGCAAAAATCGGATTTGTTACAGAAGACAGGCATGGGGAAGGGCTCGTTCTGAGGCATTCCATAAGATGGAATATAACATTGCCGTTTATCAGGAAGCTGTCAAAAATGGAGTTTATCAGCCACAGCCAGGAGAAGGGCATTTCAAGTAAATACATTGATACCCTGAGAATCAAAACACCCGGTGATGAGACGCTGGCAGAAAGCTTAAGCGGAGGCAACCAGCAGAAAATTGTCATTTCGAAATGGCTTGGGGCCGGATCGGAGATATTGATTTTTGATGAACCTACCAGAGGAATCGATGTGGGGGCAAAATCGGAAATTTACCGGCTGATAAGAAAGCTTGCCCAGGAAGGGAAGTCAATCATAATGATATCTTCGGAACTTCCTGAAATACTGGCATTAAGCGACAGGATCCTGGTCTTCAGAGGTGGACGGATAGCTGCCGAGTTGGAAAATCAAGAATTGCTGACAGAAGAAGATATACTTAAACATGCCATTATACAGTGAGGTGCAGGATATGAAAAAAACAGATACTTGTTTCGTGGAAAATGAAGTGGCTAAAACCGGGGGCTCCACTGCTCAGAAGCTGCTTTCCTGGCTTAATAAATCAATGATGCTGATTATTCTGGTTTTAACGGTGATTATTTTCAGCAGCTTGTCACCCTATTTTTTAACCCTGAAAAATCTTTATGCTGTTGGTCTGGATATTTCTGTAATAGGAATCATTTGTATTGGTCAAACCCTTTGTATCCTGACACAGGGCTTCGACCTTTCCGTAGGCTATGTGGCTGCATTCTGCGGAATGCTTGTGGCATTCCTTTGCGGGAAGCTTGGCATTCCCTATGTGCCCGCCCTGCTTGTAGGACTTCTTGCAGGCGGGCTGGCAGGCTTCATCAATGGAATATTGATCACAAAAGGCAGGATAAATGCCCTGATCACTACGCTTGCAACCGGCTACATGTTGATGGGAGGAGTAATTGTCCTGAGCAAAGGTTACTCAATTATCGTCAGTAGACCCGAATTCATACTTATAGGTACGACAAAAGTTTACGGTATTCCGCTGCCGTTGATTGTCCTGCTGCTATTATACGGCGTATTCCATATAATTCTCACACACACGGTCCTTGGAAGGCAGATATACTGTGTGGGAGGGAACCCTTTGGCCGCAAGAATTGCCGGTATAAATACAGAGAAAACGCAGATTGTTGTTTATATCGTCAGTGGTGTTCTGGCAGCTTTTGCAGGCGTTGTACTGTCTTCAAGAATGGGTGCGGCCCAAACCTCAATCGGCAGCTCCTACGCCATGGAATCAATTGCGGCTGCAGTACTGGGAGGTACTGTTCTGGCCGGAGGTGAAGGAAAGATGTCAGGTTCGCTGCTGGGTGTCGTAATCATCGGTATTCTTTCAAACGGCCTTATTATGCTGGGCATCGACCAGGCATACAGGAATATTGCTACAGGGCTTGTCCTTGTATTGGCGGTCCTGATGCAGAATGCCAATACAAGAAAAGTGTGAAGCAAGGAGAGTTAAAGTCCTGGGAATATGAAAATTTTAATAAAAGAAGGAGTGTAAAGCATGTCAGATTCTAAATTAGTTCATGTAGCGATTGAGAAAATGGTTATTCCGACGTATGTTCCCCCGGAACCGGAAGAAGTGCCAATGTATTCAGAATACCGTCAACATCAAGGTTCAACGGGTTATGCCTATCCCAACAGAGTTACAATCTCGGTGGAGCGGCAGGAACTTACCGATAAGGAATATGAGGTCATCCGTCTGGAAAATCCATATATACGATTGCTGATCCTTCCCGAATTGGGTGGGAGGATTCTTGAAGGGTATGATAAAAAGACGGATTATAATTTCCTTTACCGCCATCACAGAATAAAGCCGGTCATTGTGGGTTCCTACGGGTCATGGATTTCCGGGGGCATGGAATTTAACTACCCGTTTCATCATCGTCCATCTACTTTCATGCCTGTGGATTACACTGTCGAGGAAGAGGCGGATGGTTCTGTAACCGTATGGCTGTCCGAGGCATCTCCGTCTCCGGGGCAATACCGTTTAAAAGGAACGTTTGGAATTAAGCTGAGGCCGGATACTTCCTATTTGGAAACGAAAGTGAAGCTGGATAACCGCACGCCGATGGAGCATCCCTTTATGTGGTGGGAAAACGCCGGTGTTCATGTGAATTCTGAGTATCAGTTATTTTTCCCGCAAGATGTCCGTTATGTACATCATCATAATGATCGCCATCATGCAACTTTTCCGATCACAAAAGGGTGGTATGCCGTAGAAAATCACCCGGAGCCTGCAGATATCAGCTATCACAAAAATACGATAAAAGGAAACTCGTATTTTGCAGGTCCATCAAAATATGATTTTTTTGGTGGATATGACCATACGAAAGATTGCGGGATCATTCATGTGGGAGATCATCATATAACCCCGGGAAAAAAGATGTTCCAGTGGGCATTAGAGGAGCTTGGAGACGCATGGAACAGTAATCTTACGGACTTCGACGGGGAACATGCCGAACTGATGGCGGGCTCTTATTCCGATGACCAGCCCGATTTTACATGGATCGCACCCTACGAGGTAAAATCCTTCTCTCAATACTGGTATCCCATCCATGGGATAAAAACGCCCGTATATGCCTCTTTGGATGCTGCCGTTGCCTTGGACCGCAATAAAAATAAAGTACGGGTTATAACGACTTCCGCTGTTGAAGAAGCAAAACTGACAATAAAAAAAGCTGACAAAATCGTTTTTGAAGAAACGTTATCCCTGGCGCCGTCAGAGTTCAGGGAATTTGACCTGGAACTGGAGGATAGCCGGTATTCTATTTGTTTTGTATCAAAAGCGGGGAAGGTCATGATTGACTATGCCGAAGACATACCGGACATTATCCGCATTCCGGCGGACAATACCGGGATTCCGACGCCTCATCAGCTAAAGACGCCGCAAGAGATTTATATTGCCGGCAGGCATATTGATCAATACAGAGATCCATCGTGGAAGGGAATTGAATATTTTAAGGTGGCTTTGGAAAGAGATCCGGATTACATTCCCGCATTGCTTGGTATGGCCGAGGATTGTTATAACAACGCATTTTATGAAGAAGGCTTAAAGTATTTAAAGCGTGTAGAAAATGTTCAAAATGTTTATAACCAGAATCCGTCCGACGGAACTTACAGTCATTTTAAGGGCCTTTGCGAGTATGGGCTTCATCAGTATGACAAGGCATATGATAGCTTCTTTAAAGCATCGTGGAGCTATAATGCGATTGCAAGTGCAATGACCTTTATTTCTGCCATTGATTGCCGCAGAGGAAACTATGACAAGATGAAAGAACATGCGGTCCTGGCTTTAAAGAAAGAGGCGGATCACGCTATTGCCGGTTCCTATGCGGCGATTGCCGATTGGAAAGCAGGGAGGGAGGAAGAAGCATTAAAACGGATTGACGGGATTCTTGCAGCAGACAAGCTGGACCATCTTGCAAGATATGTGCGCATTCTTATTGCAAAAACGGCACTGGGCGATTTTTACCTCCTGTTGAACAGCAATCCGTCACAGACATGCATGGATATCGCATTTAATTTAATGGATGCCGGTCTCTATGAAGAGAGCATTCATCTGCTGCAGGGCTTGAAGGATTTGGGAAAGGCCTCTGCAATGGCATTGTATACGCTGGCTTATAATTATGAAAAGACAGGGGACCTGGAAAAAGCAGCGCAAAATCGAAGGCTTGCCGCATCGGAAAGGATTGTGGATATTTTTCCATACCGGCTTGAAGAAATCGATGTACTAAAGGCAGCCATTGATGCCGATTCTGCCGATGGGACCGCCATATATCTCTTAGGATGCCTGATGTATGACAAGAGGCACTATGAAGAGGCTTCGGATTTATGGGAAAAAGCCACCAAAAGCATACCGGATTTCTATATCCCATACAGAAACCTGGCGATTGCATACTACAGCAAATTGAACAAGAGGCGGGAAGCCTTGCCTTTGCTGCTTAAAGCATGTGAGCTTAAACCGGGGGATGATGTTTTACTGAAAGAAACCAACTATGTTATGGCTAAGCTGGGCATCGACGGAAAAGAGCGGTTAAAATTTATCCTGGCGAATAAAAATGACAAAATTTCCGACAATCTGACGTGGGATCTGGCCAATGCCTACAGTAATGTGGGTGAATATGAAAATGCGCTGAAGGTTCTCGAAAATCATCAGTTTGTTGCTGCCGAATGCCAGGAAACCTATTTGACAGAAGCATATACGTTTGCAAATTGCGCATTGGGAAGACTGGCCCGAAAAGATGATGATCTTGAAAAGGCGTTGCTTCTTTTTAAGAAAGCACAGGTGATACCCGACAATTTCAGAGCCGGATGGTGGGATAAGCAGGCACTGTACTATGCAAGATACTTCGAAGCAGAGACTTTGATGGAGCTTGGACGTAAAGAGGAGGCCATAGAGGTTATAGGAAAGATTCTACCGTTTATCCATAGCGGTTATAGCCCATACATGGGGCCGGAGACAGATTACTATGTAGCCGCGGCTTTAAGGCTTGCCGGAGATGAGATTACGGCGGTAAATTATATGAGCCAGATCGTCATGAAATGGGAAAAGGAAATAGAGCATGACATAGACAGGAAAATGATTCAGACATCACTTTACTGGTCCTATGTGGATGATGAAGCAAAGGTCTATAAAGCATCGATTGTCGGGGCATTGGCCTATAGCAGATTATTCTTTAATGACAGGGAGGGCGCAAAAGAACTTTTCAAAAAGAGTCTGGCGCTGGATCCGGATAATATCAAGGCGGTATTTGAACTGAAAATGCTGAACGCCTAGCTTTTAAAACCAACGGGCAGCCCTTCGTTCCGACATTCATTCATAAGGGCTGCCTGTTCATTTATTATATAAATTAGTGTTTTACAAAAAATGCTGGTGTTTATGCCGCCATCCTTAATTCAGCAATACCGGCATGAATATTTACCAGAATAAAATAACTTTGCGGGAGGGTGTGGATATGGGGGCAAAGATATATGAATCAAACTATAAAGACCAGAAATGTCTGGCGATGGAAAGTGAAAAACTGATTGTGAAGGTTATTCCAAATTCCGGCGGGAAAATTCAATGCATTTATGACAAAGAAGGACAGAAAGAGCTGCTTTATCAGTCTCCCTGGGAGAAATACAGGGTATCCGCCTATGATACCTCCTATGGTGAAGGAGAATTCAGCGGTTTTGATGAAATGTTCCCCGCCATAAGCGAAGGTTATTATCCGTCAGGCCCATGGAAGGGCGCAAGAGTACCCGATCATGGAGAAGTGTGGTCCATTCCCTGGAGCGTCATTGATACCAATGCTTGTATTACGCTGGAAGTATACGGTGTCAGATTTCCGTATCGCTTGAGAAGGAAAATAGAGTTTTCCGGAGAAAAGGGTGTAAGATTAAGTTATACTGCTGAAAACCTTTCGGATTTTGATTTTGAATTCATATGGGCCGCACATCCTCTGTTCAACTGCAGTGAGAACACCGTTATCGTACTGCCTGAGTCTGTCAGCAGCGTAATTAACACAGAGCCGTCGGTGCGCATGGGTGGATATGGCAGGATACACCCATGGCCCATTACTCAGACCCCTGAGGGTGAAATGTATGATATGACAAGGGTAGCTCCCGAAAGCTCCCGTTTCTATGAAAAATATTATGTATATGGAAAAATGCAGGAAGGCTGGTGTGGCCTGCAAGATACAAAGACAGGACGTTTCATAAAGTTGTCCTTCCCGGTTGACGTTGTCCCATACCTTGGAATGTGGATAAACGAAGGAGGTCTGGCAGGTGAATATAATATAGCTCCTGAGCCATGTACAGGGGCACCGGACAGGATCGACACAGCCAAGCAATGGGGCCAGGCGGCTGTTATAGCGCCCAAGTCGGAGTACGGCTGGCACCTCAGTATAACTGTCGGTTGAGCATACAATGGGATTGTTTTCAAAGGGGCAGGGCATTTGAAACTTTTGATCAATCCTCTTGCCTGTTTGTGAAAAACAGCTTTTATCTTCCAATTACAGGCGTTTACATAAAATGAAGTGTGGATTATAATCTATTTAAGAAACACTCAGTAATGATACTTCCCGGAAAGGGGATTGCGCTGTGGCCCTTAATAAAAAAGTCCTGGCTGTATATATTATTTTAGGCACGTGTATCCTGAGTTTTTTATCGCTGTACCTTTCCGGCTCTTTCCATAAAAGCGTGTCCGACGGCAAAGACTTGGCTGCCGACAAACAAACCGCCGTGCAGAAGAATCCAAAAAGCAAGAAAGTCATCGGCGTTTCCGTAATGAATTACAAAAATGAGTACTGGTTGGACTTTATTGACGGCATAAAAGCGTTTTGCAGGGATAATGCCATTGAGGTCAACCCTGTAAATGTCAATGACAACATTGATGAACAGGTGAAATCAATCGAAAAATTTGTTGTTGAGGATGTGGACGGTATCATTCTTGCTCCGATAAATGATACCGCATTGGAACCCATTGTGCATAAGTCCATGAGTGCCGGAATTAAAATCATAACCCATCACTATCTCAAGGAATTTAATGTTTTCCACTTTCCAAATGAGTATGACATTGGATTCATGGCGGGAAGGCAAATGGGAAAGCTGCTGAAGGAAAAGGATATAAAGGAACCAAAGCTGGCAATGCTTAAATATCCTGAGCTGGGCACGCTTATTGACAGGGAAAAGGGAATTGAAGACGGCCTGCGTGAATACGTGCCGAATACCACGATTATTGCAAAGCGCAAGGGACCGGACAGAGAATTGGGTGAGGCAGCCGCCGCGGATATTTTAAAGGATTACCCGGACATCAACGGCTTTGTGGGGATCAATGACAACGGGCTCATCGGAGCGCTCAAAGCTGCCGATCGGACAGGTGCTTCAAAAAGAGAAGATTTCCTGATTGTAGGCATCGGAGGAGATGCGCCGACACTGGAGCTTATCAAAAGAGGCACGGCTTTTAAAGCCACCGTATATATCGACCCCTGGATGAACGGATACAACGATGCAAGGTTCATGAAGGAGATGTTTGAGGGAAGGGATTACCACAATAAGGTTGTTTATCTTTCTCCTCTGGAAGTAATCGATAGTTCCAATGTTGACCGGATAATACTGGAGAAGGATGCCCGTAAGAAGCTATCCGATGCAAACTTGAGATAAAACAGAGGGGTGAAAATCGGGAAAATGTCAAAATGGATGCATTTGGCCGGATACTTTAAAAATATTAAAATACAGTACAAGCTCATCATAATCTTCATGGTGCTTATCATTGTCCCCTTTTCAGTTATTGGCATTCTCTCCTACTACAAGTCTTCGGATATTATAATGAACGAAACGATAAACAACTCAAACCTTATTGTCAGGCAAATATCCGACAAGATCGATTACAATATGAAGGAGATGGATAAAAATATACTGCTGTTCTTGTGGGGGACGCAGACCCAGAACATATTAAAATCCCACTTCTCGAAGGAGACCCTGTATAAAAGAAAAGAGAATCAAATGGAGCTTGAGGCCGCTACCCAGACCTTTCTGAACACAAGGCTGGAAATTGATTCGGTTTATATATACCGCGAGGATGGTGATGAGTTTTACATTGATGATAGTCCGTATAAAATGGATATACGCAATAGAATCATTATGAAGCGCTCGAATATAACGGCTGAGGCTGAAAAGCACAACGGCGGGAACTGCTGGATGACCTGGAACCTTGACAAGGGTGTCATTTCCAGCGGCAGGATAATTTATGATACGATCAACCTTACAAAGCTGGGACTGATTATTGTCAATATACAGGAACAGTACTTCCGGAGCATCTATGATAGGGTTCATTTGACACCAGCCAGCTTTTTCGTCATCAGGGACAAGAGCGGTGAGATCATATCCACAAATTCAGGCTTTAAAACCGAAGATACGAATAAGATCCTGAAAAATATCACGGTTGAGAAGAAGCGGGAAATGGAACTGATATCCAGTTCGACCGACGGGAACAAGTATTTTATTGCCAGGCAGACTTGTGAATTTACCGGATGGGAGGTCCTGGGCATTATTCCTCAGGAAGAACTCTTCGGGGGTATTTCCCGGATCGGTTCCTGGATATTGCTGACCGGATTGATTTGCGGTGCCATATCTACCGTATTGCTTTTATTGCTTTCGTCCTATATACTTCAGCCTGTTAAAAGGCTGACCAGGTTGATGAAAAAGGTGGAGCAGGAGGACTTTTCCGTCAAAGCCGAGCCTGAAAGCAAGGATGAGCTGGGCGAGCTGACAGTGGTCTTTAACAAAATGATCGAAAAAATACGCTACCTCATTGAGGAGGTATACCAGCAGAAAATTGTCAAGCAGGAGGCAGAATTCAAGCTGCTCCAGGCTCAAATCAATCCCCACTTCCTTTACAATACCCTTGACTCTATAAACTGGATCGCCAAAATGAACGGGGTTGAGGATATAAGCAAAATGGTTGTAGCCCTTGGACAGCTTATGCGGATAAGTGTTTCAAAGGGCAACCGCTTCATAACCCTGGAGCAGGAGCTGGAATACATCAACAATTACCTTGTGATTCAAAAAATGAGGTACAGGGACAAATTCAAGGTACATGTGGAGGTGGGGGACAGCCTGAAGAAATGTATCGTGCCCAAGCTAATGCTTCAGCCTATTGTGGAAAATGCGCTGGTCCACGGCATTGAGAAAAAGATAGGTAAAGGGAATATTTATATAAGAGCGGTGGAAGACAACGGAAATCTTTTGCTTTCAATTGTGGATGATGGTGTAGGTATGGACAGGAATACCCTGGAGGATATTATGAAAAGGGAAAGCATCACGGCTGAGGAGAATACCGATTTCATCCATACAGGTCTGGGAATGCCGAATGTTGATAAAAGGATTAAAATGATGTATGGAAACATGTTTGGCCTGAGGATCGACAGCGAGGCCGGCAAAGGTACTGAAGTTCATATATTGCTGCCGCTGAGATTTGAGATATAGGGGGAAGGAAAATGATCAAGGTACTGATTATTGATGATGAGCCCATCATTAGGGAAGGCCTTAGAAGGACCATTGACTGGGACCGGCTGCAATGCTCCATTGCAGGAGAGGCAGAAAACGGTGTAGAAGCTGTTGAAAAAATCAATTCCCTCCAGCCGGATATTGTTATCACGGATATTATGATGCCGGGATTAAGCGGCCTTGAGCTCACAAAATTCATCAAGGATTACCATCCTCATATTAAAATAATTTTTCTGACAGGGTACAACAATTTTTCCTTTGCCCAGCAAGCCATAAAGCTGGGGGCATTTGACTTTGTCCTGAAACCGACCAACACGGATGAACTGGAAGCCATTATATCAAAAGCCGGAAATGAAATCGCAAAAAGCGATGCAGACTTGCAGCGCCAGATGGTCATTAAAAAAATGATGGATGAAAGTCTGCCGATTTTAAGGGACAAGTTCATCACCGACCTCATCTTCAATAATGTTTACAGCGTTGATGAGATCAAGGGAAAGATGAAGTTTTTCGGCATAGAAATTAAAAGCTATATATTGATGTGCGCTGAAATCGACAATTATAACGAAGCAAAGAATACCCTTTCTGAAGAGGATAAAATCATAAACCTGCTTTCTGTAAAGGAGAAGTCGGTAGAGCTTCTGGAAAGGTGCAAAATTCAGAATATTATTGTCTGTAACCAGAATGCTGTGACGGCGATTCTTACATTTGGCAACGACGAGGAGGAGGAACTCTTAAAGTCAAGTGTAATATCCATTGCGGAAGAATTAAGAAACAAGGTGGAAAATGCATTCCCTTTTACTGTTTCAATCGGAATCAGCCATTTTTACACCAATATAGCGGATATCAGGTTTGCATACAGGGAAGCTGTCATGTGTCTTGAGAACAGGTTCTATATCGGAAACAACTCCACAATACACACAGATGACATATTCAATTTTGAAAGTCTTTCCAAATCCCGCAGCATTGAAATCAGCAGGCTTCAGGAAGCTATCCGTACAGGGAATGTGGAAAAAATCAAATTAGAAACCGACACAATTATAAATTCGCTGCACGGCTTCAGCAAGCAGTCACTGGTGAGGAACCTTTGCATGGAAATAGTACTGGCCGCAACAAGACTATATTGTGAAATCTACGGCAATATAAAGGATATACTGGAGGAAGACGACATACCCTTTGACAGGCTGATGAGCCGTTGCACCGCTTCAGAGCTGTATGATACTGTCAGAGAAATTATTGACAGCATTTGCCGGAACATATCCGAAAAACAAAACTCTCAAACGCGCAAGGTGGTTTCCAGGGCGCTGGAGTATATCCATACAAATTTCAACCGCGATATTTCCCTTAATGATGTGGCGGACCATGCCTTTATGAGCCCATGGTATTTCAGTAAGCTCTTCAAGAAGGAGACCGGATTTACTTTTACCGAGTTTCTGCTAAAGGTGAGGATTGATCAGGCAAAAGAACTTCTGAAAGGAAGCCTGGAGTTGAAAACCTATGAAATAGCCGACAAGGTAGGCTTCAACGATGCCAGGTATTTCGGGCAGATTTTCAAAAAGGTTACGGGATTGACTCCGTCTGAGTATAAAGAGAGATAGAGGGGATGAGCATAATTAACAAGTGTACAAATCCGGCAAATTCTCGTAAAGTGCTGCTGCTGGCTGCAGCCATCATCATCGTGTCTTTAATCTTTACTTTTGTATCAGGCAGAGGGACGGATTCAAGCCGGACAGATGTTGCTTCAAAAGCGGCAGCCGTCAAGCATTCGAAGATTACCTTCGCGACCTGGGGAAGCCCTTCGGATCGAGAAATTCAGAAGCTGGTTGCCAGAAAATTTACGGAATTGTACGGTGTGGATGTTGATGTTTTTTGCTTTGCAGATACCGATGGCTGTATGTCAAAGGTTATTACCCAGTTTGCGGCAGGTGACCCTTTTGATGTATTTTATGCTGACGGGAAAGCGATGTATACATTGAGCAATAAAGGCTGGCTCCTTGATTTATCGGTGCTGAAATCGGACAGAAGGCTCAAAGAGGAGGAATTCTACAGTACTGCTTATAAAAAGGGGGCTTATTCCGATAATAAACTGTATGGACTTCCTACCGGTATTAATCCCTCTGTGATTTATTACAATAAAAAGCTCTTTACAGACAGCGGATTAAGCACTCCTGAAGAAATGTACCGCAAGGGAAACTGGGACCTGGAAAGCTTTTTGAACTGCTGTAAAAAAATATATGATGCTAAAAAAGTATATGGAATGACTGTTAAAAGTAATTGGCAGACATTATTCAGCACGGCTTCTTCTTATGGAGGCAAGGTGCTGGGCTTTCAAAAAGACGGAAACCCCATCGTGGACGAAAAGGCGGAAAGAGCCCTTGACATGTTTAGAAAGGGTGTTTCAGACGGATTGTTAATTTGTATGAGCACACTGCCCAAGGGAGTAACAGAAGATGAAATGTTCAAATCCGAGCAGACCGCAATGGTATACGGCGGTTATGAATATGCTTCGGCCTTCAAGGATGTAAGGGATTTTGAATGGGATGTAGTGCCCTTTCCATCCGATGGCCAGGGCTGCCGGGTTTCGGCACTGGGTGTTCCGATGATTGCTTCTGCAGCATTTACACAGCAGAAAAATGAGGTGTTCAATTTTCTGCTGTTCTATACCGGAGCTGACGGACAGAAGCTGAGGCTGGAAAAAGGGGAGAAGATCCTTTCTACGTTAAAGTACACCGTTTATCTGAGCAGCGAGGAAATCATGCTTCCTCACAGCTCCAACTATTATTTCTTTTCACTGGGGGAAGGCTTCACGGAGAATACTTCTGCAAACTATTTGGAGAACAAAAATACCATCCTGTCAAAATTTGACCGATTCTGTCTGGGGATGCTGAGGGAAAAAGAATTTTTCTCATTGCAAGCCGGGGACGATTAGTGCGAAAACAAAACACCGAACTCTCTTTTTTCTAGCTACAGCGATAATAGCTTTTTTCTGCCCAACTTTCCTTGGCCCGGTCTTCAGTCCAAAAGCCCATAAGAGAGGATTAAAATTGTGAAATTATTGACACGCTATAGATGGAAGAGCTATAGTGTAATTAGCATAGGTTATTTTATCATATGATATTATAATTTATGCTATTTTACTATATCAGTCAATCAAAACCACAGGGAGGAGTACCTTATGTTTGACAGGATCTTGCAAAAAGGGTGTATCGGCAGTGTGGAGCTGGATAACAGGCTCATCATGCCGGCCATGGGTTCCAGCCATGGGGAAGCGGACGGAAAAGTGGGAGAAGAACTGATCGAATACTATGCGGCCCGCGCCAGAGGCGGCTTCGGATTGATCACCACGGAGTTTGTCTGTGTTGACCTTGTAGGTAAAGCCATGCCGGGACAGTTGCTGATCTATTCCGATGAATTTATACCCGGTTTTAAGAAGATCACGGACAGGATTCACGCGGAAGGCGGGAAAATTTTCATGCAGCTTCAGCATTCAGGACGCCAGACGGTATCCTATTTTACCGGCATGCAGCCCGTTGCCCCTTCGCCCATCCCATGTCCCGTCAACCGGGAACTTCCCAGGGAGCTGACAGTGGACGAAATATATCAGACCATAGAAAAATTCGGAGACGCGGCCTTAAGAGCGAAAGCAGCAGGGTTTGACGGCGTGGAAATCCACGGGGCCCACGGCTACCTGGTGGCCCAATTCCTGTCCAGCTACAGCAACAAGCGTGCGGACGAATTTGGCGGCGACATTGCGGGAAGGGCAAAATTTGCAGTGGAATTAATAAAGAATATCAAGGACCGGTGCGGAAAAGACTTCCCGCTGATCTTTCGAATCAGCGGCGACGAGCGGGTAGAGAGCGGCAGAAAAATAGAGGAGACGGCGGTGATTGCAAAAATGCTTGAAAAGGCAGGGGCGGATGCAATCCACGTGTCCACCGGGGTATATGCGAGCATGCCCTATATGGTGGCTCCGGCCAATGTGCCCAACGGATTCAACCTGGATGCAGCCCAGGCGGTGAAAAAGGAAGTGACCATTCCGGTAATTGCCGTAGGACGCATTAATGACCCGGTGATGGCGGAAGAGGTTATTGCCAGAGGCCTGGCGGACTTTGTCGCCATGGGGAGAGCTTCCCTGGCGGACCCTGAATTTCCTAAGAAAGTAAGGGAAAACAGGACGGAGGAAATCTCTCCCTGTGTGGGCTGCCTGACAAGATGCAACGGTGCACCCGGCACCGACCCCAACGACCACGGTGTGTCCTGCATGATAAATCCCTTTACAGGACATGAACTCACCATGAAAATAACCAAAGCCGATAATCCTAAGAACATCGTTGTTGTAGGGGGAGGTCTGGGTGGTCTGGAAGTGGCATGGGTATCTGCGGCAAGGGGCCATAAGGTCACACTGCTGGAGAAGAGCGACAAACCCGGAGGACAGGTTGTTCCGGGAAGTGTGCCCCCGGGCAAGCATGAGCTTACCAGAGGCATCCGGTACTATGTGGAGATGTGTAAAAAATATGGCGTTGATATGAAATTGGGAACGGAGGCGGATGCAAATAAAATCCTCTCCGAAAATCCTGACGAGGTAATCCTGGCAACAGGGGCCACCCCCATTACCCCCGCCATACCCAATGAGGGTATACCCGTGGTTCAGGCGGTTGACTTGCTGAGAGGGCAGGTGATGTCAGGACAGCGGGTCCTCATCGTAGGAGGAGGACTGGTGGGCCTGGAAACAGCAGAATATTTGCTGACCCAAAACAGGCAGGCAACGGTGGTAGAAATGCTCGATAAGGCGGGAGAGGGCCTCCACCCCAGCATTCAGTACTTTGTTTTTAAAGCCTTGAAAGAAGGCGGAGTGGACATACTTACCAACACCAGGGTGGAAAAATTTACGGAAGACGGCGCTGTTTGTTCAGCCCCCTCAGGAGAAATCAAGCTGTCGGGCTATGATATGGTGGTACTGGCGATCGGTTCAAAGGCATACAATCCCCTGGAAGAGGATTTAAAAGGGAAAGTGAAGTCCATCCATTTGATCGGTGACGCAGTGAAACCCCGCAGGATTGTTGATGCGGTGGAGGAAGCCGCACGCCTGGCCATAAGGTTGTAAAATGTATTACGACATATTTATACTCGGATGCCTTATGGGCGAACCTTACCATGGATACAACATAAAGAAAAAGCTCACCGAAAGGTTCAATGTATGTACCACCATCAACAACAACACGCTTTATTCCCTGCTAAAGGGATATGAGAAGCTGGGGGTAATAACGAAAACCGTAGAAATCAATGAAGGAAAGCCGAACCGGAATATTTACAGCATAACGGCGGAGGGGAGAAAATATTTTGTAAGCATCCTGAGAGACTTTCCGGAGGCACTGGCAAAAAACAGGGATGAGTACATGATGCGCCTGTATTATTTTCACTTGTTGGATATACCCACAAGGACAAAAATTCTGGATATGCGGGAACGGTATCTGAGGGCGGCCATCGAAAGCGTCGGCACCTTTAAAGACGCCGGGGAAACCCTGTTTATCCCCAACAGGCCCGAATTGAACGAATTCCATTTGAAGTTGCTGGAGTCGGAATTGGTGTTGATTGACCAGATGCGGGAAAAGGTAAAGGACCCTTGCCCCATCTCCGACGAAGGAGAAGTGCTGTAGTTCAGGGGACAGTTCTCAACTTCACTGCACATGCCGGTAAAAACATCGGAAAACTCAGGGGACGACTCCGCAGCATCAGGAGGGCAGTTCCCTGGGTTTTTTATTTGTTCAACTCATCAAACAGCGTTGAGTATTATGAATTTTCGCCTTCTGGACAGCCATGTTTTTTCTCGCAAGACCATGAACGGCCTGATATGGGAATGTTATGGATGTGGCACCCATGTGCTCATTTGCGTTTACTAGTTGAGGAGCGTCCCCACCCAACCCACCCAAAGAAACATTTCTAGTGGCATAGTGGCATAAACACTTGTATTTATGAAGAAAGGGCTGTAGAATAATTGTGTAAAAATGTACCGGAAATTGAAGCATTCCCAATATTTATACTGTGTTTATGGAGAGGTTCCATTATGGCGAAGGTAGCCGTCGTTTACAGGTCCAAATATGGGAGCACGGAAAAATATGCGTCCTGGATAGCGGAAGACGTGAAGGCGGATATTTTTAAGGCAAACAATGTAAAAATAGATACCCTTATGGGCTATGATACAATTGTGTTTTGCGGGGGGCTGTATGCGGGCGGATTGCTGGGCTTTTCCCTGATAAAGAAGAATTTCTCCAGCCTGTCCGGCAAAAGAATGATCGTTGTCGCTGTAGGAGCCACACTGAAAAAAGAAGATGAGGTTGACCAGGTCAGGGATAAAAATATTACCCCCGAAATGCAGGGCAAGGTCCATTTTTTCCTCCTGAGAGGGGGACTGAACTATCCCAGAATGAATGCGCTGGACCGGTTTTTAATGTACCTGCTTGTAAAATCCATCAAGTCCAAAAAAGCGGAGGAATTGGATGACGATTCCAAGGGCCTCCTGGCGACCTACGGTAAAACCATTGACTTTACCAATAGAAATGCCATCGGACCTATTGTAGATAAAATAAAGAACTGACGGTGTAACATTTTGCCCAGCATACCGGGGACATGGAGTGTAATATGAACGCTTTTCTGCTGGTAATACCCCTTATACTTATCAGGTATGGACTTTTAAGCATAATAAGCAAGGATGCCCTTAAACGCGCCGGCTTTTTTGCTCCGTTAATGGGAATGGAGAAGCTGGCATTCTGGGTTTATCAAACTGCAACTGCCTTTATTCTTATATATTTGTTATTTCTCAAAATAAGAATTGATTCTGAACGGTTTTATATAGGTCTGATAATATATGTTTTGGGAATTATTTTATATGCGGTATCTATAATGAATTATGCCAGACCAAAAATGAGCGGAATGAATTTGAACGGTTTATATGGCCTATCCCGGAATCCCATGTATATTGCATACTTTGTCTATTTTTTAGGGTGTGCGTTTCTGACATACTCGTGGATACTGTTGGTGGCATTAATAATTTTTCAGATATCTGCACACTGGATTGTGCTTTCGGAGGAGAGATGGTGCATTGGGGAGTTTGGAGAAGAATATATAAAATATATGAAGAAAGTGAGACGCTATATATAGACGGGATTGAAGTTTCTGGAGAAATACAATTCATTTAAAGAGCGGCGATATCCTCAAATTAGAAATTAATTTTTTGTGTTCAGGAATTGATATTGGTACCAGGTACCACCACCACTCATGCCGGGCTCATGATGAGGGAGCGTAATTCGGGGACAGTTCTCAACTTTTTGTCATGGGTAAATAAAAAACTCGGGAGGTTATTCCATATTACCAAATGAAATAGCCTTTTGAGTTTTTTACAAAGGCGCATATTTGAAACAAATGATTATTTGACGAGCGTAAGAAAAGGGCCTTAATACTGGCTAAAGATAAATGGGCAGGTGAAGGTTGAAATTAAGCTCTACAGTTGAGCAGTTCATTAAAAAGGCTTGAATACAATGTGCTTTCATTTGCTAACAGACAATATCCTCTGTTGCAGAGCCGGGAGCAAGCTGAGATGGTAATATTATGGAGGCTGTCGCAAATATCTTTATAAGCAAGTCCGCACAACACCCGAAGGACATAGGCACTGAAAGCTCTGAAATTGGCAAGTCTATGACTGCTTTTGGTCATTAGCCCGATTTTTTCTTTTATCAGTAGCTTGCTGGAAATAAAGGAAATGGCTTTTGATGGTGATAAGTTGCGCAATATGACCTTTCTGCCGCTGATATATTCATTTTCAACTGCCGAAGAGAGTTTTTCCTTAAGCTCTTTAAAGCTCCCCACATCCCTTTGATGGCTTACAAATCCGAAATATTTTTGAGCAAATTTGGACTTATTCCTAATATTAAAAAGCTCCATGATAAAGCCTGTGTCAACTAATTTCAAAGTATCTCTCCTGATACCCAGATAAATTCCATAGGAGGAATATTTGTAGTTTTCCTCCTTATTGTAAAAACCTTCAATGTCATGGGGATTATTATGTATGTATGCAGAAACGGCAAGATTATACGCGTCGGCATTTAAAATCCTGCTCTCAAACCTGTCCTGGAATACGTGGCCATGTCGCTGATATTTCTTGTTGTAATACCTTACATAAGCGGTATTGGTGCATTGCATGAATTTGGACACATCAAAGCCTTTGGGGTCAAGATGCAGGTGTAGATGGTTATCCATCAGGCAATAAGCGTAAATGCTGCACTTATACCTATCAGTATATCTTTTGAGGAGGTTAAGATAATAGTCTTTATCTTCATTGTCCCTAAAGAGGAGAAACTCGGATATACTGCGGCACATAATGTGATAAACCGCTTCGTCATATTTCTCACGGGCTTTTCGCGGCATAAAATCCACCACCAAACATTATTTTCTATATTTTACCATAGAACATATGTTTGATAAAGATATTTCCGAATATTTGTTCGGTTGTTGAGAAGCGTCCCCTATTTCTGGTAAACACGGATGTTGATATCCACTTCCGTCACAAGCTCGCCCATGCTCTGCAGTTTTTCCACGCTGGTATGGCGGCTGTAGGGGGTCATTTTAAAAAGATTGAAAATATCCTGGGTGTTTTTCAGGTTTATCGTATAGGATGCGTTATATTCGTTTAAAAGCGTAAAGCCTTTTCCCATCGTGCCTTTCTGCCCGATGACCTCGGGTTTTTCATAAAGCATTTTTCTCAGATTGTACAGGTGTTTGGGACCGGGAGCTGCCACCAGCAGTTTTCCCGAAGGTTTCAGGATACGCCGGAATTCCTGTTCGTCCCTGGGAGCGAAAATACACAGGATGCAATCCAGGGTACCCTTCAAAAGGGGTATGTGGTAGCTGCTGGCAACGGCAAACCGGATGCTCTTATCCCTGCCGGCGGCATACTGTATGGCAGGTTTTGAGACATCAATGCCGTAAATATCAAGAACTCCGCCATTACATAAGCCCGCCAGACGGTCTTTCAGCCTGCAGAGATAATAGCCCTCACCACAGCCCGCATCGAGAATAGCGATATTTTTATCTTTTTCTTCCGTGGGAAGAGCGGCGGCCACGATATCATTGAGCATATCGGAGAAAGCTTCGTAGTATCCCCTGTCCAGAAATTCCCTCCGGCTTTGAAGCATTTCCTTGTCGTCTCCGGGATCGCCTGCTCCGGTATGGCTGGGGAGTAGAAGGTTTACATACCCTTTTCTTGCGATATCGAAGCTGTGCCCGTTGGAACAAAAGTACTGCTTTTCGCCCTGGTTTAGAGGGCTGGAACAGGTGGGACACTGAAATAAAGTTCTT
>JAFADI010000074.1 GCA_023424965.1 Bacillota bacterium
AATCACCCATACTAATATTGTTAAATACAAAAAGGACGTGATAATTTGACCAGCCTAAGCAAAGTTACATTCGGAAAAGCGGCCATTGAAGGGGAGGCGCAGGAAGCGCCAAAAGACAGGCCGGACGGGCTTGAATGCATCAAGGATCTCGGCTCCTCCACCATAACCAACCCGAAGGGGAACATCCACTGCCTCACCATCATCGGGCAGATCGAAGGGCATATGGTGCTGCCGCCGCAGAATAAGACCACCAAATACGAGCATGTCATCCCCCAACTGGTGGCAATCGAAGAAAATCAGGAGATTGACGGGCTTTTACTCATATTGAATACCGTGGGAGGCGATGTGGAAGCAGGCTTGGCCATTGCGGAAATGGTGGCCAGCATGTCGAAACCCAATGTCTCCCTGGTGCTTGGAGGGGGACACAGCATCGGAGTTCCCATGGCGGTGTCCACGAATTTTTCCTTTATCGCCCCTTCCGCAACCATGACCATCCATCCCCTGCGGCTGAACGGTATGATCATCGGGGTGCCCCAGACCTATGAATACTTTGACAAAATGCAGGAGAGGGTGGTGCAGTTTGTTGCCAAAAACTCCAATATAACAAAAGAGAAATTCCGGGAACTGATGCTCAAAACCGGAGAACTGGCCAATGATGTAGGGACGGTGCTCTTTGGGGAAGAAGCGGTCAGACATGGCCTGATCGACCAGGTGGGAGGCCTGGCGGACGCCCTGAAAAAACTTTATGAACTCATCGGCAGGGATACCGGAAAGACCGAGACGGTTTCGGAAAATCATGGGGGGAATCTTCAATGATCATGCATTCCATCATACCCAACGAAATCATATTTCAGCAGCCTGACGGACCGTCAGGCTATGATTACCGGGAAATAGAGTATATGGGGGAGAAGGTGCAGGTGACTCCCCTTTCAAATAACCGGTATGTGATACAAAGGATCATAAGCACGTCTCCCAAGGCTTTTCTCAACCCCGCTTTGCAGCCGGGGACGGTAATTGAGGGCATGATTCAATAAGTCCAATTGGCTATAGTAAAATTTATGAAAATATGATATATTGTTTTAGTAAAATCGTTAGCGGCTTAATTCCAACCATTACGTCTAACGGTTTTTTCAATGTTAAGGAAATCATGCTTTTAAATTTCCTTAATTTGTTCTCTAAAGGATTATTTTGTGGGGGTGAACGAATGAAAGCTAAAACAGCACAAAGGAAAAAATACAAAAAAAAGGAAAGCGGTATCGTCAAGTACAATCATGAAATCATCGGCATCATTGTTTTGGCTTTTGGAGTCCTGACCCTCCTCAGCTTCTATTTTGAAAAATCCGTGGGAATCTTCGGAACCTTCGTACAGGAACTCTTGATGGGTCTGATGGGCTTTCCGGCCTTTTTGATTCCCCCGGCCATCATTATTTATTCCGGGTTTATGATTTTTAAAAAGGACGATTTCAATTTCCGAATGAGGACCTTTTATATCCTGCTGCTTTTTTTACTGGTTTCCGCCATGATACAGACGGGCCATTATGACAGCGGGGACTATACAAACCTGACCGTCTGGGACAGCATAAAGAAGTTCTATGAGGACGGCAAAAGCCTTGATGGTGGAGGTGTGGCCGGAGGCCTTCTGAGCATGCCCTTTCTGTCCCTTTTCCAGGTGTTGGGGACCATTGTCATACTTACGGCCATGTCCATCATCGACATCATTCTACTGACCAACATATCCATTGCCAATTTCATACGGAATATAAAAGCCCTGTTTGTAAGGTCTTACAAGACGACCGTTGAGGCGGTGAAAGAGATGCGGAACAGGACGGCGGAAGAAGGCGCGGTCTTTGAAGCGGGTGTGAGAGGTGAGGAGGAAAACCTCAGCCTGGAGTTCCAGCCGCCCAAAAAAGTAATCGACCTCAATATCGAAAGAACCTCAAGAGAACTGAAAGAAAAGACCGGTAAGGGAGCAAATAAAAAGCAGGATAGGCAGGATATCCAGGAAGCAGAAGAAATGCCCAAGGCTTCTCAGGAAGTTGAAACGGAGACCATCAACCTCATCATGGCCGACGCGAAAAAACAGTCCAAAAAGGAAAAAGAGAAGGAAAAGATTGAGCCTGTCAAAATAGAAAGTGTGCAAAGCACCCATCCGGGCGGTGAAGGGGAATACCTCTATCCGTCCATTGAGCTGCTGGACGATACGGATGATGACGGAACAAACATAAAAAATATGAAAAATGCGGCGCTGGAAGGGGCCAGAAAGCTTGAAGATACCTTGAAAAGCTTCGGTGTGGAGGCCAGGGTGATCAATGTGAGCCGGGGGCCGGCGGTAACCCGGTATGAGCTCCAGCCCAGTCCCGGAGTCAAAGTGAGCAAAATCGTGAACCTTTCCGACGACATTTCTCTGAACCTGGCGGCCTCCGGAGTCAGGATCGAGGCCCCCATACCGGGAAAAGCGGCGATAGGCATTGAGGTTCCCAATAAAGAGGTGACCCCTGTACTTCTCCGGGAGGTCATTGAAGCCCAGGATTTTGAACAGTGTCCGTCCAAGCTGGCCTTTGCCGTGGGAAAGGATATCTCCGGCAGGAGCGTAGTGGCAGACATCGGTAAAATGCCCCACCTGCTGGTTGCGGGAGCAACAGGCTCCGGGAAGAGTGTCTGCATCAACAGCATGATCATCAGCCTCTTGTATAAAGCTTCTCCCGATGAAGTAAAGCTTCTGATGGTAGATCCCAAGGTGGTTGAACTGGGGATTTACAATGGAATACCCCACCTTTTGATTCCGGTGGTGACAGATCCGAGGAAAGCGGCTGGAGCGCTGAACTGGGCCGTCCAGGAAATGGTGAACAGGTATAAGCTTTTTGCCGAAAAGGGAGTCAGGGATCTCAAAGGCTACAATGCCATGATGAAAAAGAATAATGAGGCTGTTCTGCCCCAGATCGTCATCATCATCGACGAGCTGGCGGATTTGATGATGGTGGCGCCCAACGACGTGGAAGATGCCATCTGCAGGCTGGCCCAGATGGCCAGGGCGGCGGGCATGCACCTGGTTATCGCCACCCAGAGGCCTTCGGTGGATGTAATCACCGGTGTCATAAAAGCCAACATCCCTTCCAGGATCGCTTTTGCCGTGGCTTCCCAGGTGGATTCCAGGACCATTCTGGATATGGCGGGGGCCGAGAAGCTGCTGGGCCGGGGGGACATGCTTTTTTATCCCATCGGAGAGGCCAAGCCCATCAGGCTTAAAGGCGCCTTCGTATCAGACAAGGAAGTGGAAAGCGTCGTAGAATTCATTAAGTCAAAGGGAAGTGCGGAATATAATAACGATATTATTGAAGAAATAAACAGTGAAAAAGAGGCGGAGGACAGTGAGCCCGGGGACAACGACGAGCTGCTTCCCCAGGCCATCAGCATCGTGGTTGATGCGGGACAGGCCTCCGTTTCACTGATACAGCGCAAATTTAAGGTTGGCTATGCCAGGGCGGCCAGAATTGTAGACCAGATGGAAGCCCGGGGCATCGTAGGACCTTTTGAAGGGAGCAAGCCCAGGCAGGTACTCATAAGCAGGCAGCAGTGGCAGGAAATGCAGTTTAAAGAGGAATAGGAAAAAAAGAGGGGAGTGATATATTTGACTGTTATTGTAGGGTTCATTATCCTGGTGATGGTTTTGCTTGCGGCCTACATGGCGTACCGGCTGTTTCTACGGAGAAAGCTTCTGATTCTGGTCAGCTTCTGCCTTCAGCTTTTTGCCATCACCGTATGCATCATGGGTTTTACCGGAGATGTTCAGACCAACAATATGGTTGAAGCTGTGTACATAGCCTTCGGTGTTGCCATACCCGGAACCTATTTTGTCTATGATTATGTCCGGATGATGAAAAAGATAAGAGAACAGGGTGTCTATGAAGGTTTTGTAGAGGCTATTGTCCGGGAGGATGAGAACGGCTCCGATACAAACCTGAACAACAAGAACATCTGCGCCTTGATAAAAGAAAGGCAGGTGCCGGAGCTTGTCAAAGACCTGAATCTCAATAAGGATGACATACTGAAAAATATAAAGAAAAGCCTTAACCAGGCCCAGGTATATCTAAACGGAAAGGATTATGAAAATGCCTTTGAAATATACCATACCCTGGTGAAGCTTGTGAGAAACTGTTCAAGCTTATATTACAATCATGCAAATCTGTGCTACCATACGGGAGCCTATTCCGACGCACTGCAAAGCTACAGAAGAGTGCTGGAGATCAACGAGAAGAAAATAAAAGAACTCAACTCACCCCTGGAAGTGATCCAGATCGACAAATCCACCAAAAATCCCTTGGATAATCCAAAGACGGAAGCCGACATCAAATATGAAGAATTCATGGTGCATTATAATATGGGGAATACCCTGTTCAAGCTGGGCAAATACGACAATGCCATCGACCACTATAAAAAAGCCCTGGAGATCAACCCCAACCTTGAGGATGCCAACGAGAACATCGCAAGGGCTCTGATCGCCCTTGACAAGAAAGATGAAGCCATTGAGTATTACGGCAAGGTGGTGGAAAATGATAAAAACAATTATAATGTACATTATATTATAGGAAGGCTTTTCAGCGACCTCAAACGCTACAATGAGGCAGTAGATTCCCTGAGGGAATGCATAAGGCTGAACAGTTCCTTTGCCGACGGTTATGAAGAGCTGGGAAAGATTTTGACGAAAGCGGGCAGGAATGAGGAAGCGGTGGAGCCCTTTACCAGGCTTATCAGGTTGAAGCCCCACGACTATAAAGGGCATTACAATCTGGGCACCACTTTATACAGGCTGGGCAAAAAGGAAGAGGCCATTAAAGCCCTAAATAAAGTGATGGAGATCAGCCCGGAAAACTACAAAGGGCTTTACAATCTGGCCGTTGCCCTTGATGAAACGGGGCAGCAGGAGGAAGCGGTCACCGCATTTAAAAAGGTAATTGAATTGAGGGAAGACTTCATCGACGCCTACAACAACCTGGGAATTCTGCTGTCCACCCAGGGACGGCATCTGGAGGCACTGAACATCTACATAAAGGGCCTGAAGAAAAATCCTGAGGAATACAGCCTGTACTACAACATGGGGATTACGCTGTCCGAAATGGGAAGATATGCCGAGGCGGTGGAAGCTTACAAAAATGCGCTGGAAATAAAGCCTGACGAGCACGAGATCAAATATCATCTGGGAGCGGCCCTTACCGAGATGAAGAAGTACAGCGAGGCGGTGGAAGCCTATAAGGGAGCGCTAAAGGTGAAACCTGACGACAGCGAGATTTATTACAACCTGTCCGTCGTTTATTCCATCCTCCGAAAAGGCGACATCGCATTGGACAACCTTCGGAAAGCCATTGAAATGAATGAGAACTATAAAGGCGAAGCAAAGTATAATAAGGCGTTTGATACCATAAGGAGCCATACGGAGTTCAAAGACCTGGTATCATAGGCATGACTGAAAAAATAGTTCCCGTTTTTCGCGGGCCGTTTATCAGAAGGATACGCGGTGTAGCGAAACGGTACGGGAAATTATTTTTTCAACATGACATAAAAAAACGA
Organism: Bacillota bacterium; assembly: GCA_023424965.1. Classification (GTDB taxonomy): domain Bacteria; phylum Bacillota; class Clostridia; order Acetivibrionales; family JAFADI01; genus JAFADI01. Next base: position 5,566 of record JAFADI010000074.1, read on the forward strand.
AAGGCAGAGTATGAGTTTCCTACCAATTACAAAAGAAGACATGGAGAAAAGAGGCTGGGACCAGCTGGATTTTTTATATATCAGCGGGGATGCCTATGTAGACCATCCCAGCTTTGGGCATGCAATCATCGCACGTTTGCTGGAAAGCGAAGGATACAGGGTGGGCATCCTGGCCCAGCCCGACTGGAAAAGTAATAAAGACTTTATGACGTTAGGACGTCCTAAATATGCCGTGCTCATATCCTCGGGAGTGATTGACTCCATGGTTAACCATTACACGGCAAGCAAGAAGCCCAGGAGTGACGACCAGTATTCACCGGGAGGAAAAGCCGGCCTGAGGCCCGATCGGGCGGTCATTGTATACGCCAATAAAGCCAGGGAGGTTTTCAAGGACATACCGGTCATTATCGGAGGGCTGGAGGCCAGCCTTCGAAGGTTTGCCCATTATGATTACTGGGACGACAGGGTGCGGCGCTCCGTTTTGATGGACGCAAAGGCAGACTTGCTGATTTACGGCATGGGTGAAAGGCCCATCCTGGAAATCGCGGAACTTCTGAAAAAGGGTACGCCGGTGAGCGAAATAAGGGACATCCGGGGCACTTCCACAGCTTCAAGCTTTGAGGGGCTGGAGGACGAACTGAAAACGCTGCTCTCCCGCAATGGGGATACACTGCAGGAGCCGCATAAAAGCGGAACGGATGTTTCAAGTTCCTCTAGATATGCGCTGCTCCCTTCCTTTGAAGAGGTCTCCACCAGTAAGAGCCAATATGCAAAAGCTTTTAAGGTGCAATACGACGAGCAGGATGCCATTACCGGCAAATACCTGGTGCAGAAGCACGGAGACCGGTATGTGATACAGAATCCCCCTTCCATGCCCATGAGTGCAAAGGAACTGGACAGGGTATATGCCCTGCCCTATGAGCGGACCTACCATCCGGTCTATGAGCCCCAGGGAGGAATACCTGCCATAAAAGAGGTGGAGTTCAGCATTACCAGCCACCGGGGCTGCTATGGGGGCTGCTCCTTTTGCGCCTTGAATTTTCACCAGGGAAGGGTGATCCAGAACAGGAGCAAGGCGTCCATCCTCAACGAAGCAAAAAAACTTACCTGGCATCCGGACTTTAAGGGGTATATCCACGACATCGGAGGGCCTACGGCCAATTTCAGGAACCGGGCCTGCAAGAAACAGGTAAAAAGCGGTGTCTGCAAGGGAAAGCAGTGCCTGCACCCCGAGCCCTGCAGCAATCTGATCGTAGACCACAGCGAGTATTTGAGCCTGTTGAGGGAGCTCAGGGAGCTGCCGGGAATCAAAAAAGTGTTTATCCGCTCGGGCATACGCTATGATTACCTGATCCTGGACAAAAATGACGACTTCTTTTATGAGCTGTGCGAGCATCACGTGAGCGGGCAGTTGAAGGTGGCGCCGGAGCACGTGGTAGACCGGGTGCTGGAGAAGATGGGAAAGCCCGGCCGGAAGGTATACGACCGGTTTGTGAAAAAATTCTATGAGATCAATAAAAAAATAGGAAAGCAGCAGTTTCTGGTACCCTACCTGATTTCCAGCCATCCCGGCAGCGGCCTTAAGGCTGCGGTGGAGCTGGCGGAATATCTGAGGGACCTGGGGCATATGCCGGAACAGGTGCAGGATTTCTACCCCACACCGGGTACCCTTTCCACCTGCATGTATTATACCGGCCTGGACCCCAGGACCATGAAAAAAGTATATGTGGCAAAAACGCCAAGGGAGAAGGCCATGCAGAGAGCCTTGCTCCAGTACAGGAAAAAGGAAAACTACAACCTGGTCCATGAGGCCTTGAAGGAGGCGGGTCGTGAGGATCTGATCGGCTTTGGAAAGAAGTGCCTCATCAGGCCCAGGAGTGCCGCCAGGCTCGCTGCGAACAGAAAAGCGGGCAGGGAAAAAGAACTGGCTCCTGTGAAAAAATTTGACAATAAACGAAGAAGAAAATAAAATTATATCGTTTGGTACAGAAAGTCGCTGGTTTAAACTGCTCGCATTTTAGAATAGCGACTTTATGTATGGACGGTATCAAGCGGTATTAAATTTTAATGGTGGCTAAAATACAACTTGCGCTATCCTTGTGCTCCGCACTGTGTGGATTCCACGCAGTGCCCGCACAAAACCGCAAGTAATATTTCAGACCACCTTGGGAGAGGTTGATGAAATGGCGGCTAAAATTTTGGACGGAAAAGCGCTGGCGGAAAAAATAAAGGGGGAAGTCAGGCGGGAGGTTGAGCAACTCAGGGAAAAAGGAATAAAGCCCGGCCTGGCGGTTGTCATTGTGGGAAATGACCCGGCTTCCAGGACCTATGTGAACAGCAAGAGGAAAGACTGTGCAGAAGTTGGGATTGAGTCTTTTGAATATGCACTCGATGAGAGTACCTCGGAGCAGGAATTGGTGGAATTGATCAAAAAGCTCAATGGGGACCCGGCGGTAAGCGGGATTCTGGTCCAGCTTCCTCTACCGAAGCATATTAACGAAGACCGGGTGATTTATACCATCGATCCCGCAAAGGATGCGGACTGTTTTCACCCCATCAACGTAGGCAACCTGATGATTGGCAAGCCTACCTTTATGCCCTGTACGCCGGCGGGAGTCATGGAATTGATTAAAGAAAGCGGAATTGAAATTTCCGGCAAGGAATGTGTGGTGGTAGGCAGGAGCAACATCGTGGGCAAGCCCCAGGCCATGCTTTTGCTTGCCCAGAACGGTACGGTGACGGTTTGTCATTCGCGAACGAAGGACCTGGCAGCTGTGTGCAGACGGGCGGATATCCTTGTTGCAGCCATCGGAAAGCCGGGTTTTATCGACGGTTCCTACATTAAACCCGGAGCCGTTGTCATCGATGTGGGCATCAACCGGACGGAAGATAAAAAGCTGGTAGGGGATGTGGACTTTGCCTCCGCAAGTGAGGCTGCTTCTGCCATTACGCCTGTCCCCGGTGGAGTGGGGCCGATGACCAGGGCTATGCTGCTCAGGAACACCGTTACCGCCGCAAAGCTGCGGAAGTGAAATAGGCTTCTTTAACTTCCGCCAAACAGGGGAAAAGGTTTTAATCAATGAGGAATGCTTGAAGGTACGATAACTCTTTGTAAGCTTGGTGAAAACATTGGATTACCAGAAAGATTTGCAACGCCTGAAAACAAAATACGACAGGCTGAGGATGTTCTACTTCAATGAGAAGGGAAAAAGGGACCAGTTGTTGCAGCAAAGGTCCCAACTGGAGCTTCAGCTTCAAAAAGCGGTGGACAACCTGGACCTGCTGGAAAAGGTGAGGCTTTTGCTGCAAAAGACTTCGGAATTTGCCAGGGAACAGTCCCGGAGGCAGATCGAGTCCATTGTGACCAATTGCCTTCAATATATCTTCGATTCCGGCATTGATTTCAGAATAGAGATCAATGAAGTCCGCGGAAGACCGGAAGCCGAATTTTTTGTTTTCAGCAGCATGAACGGCGAAGCCGTCAAGACCAGGCCGCAGGAAGCCAGAGGCGGCGGAGTGGTGGATATCATATCCC
>JAFADI010000172.1 GCA_023424965.1 Bacillota bacterium
CATTGAAGGCACAGATAAAAGACCATAAACTGTCAAACCTCTATTTGTTCTATGGAGAAGAGGAGTACCTGAAAAAATATTACCTGGAGGGCATGGAAAAGCAGCTGCTGCCCGATGAAGGCCTGAAGTCTCTGAACAGGGTTGTAATGGAGGGAAAGGCGGACCAGGGCAGGATCATTGATTGCTGTGAGACTTTGCCGGCCTTTTCGGAGCGGAAGCTGGTAATCGTGAAACATTCCGGACTGTTCAAATCAAAGGGAAAAGGGACAGGCGAGGAGACAAAGGGAAAAAACAAAAGCGAGGACCTGATAAACTATCTTCAAAACCTTCCGGAGCATGTCTGTCTCGTTTTTTACGAAGAGGAAATCGACAAGAGGGTCAAACTGGTGGACGTGATAAAGAAGAAAGGGCTTCTGGTGGAGTTCCCGCTGCAGAAGCCGGCGGAGCTGGTGAAGTGGGTCATGAAGGCTTTTTCCTCCTACAAGAAGCAAATGGACCCCTACACGGCATCCCGGCTTGTTGAAAGCAGCGAACAGGGGATGACGGAGCTGCTGGGGGAAATAAACAAGCTGGTCATGTATTCCGGGGACAGGACGTCGATCACCCAGGAGGATGTGGAAAGGGTATGTGTCAAATCCATAAAGACAAGGATTTTCGACCTCATGGACGCCATCGCCGAAAAGGATAAAGGCCGGGCTTTAAAGCTGCTGGACGATATGATCGCCATGAAGGAGCCTTTGCAGAAAATTACCTTTATGATCACAAAACATTTCCGGCAGCTCCTTGAAATGAAGCTGCTGCTGAAGGAGGGCATGGATTCCGGGGCTGCCGCCGCCAAAATCGGCATAACCCCCTATGCCGCGGCCAAAATATACAAGCAGTGCAAAGGCTTTACGGTGGAACGGCTCAAGGCTTCCATTGAAGAAAGCCTTGAAATTGATATTGCGGTGAAAACCGGCAGGCTGAAAGACAGGCTTGCGGCGGAAATACTCATAACCTGCCTGGCATCGTAAGGCAGAGTAAACCGATGGGTGGAGAAAAATGATACAGAAAAGAAAATGGGCCGTTGCGGAACCGGATGGTCTGAAGGTTGAAAAGGTATCCGGTGAAGCAGGCATTTCACCTCTGCTTGCAAAAGTGTTAGCAAGCAGGGGCATTGAAGATGGAGCAGAAATCAGAAAATTTATCGACGCTTCCATGGAGGAGCTGCATGACCCCTATCTCCTGAAGGACATGGATAAGGCCGTAGAAGGGATTGTCCGGGCTCTGGAGGAGCACCGGAGGATTTCCATTTATGGGGATTATGATGTGGACGGGGTGACGAGTACCTCCATCCTCTACAATTTTTTAAAGGAACAGGGCGCCGATGTGGACTATTATGTTCCCGACCGGTTCAATGAGGGTTACGGGCTTTCCATGGAAGGCATCGACAGGCTCAAGCAGCAGGGCACCTCCCTGGTCATTACCGTGGACTGCGGAACCACGGCCTTTGAAGAAGTGGAGCACATAAAACGGAGCGGCATGGAAGTGATCATCACCGACCACCACGAATGCATGGAGGAAGTTCCGGCGGCTCTGGCCGTGGTAAACCCCTGCAGGCAGGACTGCGGTTATCCCTTCAAGCTGCTGGCGGGGGCCGGGGTGGCATACAAGCTCATCCATGCGCTGTGCCTGCGCTGGGGCATGGATGGAAGACAGAATGAATATCTGGACCTGGTGGCCATGGGTACGGTGGCGGACGTAGTTTCGCTGCTGGGCGAGAACCGGTCCATCGTCAGGCATGGGCTGGCTAAGTTTTCAAAAACAGCAAATGCAGGGCTGAAGGTGCTTCTGGAATGCTGCGAGCTTAAGAATAAACCGGTTTCCAGCTGGACCGTGGGTTTTGTCCTGGCGCCGAGAATAAATGCGGCAGGCAGGATGGGATCTGCGGGGAGAGCCATAGAGCTTTTTACCACCCAGGATTTACAGGAGGCCGAAGCCATCGCCCTGGAGCTTATTGAAAAAAATAAGCTGCGCCAGGAGGTTGAGAATAGTATTTTAGAACGTATAAACGGCATGGTGGAGGCGGATGGCTCCATAAAAGATGCCAGGGTCCTTGTCCTCGCGGGAGAAGGCTGGCACAGGGGAGTCATCGGCATCGTAGCCTCCCGGGTAGCGGAAAAATACAACAAGCCCTGTTTCCTGATTTCTGTGGAAGATGGGATTGGAAGGGGATCGGCCAGAAGCCGGGCGGGTTTTGATCTGTTTAAGGCGTTAAGTGCCTGCACCGGGGTTCTGGAGGGTTATGGGGGGCATGAACTGGCGGCAGGGCTGACCATAAGGGAAGAAAATATTGGGACCTTCAGGGAAATGATAAACGGGCAAGCGGAGCAAATGCTTGCGGAGGGGGAGCAGCAGGCTGAGCTGAGGATTGACGCCGCAGTCTGCATGGAGGAATTGACGGTTGACGGTGTGAGGCAGTTGGAGCTTTTGGCCCCCTTCGGCACTGACAATCCCGCCCCCCTGTTCGTTTGCGGAGGATTGAAAATTGGGCGGCTGAGGACTGTGGGCGACAACAGGCATTTGAAATTGACACTGGAGGATGGGAATAAATTCATTGATGCCATCGGGTTTAACATGGGGGAATGGGCCGGTGCGTTAAACAGTGACGATTTGATCGATGTGGCCTGCCAGCTTGAGATAAACCACTGGAACGGCAGCGAAAAAATACAAATGAACATGAAAGACCTGAGGCTTTCTGATTTAGCGGCTTCAAGGGATTATTTTTTTTACAGTTTGGATAAAGCTATTGATTTTACCGGCTCAAAGAGTGATAATAGTAATGGTAACTTCTTTAAAATGCTTAGGGATTCATGTACGGAAGGACTTACGCTTCAAGCGGAGCATATAATACCTGAAAGGAAAGACTTTGTCACTGTTTTCCAATATGTAAAGTCCAATGGCAGCGCAAGTATTCACATACCGAACCTGCTTGCTTTTTCTAGAAAGCTTTCCAGAGACTCCGGCGTAGAGATAAACTATTTTAAACTGAAAAAAATCCTTGAGGTTTTCAACGAGTTGGACATTATGAGTATCTCGCCGGTGGGGGATTGGGGAATGCTCATCCGGTTGCAGGAAGGTATGAAAGCAAAAAAGAAACTGGAGGATTCTTTACTTTATGTAAAGCTTCAGGGGATGAGAGACAGCATTTGATTTTCAGGCATTATCATTAGGGAGGAAAATGTAGATGGAGACAACGGTGGATTTGAAATCCAAGCTCAGGCACGTAATGGGTTTTCCCAAGGAGGGCATTGATTTTATCGATATAACAACTGTTCTCCAGGACGCAGAGGCCCTCAGGGCAGCGACAGACAGTATGAAGGATATAATAGAGAAAATGGGAGACTTCGACCTCATCGTAGGTCCCGAGTCGAGAGGTTTTATTTTTGGCGCTCCCCTGGCCTATGCCATGGGAAAGGGCTTTGTACCCATCAGGAAGAAAGGAAAGCTGCCTTACAAGACCATTGGGGTTGAGTACCAGTTGGAATATGGGACGGATATTCTTGAAATCCACGAGGACGCTGTAAAACCCGGACAGAGGGTTGTGATCGTGGATGACCTGCTGGCGACGGGCGGAACCAGTGATTCCAATGTAAAGCTCGTTGAAAAGCTGGGCGGCCAGGTGGCAGGAATTGTTTATTTTATTGAGTTGACATTTTTAAACGGAAGGGATAAACTTAAAGGCTATAATATACATTCCATTGTTAAGTTTTAAAGAGGCTTTGTTTATCTGATTAAGTTGAGTTTATGTTTTAATCTTTATAAGTATAGAACCGGAGATTAAGACTGAGGTTGTTGAATCTCAGTCTTAATTTCTATGAATTTTCAGGAGAGGTTAAAATGTATCAGGGGTATTTACATCTGTGGATTTGGGGGAATAGGAATGTCTGATAGCCAGTATGGTCGGCTTATCGACAAAATAAAAAAATATGATCCGAACTGCAATTTCTCGATGGTAGAGAAAGCCTATGCACTGTCAAAATCAGCGCATGACGGGCAGCAACGGGTATCCGGTGATCCTTACATCACACATCCTGTCGAAGTGGCCATCATACTTGCCGAACTGGAACTGGACTGCACTTCCATCGTGGCGGGATTGCTCCACGATACGGTGGAGGACACCACGTACACCTATGAACAGGTGAAGGAGAATTTCGGTGAAGAGGTAGCCACGCTGGTTGACGGGGTCACAAAGCTGGGAAAGATTCCATATACCACAAAAGAGGAACAGCAGGTGGAGAACCTGAGAAAAATGTTCCTGGCCATGGCCAAAGACATCCGGGTGATTATGATCAAGCTGGCGGACCGGCTTCACAACATGAGAACCCTCAAATACATGACGCCTGAAAAACAACTGGAGAAAGCCAAAGAGACGCTGGAAATTTACTCTCCTCTTGCTCACCGGCTGGGTATATCCAAAATCAAATGGGAGCTTGAGGACATATGCCTCCGGTATATTGACCCCAAGGGCTATTACGACCTTGTGGACAAGATTGCCACCAAGCGAAAGGAAAGAGAGGCCTATATATCACAGATCATCGAGACCCTGAAGATTAAAACCCATGAACTGGGCATTGAAGAACCCCACATCGACGGCAGGCCCAAGCATTTTTACAGCATCTATAAAAAAATGACAGAACAGAATAAAACCCTGGAGCAGATTTATGATTTGTTTGCCGTCAGGGTCATCGTGAGCTCCGTCAAGGACTGCTATGCGGTGCTCGGCCTGGTGCACGAGCTTTTCAAACCCATGCCGGGGAGATTCAAGGACTATATCGCCATGCCCAAGCCCAATATGTACCAGTCCCTCCACACCACCCTCATAGGCCCTGAAGGGCAGCCCTTCGAAATCCAAATCCGTACCTGGGATATGCATAGAATCGCGGAAGTCGGTATTGCCGCCCACTGGAAATACAAAGAGAAGCAGTCGGGAACCAGCGAGGCGGACAATAAACTGGCATGGCTGCGGCAGCTCCTTGAATGGCAGAAGGAAATGCGCGATGCCACGGAGTTTATGGAAACGCTGAAGATCGACCTTTTCACCGACGAGGTTTTCGTGTTTACTCCCAAAGGGGATGTGATAAACCTGCCGGCGGGTTCTACCCCGGTGGATTTTGCCTATGCCATACACAGCGCCATCGGAAATAAAATGATGGGGGCAAAGGTCAACGGCAAAATTGTTCCCCTTGATTACACCCTGAAAAACGGGGATATCATGGAGGTGTTGACTTCTGCAAGCGTCCACGGCCCCAGCAGGGACTGGCTCAAAATCGTGAAGAGCTCCCAGGCCAAGAACAAGATCAATCAGTGGTTCAAAAAAGAGCAAAGAGAAGAAAATATCATCCGGGGCAAGGAACAGATTGAGAGGGAGCTGAAGAAACAGAGCATCACCATGAGCCAGATATTCAAGCCCGAATGGGTCGAGCCCATGATGAAGAAGTTCAATTTCAACACCATGGAGGACATGTATGCGGGCATCGGCTTTGGAGCCATAACTGCAAACAAGGTAATATCAAGGCTGAAAGAGGAATACAGGAAAACGGTGAAGCCTGAGGACGCCGATGAAAATATCCTTGAGGTGATCAACCAGAGCCGTCCTGACAAAAAGAAAAAAACCGTTCCCGAAAGCGGAATTGTAGTCAAAGGCATCGACAACTGCCTGGTGAGAATTTCCAGGTGCTGCAACCCGGTGCCCGGCGACGAGATTATCGGCTACATCACAAGGGGCAGGGGCGTCTCCGTACACAGGAAGGACTGTACGAACGTAACAAATAATATTGACGGCGAAAACAGGCTCATCGACGTAAGCTGGTACACCGCCACCAATGTGGCCTACAAAGCGGATATTACAATAATGGCAAACGACAGGAACTCCCTGCTGATGGACCTGACCAATGTAATTTCCGAACTGAAGGTGCCTCTCAAAGCCATCAATGCCAGGACCACCAGAGAGCAGATCAGCATTATGAACCTGACGCTGGAGATAACCAACACCGAGCAGCTGGAGAAGACCATCAAGAAGCTGAAGAAGGTAGACAGCGTTTTCGAAGTGACGAGAAACAAACAGTAGGGAAAAATCTGACAATTTTCCAGTAAAAACACAAGGGGATGATTTCAATCAGAGCGGTGGTGCAGAGGGTTTCCAGGGCGAGGGTCACGGTAGCCGGAGAGGTTATGGGAGAAATCGGCGAAGGCCTTGCGGTGCTTCTGGGAATCGGACAGGACGACAATGAAAATGATATTGCCTATCTTGGGGACAAGATCGCAAATTTGAGAATATTTGAGGATGAAAACGGAAAAATGAATATATCCCTCAAAGATACCGGCGGGGAGCTTATGGTGGTATCCCAGTTCACGCTATACGGGGACTGCCGAAAGGGAAGAAGGCCGGGCTATGACAGTGCGGCAAGGCCGGAGGTGGCGGAAGGGCAGTACCTTCAGTTTGTAGATTACTGCCGTGGCCTTGGCATAAAGGTTGAGACAGGAAAGTTCCAGGCGGAGATGCAGGTGGAGCTGACCAATGAAGGCCCCGTTACCTTGCTTCTGGACAGCAAGAAGGAATTTTGATTTGGGCCATTTGTAGAGCAAATCTGGCCAAAAGCGATGGGACTCGATGTCCTGGAGTTTACTATTTGTTTGGAGGTTGACATGGTTTTAGAATGCCTGCCGGACGGAATGTTCGGCTCAAACAGCTACATTGTGGGAGACAAAGGCGAATGTGCCGTCGTTGATGCGGGCGTTGACAGCGGAGACATAATAAAAGCTGCCGAAAAGCTGGGATTGGAAATAAAATACATTCTTCTGACCCACGGACACATCGACCATATTTGTTCCGTGGACAGGCTGAGAAAAGCAACGGGTGCGAAGGCGCTGATAAACGCGGGTGACGCGGAGGCCCTGACGGACCCTGAAAAGAACGGCTCCGGTCTGTTCGGATATTCCCAGGCTTTCAACCCCGCAGACGGAAAACTGGCAGATGGAGATATTCTGGAAGTGGGAGGGCTTTCACTTCAAATCCTGCATACGCCGGGGCACAGCCAGGGGTGTGTATGTATAAAGGTGGGAGAGGTGCTTTTCACGGGGGATACGCTCTTTCGACGGTCCATCGGGAGGACGGACCTGAGTGGAGGAAATTTCCCCCAGATTATAAAATCCATCAAGGAAAAGCTGATGGTTCTCGACGAGAGCACGGTGGTCTATCCGGGACATGGGGAAACCTCCACCATCGGATATGAGAAAAAGAACAACCCTTTTATAAAATAACCTGAAGCACAACAGATTAAAGTGAAGTCCGGTGACATATGATTTGTGTGAAGTTAGAAGGCCATGCCTTCAACAATGAGATATTTGATATTTTGAAATTGTTCTACCCTCAAGGAGAAATACAATTTGCCGACAGTTCCCCGGATATGTTCCAGGGAATTTTTATATCCAGCAGGCTGGAGAAGGCAGGGGGAATCCTTGCGATTGAAACCCTTGTGAGGGCCGGCGGCAAGGAACATGTGGAGAAAGGAACACTAGGCCCGGAAACGGACCGGCATAAAAAAGCTTCTTCTGCAAGTGCCGTAAAAAGAGAGATAAAAAGGCAGCTCTACATCCTTTTGTCCAGGGTCACGGGAAGAGAAATGCCATGGGGAATGCTGACGGGCATAAGGCCGGCCAAGATCGTCCACGAGCTTCTGGACCTGAAATGGAGCAAAGAGGAAATTTTTAAAAAGCTTAAAGCATACTACCTGGTCTCGGAGGAAAAGGCCCGGATGGTCTACCATGTGGCCGGGGCGGAAAAAGCCATACTGGACAACTCAACCCCGGAAATGGTGGGAATTTACATAGGGATACCCTTTTGTCCTACAAGATGCCTGTACTGCTCCTTTACCTCCAATCCCATTTCCAGGAGCAGGGGTATGGTGGAGGAATATCTGAAGGCCCTCAGGCGGGAAGTGAGCCGGGTAGCGGAGATAATAAAGGAAAAGAAGCTGAAGATACAGAGCATTTATATGGGGGGAGGCACGCCCACTTCCATTGGTGCCGGACAGTTAAAAGAGCTGCTGGACCATATCGAAGCAAGCTTTGATTTGAGCGACCTTGAGGAATATACCCTTGAAGCGGGCCGGCCCGATTCCATCGACCGGGAGAAGCTGGAGGCGATACAAAGCAGCAGGGTGGACAGAATAAGCATCAATCCCCAGAGCATGAACGACAGGACGCTGGACCTCATCGGAAGGAGCCACAGCGCGGAAGACATCGTGAAGGCCTATGGTCTGGCACGCGGCATGGGCTTTGGAAACATCAACATGGACCTCATTGCCGGACTTCCGGGGGAGGACGCGCAAATGTTTGAAAATACCCTGAAAAGAATCGCAGAGCTGAGGCCCGAGAGCCTGACCGTTCACACCATGTCGGTGAAAAGGGCCTCCAGGCTCAATGAGGAAAAGGGGAGCTTTGCCCTGACAGAGGCTGAAAATGCCGCTGCCATGGTGGAGCTGGCCAAAGGCTATGCGGAAGCAATGGGCATGCATCCCTACTATTTGTACCGGCAGAAAAACATCCTGGGCAACCTGGAAAACGTGGGTTACTGCAGGGAGGGCTTTGAAAGCGTCTACAATGTCCAGATCATGGAGGAACGGCAGACCATCCTCGCCCTGGGGGCCGGGGCCATCACAAAGGTGGTTTACAGGGATGAAAACCGTATAGAACGGGCCTTTAATGTGAAGAATGTAGAGCAGTACATCCAACGGCTGGATGAAATGATTGAAAGAAAAAGAGCTTTACTGTATAATGGTTAAGGCTATATCGTTTCATATCTGATCCTAAACTATATAAATGTCTGAAACAGGAGGAAACAACTTGGACAAGCAGAAAGTACAGCCTTCAATATTGCCCGGGTTCATGGAGCTTTTGCCCCAGGACCAGCTTTTGTTCAATAAAATGCTTGATACCATAAAGCGTACATATGAGACTTACGGGTTTATCCCTCTGGATACCCCTACCATAGAAAAGTCTGAAATTCTTCTCGCCAAAAGCGGTGGAGATACGGAAAAGCAGATCTACCGCTTCAGCAAGGGTGACAGTGACCTTTCCCTGCGGTTTGATCTCACGGTGCCTCTGGCAAGGTATGTGGCCCAGCATTACAACGAGCTCATTTTTCCCTTTAGAAGGTATCACATCGGAAAGGTTTTCAGGGGTGAAAAGCCACAGAAGGGCAGGTTCAGGGAGTTTTACCAGTGTGACATCGACATCATAGGAAATGAATCCCTCAGCATAATAAATGATGCGGAAATACTCAGCATTATATTCTCTACATTTAAAGCCCTGGGCTTCGACGAGTTTACCATAAGGATAAACAACCGGAAGGTGTTAAACGGCTTCTTTGAATCTCTGGGTATCGAAAACAAAGCCGATGCCCTGAGAATCATCGACAAGCTGGAGAAGATCGGCGTACCGGCCGTCACGGCGGAACTGAAGGAACTAGGCCTGGAACAGGGCGCCATTGATTCCCTGCTGGAGTTTATAAGGATTAAAGGCGGGAATAAAGAAGTCATTGAAAGGCTCAAGGCTTTGAAGGTGGAAGGGGAACTCTTCCAGAAAGGGCTTGAAGAGCTGGAAAAGGTATGCGAATACGTGGAGTACTTCGGAATTCCGGAGAAGAACAACGCCATTGACCTCACCATTGCGAGGGGACTGGATTATTATACCGGAACAATCTATGAAACGGTGCTGAACAATCACCCTGCCATCGGGAGCGTTTGCTCGGGCGGACGCTACGACAACCTGGCCCAGAACTATACCGACAAAAAACTTCCCGGCGTGGGCATATCCATCGGCCTCACAAGGCTGTTCTACCAGCTGCGGGAAAGCGGAATCGTCCAGGGGGCAAAAAGAGCTACCCCCACAGAGCTGCTCATCATTCCGATGAAGGGCACCATGGACTATGCCCTTGACTTTTCCACCAAAAGCAGGGAAGCGGGCATCGCCACAGAGGTCTACCTGAATGAAGGAAAGCTGGGCAAAATGTTCGGATACGCCGACAAGCTGGGAATACCCTTTGTTGTGGTGGTTGGGGAAGACGAGGTCAGGAGCGGAGTCTTAAAGCTCAAGGACATGTCCACAGGACAGCAGCAGGAGCTGCGCGTGGAGGAAATCATCCGCGCGGTTAAAGGATAAAAAAATCTATTGACAATATAAAAGGGTATATTTAAAATTAGTAATTATCACTGTGTGATGGTTGTAAAAGCTGTGAAGGGAAAAAGTAGCCGATTCATGCCTGCAGGGAGAGGGTGCCGTGACTGGAAGCGCCTTCAGGAGAATTGACCGGCGAAAGAACATCCCGGAGCCGGCTGTTTGAAAGCGGTTTCGCCGGTAAATCAGCCCGCAGTTCCTGCGTTAACGGAAAAAAGGAGGGCGCTTTGGCGCCTATTAGGGTGGTACCGCGGGATAAATCCTCTCGTCCCTGACATTTGTCAGACGAGGGGTTTTTTGTTTTTTGAGACGTGTTATTAAAAATTGGAGGGACATTCGATGGGTGAATCAATCTATGGCTTAAAGAGAACACACCGGTGTGCGGAACTAAGCCTGGCCAATGTAGGTGAAAAAGTCGTTGTAATGGGATGGGCTCACAAGAGCAGGGACCTGGGCGGAGTCATATTTACCGACCTGAGGGACAGAAGCGGAATTCTCCAGGTGGTATTCAGCGAGCAATTAAGCGGCGGGGACATATTTAAAAAGGCTGAAAAAATCAGAAGCGAGTATGTTATTTCCGTTGTAGGGGAAGTAATAAAGAGAGATCCGGAGACGGTGAATCCAAAAATCACTACGGGTGAGATCGAAGTTGTTGCCAAAGAGCTCAGGATTTTGAGCGAGGCGGAAACTCCGCCGTTACAGATTGAAGAGGACTCCGACGTCAATGAGTCGGTAAGGCTCAAATACAGGTATCTGGACCTGAGAAGGCCTGACATGCAGCGGAACCTCATTTTGAGACACCGGGTTGCGAAAATCGTCAGGGACTACTATGACGCCAACGGCTTTTTGGAAATCGAAACGCCCATGCTTGGCAAAAGTACACCCGAAGGCGCCAGAGAATATCTTGTGCCCAGCAGGGTGCATCCCGGTAAGTTCTTTTCACTGCCTCAGTCTCCCCAGCTTTTCAAGCAGATTTTGATGGTTTCGGGGATGGACCGGTATTTCCAGATTGTGAAATGCTTCAGGGATGAAGACCTCAGGGCGGACAGGCAGCCGGAGTTTACCCAGATTGATATTGAAATGTCCTTTGTCAACGTGGATGATGTCCTTTCGGTAAACGAAGGCTTTATAAAGAAGGCATTTAAAGAGGCTCTGGACATTGAACTGGAGACTCCCTTCATACGGATGCCCTACCAGGAGGCCATGGACAGGTTCGGATCCGACAAACCGGATATCCGTTTCGGCCTGGAGCTTGTCAATATATCGGATCTGGTGGAAAACTGCGGCTTCAAGGTTTTCGCCGATGCGGTGAAGAATGGCGGCAGTGTGAGAGCCATCAATGCAAAAGGCTGCGGAGCCAAATTTTCAAGGCGTGAGATCGACAGTCTGGTTGAGTTTGTCAAGATCTATAAAGCAAAAGGAATGGCCTGGATTGTGGTGGAGGAGAATGAACTCAAATCGGCCATCACCAAGTTCTTCAGCCAGGAGGAGGTCGATGGGATTCTCGGCAGGGTCAAGGCCGAACCGGGAGATCTTATCTGCTTCATCGCCGACAAGAATTCCATCGTTTACGATGCCCTGGGAGCACTGAGGCTTGAGCTGGCAAAACGGCTTGAATTGCTGAAGAACGACGAGTTCAAATTCCTCTGGGTAACGGAATTCCCCCTCTTTGAATACGATGAGGAGGAAAAACGCTGGGCGGCAAAGCATCACCCTTTTACTTCACCCATGGACGAGGATTTGCAGTATCTTGCTTCGGACCCGGGAAGGGTCCGTGCCAAAGCCTACGACATCGTGCTCAACGGCGTTGAAATCGGGGGCGGAAGCATAAGAATCCATGACCAGGGGCTTCAGACCAAAATGTTTGAGCTCATCGGACTTACCGACGAACAGGTTTCCGAAAGATTCGGGTTCCTTCTCGAAGCCTTTAAATACGGGACACCGCCCCACGGGGGCATGGCTTACGGTCTGGACAGGTTGATCATGCTCATGGCGGGGAGAAGCAGCATCCGGGATGTCATTGCCTTCCCGAAGGTGCAGAACGCCTCCTGTCTTATGACAAATGCTCCGGATTCGGTGGAGCCCAAGCAGTTGAAAGAATTGCACATTCGAGCAGAAGGATAGCAGGGGAGGGATACTTACGGCGAAAAATTCTGTTTTGAAAGAAACTCTGGATTGGGCGTTGCATATCATCATCGCTGTCGCCATCGGCCTTTTTATTGTAAAGTTCGTGGCGCAGATAACCGTTGTGAACGGTTCTTCCATGGTACCCACGTTGCAGGATGGAAACAGGCTGCTGATCGAGAAGCTCAGTCCCAGGTTCCACAAGCTGCAGCGGGGAGATATTGTTACGGTGAATGTTCCCGAGTTTCTTGAAGCGGGCAAGGAAACAATTATAAAAAGGATCATCGGACTTGAGAACGACACGGTTGAAATAAAAGAGGGAAAAGTATTTGTCAACGGCAGCCCTTTGGAGGAAAGCTATATCAACGGGGATCCTACCAATGCTTTTGAGCCCCAGTACAGCAAGCTGACCGTTCCCAAGGGAAGCATATATGTACTGGGAGACAACCGGGGAAACAGCAAGGACAGCAGAATCATAGGACCTGTGGATTTGGGCAAGGTGGGAGGAAAAGTGCTTGTCCGGATATTCCCCTTTAACGAAGTGGGGAGCGTAAGATAGCCCGGGGGACTGGTTCAGTAAAGTGAGATTAACCGAGAACGCCTTATATCACCTGAAAAGTGATATGAGGCGTTTTTATATAGTTTCATATACGAAGCCGCTAGTTTAAACTGCTTTTCACGCGGTGATTCTATCCTGAATCAACGCGTGCGTTCGCCATCCATGGCTCACTTGCCGCATTTTAAATTAGCGTCTTCTTTGCCTAAACTATATAGTTTAAACTGCTCCTCTCAAAGGGGTTATTTTCACCTCCCCACCGATTGTCATAATATCCTCCCAAAAAGAATATTATTGAGGAGAAAGATGTTTACGGGGGAAAAGATGAAAGTCAATTATAAACAAAAGAATAAGGGGAAAATGCCGAAGGGACTGCCGGGAATCCTTCTTTTTCTTGTTCTTTCCTTTCTTGCCGTCAAAATGGGGATGATTGCGGGTGATGCCTTACTGGCTGCGGATTTTCGAGTGGTCCAAAAAATTGACGTGGAGTATTTCAAGAACGTTTTAAACAACGCCCTCCCTTTGATTGACGAGGTCTATAACAGTGGAAATATCAGTGTTTCTTTTACCAGTGAGGTGAAGAAGCTTGTAAAGGGCATTTTCGGATTTGATCTGAGTACGCCCATCAGCATTCTAAACTGTCAGTCCTCGGTTTTCTACTCCTATTATCAGCAGGGCTATTTGCCGAAGCTGGCCCAAAAGGGAGAGGAACCTTCCCGGAAAGAGGAGCCCCAGGAACCCCAGAAGGCCCAGGAACAGCCCGGGGAACAGCCGGAACAAACCATTCCCAAAGAAGCTGCCAGCAGTATCAGCTATGAAGAAGACCATGACCAGCACGAAATGAAGGAGGAGCAGCTTGTCAAAAACGGCAAGGGCAGCCTGGCGCTGAACAATGAAACCAAATTCAAGGTCAGTCTGGATGAGCTCATAAAAGGGCCTCTTAAAATAAAATTGGACAAGAAAGGACCCAAGGTGCTGATTTATCACACCCACACCTCGGAAAGCTATCTCCAGGATGCCAAGCAAATAGGGAAGACCGGCATACCCAATTGGAGCAGGGATCCGGAAAAATCGGTGGTAAGGGTCGGAGAGGAGCTGGCCCAGACACTAAGAAAAAAATACGGCATTGAGGTGATCCACAATGGTACGGTTCATGATTACCCCAATTATAACGGTGCATACAACCGTTCCATGGATACCGCCAGCAAAATTTTGAAAAGCTATCCCTCCATCAAGGTGGTCATCGACCTGCACCGGGACGGGATCGGCGTTGAGGGGAAAAAATTGAGGGCGGTAACCAAAGTGGAGGGAAAGAATGTGGCCCAGGTGATGTTTGTCGTCGGCTCCAGCCAGAACCTTGCCCATCCCAACTGGCGTGAGAACCTGAAATTTGCGCTGAAGCTGCAGGATAAGCTGAACGCCATCAGTCCCAGCCTTGCAAAGCCCATTGATCTGAGCTATAACCGGTACAACCAGCATCTTTCCACGGGAGCCATCATCATTGAGGTGGGGGGCGACGGAAACCTGCTGTCCGAAAGCATTGAAAGCACAAAATATCTTGCCAGGGTAATCGATGAAGTTTTAAACGGCAAATAAAAAAACGTCTTAAAGAGCTGTAAATTGGGCATACTTAAGAGTAAATAACCCAAAAGGACCGAGGTACAATGAACAGGTTGGAGAAATTCAGGCAGAGCAGAAACACCAGAAGGAAGGTTGCAGGAATCCTGCTGCTGCTTTTCACCCTGGTGTCCTGCGGAATCGCCGTTGCGGATTACTCCATCAATTCCATCATGTGGAATGAAAAACAGCTGGAGCTGTTTACCGTGAATAAGGTGGACAACTCCTACTACCGCATAAGCCTTATGAACCAGGAAGTGTATCTGAATGTCAAATACATCAACCGGGACATGGAGCGGTTGAAGGAGTTTGTGGGAGGCTTTTTTGACTGAGTGTTATGTGGCAGAGCCGTTTTTTATAAAGAAGTTGATTTAAACCCGATGCTATGGCAGTAACTCCATTCTAAGATTTAATATGTCTCACTCTTTTGCTAAGCATATATTTATTCAAATTCTCATTTTAAATTTGCAATTTAATAGTGTTGTCGAATTTTGGCGAACCTGAAACAGGCTATTGCCGGATATCTCTGTTGTAAAATGTCCCAGAGTGTGGCGACTACAGGATGTAGTCGCAGCTGTCACCGCAAGATGGAAGTTCGTTGACGGCGTTAGCGGCGGAAGCCTTCATGGCGTTTGAATGATGACTTTTCCGCCGATTTTGGTCACTCAAAAGCGGCAAAGAGCTACAAAGAGACTAAAATAGCAAATTTACAGGGATAAAAAGATTTAGCCCATGACAACTACACAAACTGTTCAAATTGCGCTTTAAAAATGGGTAGATTCTGGTATAATAGTATTAGCGCAGGAGGGGATGAAATTGGATAACGATCAATTGCTCCTGGTCATAAAAGACATGTTTGAGAAGAAAACTGATGAAATAAAGGACATGTTTGACAGGAAGACCGATGAAATAAAAACCTACGTGGATGAAAAAATCAACGGCCAGGGAATACTGCTTGAAAGCCTGAAAAGGGATGTGAAGGCCGTAGCGGAAGGGCACAGTATTTTGGACGGGAAAATTGAGAGTTTGCAGAAGGACATGACCGAAACAAAGCAGGAAGTATTTGAAGTGAAGCGGGAAGTGTCAACGGTCAAACAGGAAATACTTGAGATAAAGCAGGAAATAGGTGGTTTGAAGAAAGACATGAACACGGTTAAGGACTATTTCGTGGGAGTGGACGCCAAGCTGAACGAGCACGAGATTATTCTAAAAAGGGTAAAGTAGAGGAGTTAGGGTCATGCGGTATATTGTCAGACAGCGTTTTTTTTCATGGGGCGACAGCTTTTCCATCATGGATGAATACGGCAACGATGCTTTTATTGTTAAAAGCCAGCTTTTGTCCTTCGGACACAAGCTCAGGATTTTCGACCTGACGGGCAACGAGCTTTGCTATATCGAACAGCAGCTTTTGCGGTTCATGCCGGAGTATGACATCTATGTGGGCGGAAGCCTTACCGCCAATGTCAAAAAGAAATTCACCTTCTTTTCAAAGGAATTCCTTGTTTCGGGACCGGGGGGCGAGTACCGGATTGACGGAGATTTCTGGGCCTATGAATTCGATATCGTCAAAGACGGGTACTCCATCGCCAGGATATCCAAAAAATTCTTTTCCTTTAACGATACCTACGGAGTGGAAATAGACGACAGGCAGGAC
The DNA here is from genome assembly GCA_023424965.1 of Bacillota bacterium. GTDB lineage: Bacteria > Bacillota > Clostridia > Acetivibrionales > JAFADI01 > JAFADI01. The sequence continues at coordinate 16,170 of JAFADI010000172.1, forward strand.
CAGATGACCAACCTGGCCATTGCGGTAGTGATCGACCTTGTGTGCCACGATGAGCATAACTGAAGGAGAGAAGGGACAAATGGAAGTTTTGCTGAATAAGCCGGACGCAACACAACGGTTTATTTTTTTGCTTTCTGCGCGTTCTTGATTCACCCTGCCCGGCGTTAAAAACCCCTGTTCACAAGCGAGATTCTTATGTTATAATAAACTCTTGAGATACTGCAAGCGAGAGGGAGACATTCATGGCAAGTGAAAGACAGAAGAAAATACGGAATTTTTGTATTATAGCCCATATCGACCACGGAAAGTCCACGCTGGCGGACCGGCTCATCGAAAAGACCGGGGTCCTCACCGAACGGGAGATGGACGACCAGGTGCTGGACAATATGGATATTGAGCGGGAACGCGGAATAACCATAAAGCTTCAGGCCGTAAGGATGGTTTATAAGGCCCAGGACGGGGAGGAATACATTTTCAACCTGATCGACACTCCCGGCCATGTAGACTTCAATTACGAGGTGTCCAGGAGCCTTGCGGCATGCGAGGGAGCCATCCTTGTGGTTGACGCCGCCCAGGGCATCGAAGCCCAGACCCTGGCCAACGTGTATCTGGCCCTCGAAAACAATCTGGAGATTATCCCCGTCATCAATAAGATCGACCTGCCAAGCGCTCAGCCCGACCATGTGAAAAAGGAAATCGAAGATGTCATTGGGCTGGAAGCTTTCGACGCACCTTTGATTTCCGCCAAGAACGGAATTAACATCGAAGAAGTGCTGGAGGTCATTGCAAATAAGATTCCCTGTCCCGACAGCGAGGAAAATGCGCCGCTGCGGGCCTTGATTTTCGACTCCTACTATGACAGCTACAAGGGAGTCATCGTAGATATAAGGGTAAAAGAAGGAAGGGTGAAGGTAGGGGATTCCATCCGGATGATGTACACCGGAAAGGAATTTCTGGTTACCGAAGTGGGCTATTTCAGGCCCGGAACCCTGCTGCCCTGCGAAGAACTGCTGGCAGGGGATGTAGGATACATTGCCGCCAGCATAAAGAACGTGAAGGACACCCGGGTAGGTGATACGGTGACACTGACGGAAAATCCGGCCAAAGAACCTCTGCCGGGATACAGGAAGGTCAATTCCATGGTGTTCTGCGGCATCTATCCTGCCGACGGTGCGAAATACGGGGATTTGAGGGATGCGCTGGAAAAGCTCCAGATCAATGACGCTGCCCTTACCTTTGAGCCCGAGTCCTCCGTTGCCCTGGGTTTCGGTTTCCGGTGCGGCTTCCTTGGACTGCTCCACATGGAAATCATCCAGGAAAGGCTGGAAAGGGAGTACAACCTGGATCTGGTAACAACCGCCCCCAGCGTAATATACAGGGTGACCAGAACCGACGGAGAGGTTATAAATGTGGATAACCCCACCAATTTGCCCGCCCCGGCGGAAATAGACTTCATGGAGGAGCCCATTGTAAAGGCCACCATCATGACACCCACCGAATATGTGGGCAATATCATGGAACTGTCCCAGGAACGGAGGGGACTGTACAAGGACATGACCTATATCGACGAGGGCAGGGTGATTCTAACCTATGAAATGCCTCTCAATGAAATCATATACGATTTCTTCGACGCCTTAAAATCCAGGTCAAAGGGCTACGCCTCCCTGGACTATGAGCTTAAGGGCTATAAAGAGTCGGACCTTGTAAAGCTGGACATCATGCTGAACGGGGAAATTGTGGATGCCCTTTCCTTTATCGTACACACGGAAAAGGCATACGCAAGGGGAAGACGTATGGCTGAAAAGCTCAAGGAATCCATCCACAAGCAGCAGTTTGAAATACCCATCCAGGCCTGCATCGGAGGAAAGATCATCGCAAGAGAGACGGTAAAGGCCTACCGGAAAGACGTACTTGCCAAGTGCTACGGCGGTGACATCACAAGAAAGAAAAAGTTGCTGGAGAAGCAGAAGGAAGGTAAAAGGCGCATGCGCCAGGTCGGAACCGTAGAGGTTCCCCAGGAGGCCTTTATGAGCGTTCTCAAGCTGGATACATGAACGGAGGGGTCCGCTGCAGGCATTGCAGCCGGCCCTTTTCTATCGTTCCCGAGGAAATGGCCAGGCTATGCCGGCATTTGCCGTTTCATTAGAGCACAGGGTTGGAAAATAACATTTATATAGAGTAAAGCAGGTGATTTGATTGAATAAAAAAAGCAGCAGCGTTGGCAGGGCAGATTACGACACCCATGTCCATACCACCTTTTCACCCGACGGTCAATCCCCCATAGAGGATTACATTGCCGCCATCGACAGCGGAAGGGCGAGGGGCATCGGTTTTACCGAGCACCTGGACTTTTTGCCCGAGTGCGGGGCCTACAGGTATCTGGACACCGATAATTATTTCAAAAAAATTCAAAGGTACAGGGAAATGGGCTACGAGCTGTACGCCGGGGCGGAAGTGGATTATGCGGAGAGCGTGGGGCAGGAAATACTGGATACCCTGGAACAGAAGCACTTTGACTACACCATATGCTCCATTCATATGATCAACGGTTTTTCCATTTCCGACGGCAGGCATACGGAGGCCTTTGCGGAGGTGGAGTCCGCAAGGGACATCGTGGAAAAGTATTACCGTGAACTCATTTCCGGCATCCGGGTCAAGGAATTTGACGTCATCGGCCACATCGGCATTTTTAAAAGGGGACTGGAAAAGGACCATTTTGAGAAGAACGGGCTGAAGGGCCGGCTGGATGAGCTGAACGATGAAACGGCAAGAATATGTGCGGCTTCAGGGAAAATACTCGAAGTAAATTCCTCAGGGCTTTTCTCCACCATTGAAGCTCCCCTGCCCGATAGTGATTTTCTCAAGGCCTATTTCCAGTATGGAGGAAGGACCGTCAGCATGGGAAGCGATGCCCACAATGTGGCCAATCTGTGCAGGGGCTTTGAAAAGGTGGCGGAGATACTGAGGGCTGTAGGGTTTAAATACACCTTCCTGCCATGGGACAGGGAAAACGGAATAAAGCTATAAAAGGAAAGAAGAAAACCGCGATGACTTTCGACAGAGAATCGGGTATTTACGTTCATATCCCCTTCTGCAGGGCCAAATGCCACTACTGCGATTTCAACTCCTACCCGGGAATGGAAGCCATGATTCCCGGGTATTTCGACGCGTTGAACACGGAAGTGGAGTTATACGGGGAAAAGACGGGGGATAAAGGAATAAAGACAGTTTTCATCGGGGGAGGGACGCCTTCCCTGGTGGACTCCCGCCATTTATACAATCTGATGAATGGCCTTAGAAGCTCTTTTCATATAAGCAGCGGAGCGGAAATCAGCATTGAGACGAATCCGGGCACCCTGGATTATGGAAAGCTCATGGCCTACAGGGCCATGGGGATAAACCGGCTGAGCATGGGGCTGCAGGCCTGGCAGGACGGACTGCTCAAAAAGCTGGGCAGAATCCACCGGGCCGGGGAATTTTCGGAGAATTTTCAACTGGCCAGGAAGGTTGGCTTCAAGAATATCAATGTGGACCTCATTTTCGGCATTCCGGGGCAGACGGTCAAAGACTGGGTTGAAACCCTGGAGAAGGTGGTGGGCCTGGGGCCGGCGCACATCTCCTGCTACAGCCTGAAAATTGAAGAGGGGACGGAGTTCGGGGACAGGCTTGAGAGAGAGGAACTGATTCCCATGGAGGATGAGCTTGACAGGGAAATGTACTACGAGGCGGTTGAACGTTTGGGGAAGCATGGCTACAGGCACTATGAGATATCGAATTTTGCGCTGGAGGGCTGTGAATGCAGGCACAACCTCATTTATTGGAAAGGCGAAAGCTATGTGGGGTTAGGGGCCGGAGCCCATTCCTACTACGGGGGCAAGCGCTATAATGACATTTATAATGTAGAAGCATACATTTCCGCGATGAAATACAGGACAATCCCCATGGAAAATGTCGAGGAAATCAAGCTGGAGGATGAAATCGCCGAGTACATGATTTTGGGGTTGAGACTTATTGACGGCATAGGAAAGAAGGAATTCAAACAGAGATTTGACAGCAATATCCGGGACCTGTTCGGGACCCGGCTTGACGCTCTTATAAAAAAGCAGCTCCTGGTTGAAGACGGGGATAGGATACGGCTGACGCCCAGGGGATTGGACCTGGCCAACGAGGTTTTTATCGAATTTATCTGACCGTACAAGGATTGTTTTTGAAACGGAATAAGCGGGAGTGCAAATACAAATAATATCCATAAACCACTTGACAAATAAAAATGCAGATGGTATTTTTAAAATATGTTTAGCACTCAATGGCATAGAGTGCTAATAAAAGGGGTGAGAAAGGTGTTTTTGGATGATATATTGGATGAGAGAAAGAAGCGTATTCTCCGTGCAATCATTGACGATTACATCGACACTGCCGAGCCTATTGGTTCCAGGACCATCGCCAGAAAACACGAGCTCGGCTTGAGCTCCGCCACAATACGGAACGAAATGGCCGATCTTGAAGAAATGGGATTTCTGGCCCAGCCGCATACTTCCGCCGGAAGGGTTCCTTCCGACAAAGGGTACAGGCTTTACGTGGACCAGTTGATGAAAGTGAATGAACTATCCCGGGAGGAAATCGAAGGCATAAAAAATGCCATGGAGGTAAAGATTAACGAGCTTAGCCAGTTGATCAGGCAGGCTTCCGCCGTCATGTCCAGGATTACCCGGTATACTTCCATGGCCACAAAGCCCCAGGTGATGAAAAGCACTTTTAAAGCCGTACAGGCCGTGCCCATTGAAACCGGTAAAGCCCTCGTGATTGTTGTGGCCAACACGGGTGTTGTCAGGAACAATCTTGTCAAGATCCCGGATTGGGTTCAGCCGGATTTTCTGATCCGCATTTCCAACCTGTTGAATGACAAGCTGAAAGGGCTCACCATCGAGCAGATCGACCCGGGCATTATACAGGATATCGAACAGGAACTGACGGTCCCAAGAGAGGTACTGATGCCCATTCTTACGGGTATGGCCGAATGTATAGGACAGGTTGACAATCAGGAAATTTTCCTTGAGGGTACCACAAACATTTTTAATTATCCTGAATTCCGGGATATTGTAAAAGCCAGAGAATTTTTGTCAATTCTTGATGAGAAGGACCTGGTCAGTAAAATTATGAACTGGGATGTCAAAAATGAAGCCATTACTGTACGGATAGGCTCTGAAAATGGTGTTGAAGGCATCAGGGATTGCAGCCTGATTACCGCCACTTACAGTGTAGGTGACGTTGTCATCGGGTCTCTGGGTATCATCGGACCCACGCGGATGGAATATCCGAGGGTCATATCTTCCATGAACTACATTCGAAAGAAGATAAACCAGGAGCTCAGCAAACTTATCGGAAACGATTCGGGATAGGAGCATTCATTTATTCCACGGGATTATTCGCCGGCGGTTGGCCTGCAGAAGTGTGCAGGCTTTCCACCGATACATACTCAATATAGAGAAGCATAAAGAATGAGGAGGGTTGGATAATTAAACATGGTTAACGAAAATACAGCAAATGAAGAGGTAAAGGAAAAAAACGAAACAAACACGGAGCCCCTGGATGAAAATTGCGACTGCACCGACGGGGAATGCGGTTCCATCAAAGAAAACGAAGCCGCTGCCCTGCTAAACCAGCTCGAGGTAAAAGAAAAGCAGTGCGAGGAGTATTTCGGCAAGCTCCAGAGAGCGGCAGCGGAATTTGATAACTTTAAAAAGCGCACCGCGAAAGAAAAGGTTGATTTGTACAACGACGCAGTTTGTGAAGTTGTAGGCAGCTTTCTTCCTGTGGTGGACAATCTGGACAGGGCCATTCAGGCGGCTCAGAAGGATGAAAACGGCAGTTCCCTGAAGGATGGCGTTGAAATGATTTGCCGGCAGCTGAAGGATGTAATGAAAAATCTGGGAGTGGAAGAAATAAAAGGTGTGGGGGAAAGCTTTGATCCTAACCTGCACAATGCGGTCATGCATGTGGAAGATGAAGCCTATGAAGAGAATGTGGTTGTAGAAGAGTTTCAAAAAGGATACATACTCAAGGACAAGGTGATACGCCACAGCATGGTAAAAGTGGCGAATTAACTGTGAAAACTGATAATAATTATGTCTTAAATAATGATAAATACATGGGAGGTTTTAAATATGGCAAAAGTAATCGGTATAGATTTAGGTACCACAAATTCATGCGTAGCTGTTATGGAAGGTGGCGAACCTGTTGTTATAGCAAATGCGGAGGGAAATAGAACAACCCCTTCGGTGGTCGCTTTCTCCAAGACCGGAGAACGTCTGGTGGGACAGGTGGCAAAGAGGCAGGCAATAACCAATCCCGAGAGGACAGTAATATCCATAAAAAGGGACATGGGTACGGATAGAAAGGTAAATATCGACGATAAGCAGTATACGCCCCAGGAGATATCGGCCATGGTACTTCAGAAGCTGAAGGCGGATGCCGAGGCATATCTGGGCGAAACGGTATCCCAGGCAGTCATTACCGTTCCTGCCTACTTCAGCGATTCCCAGAGGCAGGCAACCAAGGATGCAGGCAAGATCGCGGGACTTGAGGTGCTGAGAATCATCAATGAGCCGACGGCTGCCGCATTGGCTTACGGGCTGGATAAAGAGCATGACCAGAAAATCATGGTATACGACCTGGGCGGCGGTACCTTCGACGTGTCCATCCTGGAGATAGGCGACGGAGTCTTTGAAGTACTTGCAACCCATGGCAACAACAGGCTTGGCGGGGACGATTTCGACCAGAGGGTCATGGATTACCTGGTGGATGTTTTCAAAAAAGAAAACGGCATCGACCTGAAGAATGACAAAATGGCCATGCAGAGGCTGAAGGAAGCGGCAGAAAAGGCTAAGATCGAGCTTTCCGGCGTTGCAACCAGCAACATCAACCTGCCTTTTATCACGGCGGATGCCACAGGGCCGAAGCATCTTGACGTTACCCTGACCAGGGCGAAGTTTGACGAAATAACCGCCGACCTGGTTGAAAAGACCATGGGACCCACAAGACAGGCGATGCAGGATGCGGGTCTGTCACCGGATAAAATCGATAAAGTGTTGATGGTGGGTGGTTCCACAAGAATTCCCGCGGTGCAGGAAGCCGTAAGGAAGTACCTGGGAAAAGAGCCCTTCAAAGGTATCAATCCCGATGAATGTGTTGCCGTAGGCGCTTCCATCCAGGCAGGCGTATTGACCGGAGAAGTCAAAGACCTGCTGCTGCTGGATGTAACTCCCCTGTCCCTTGGGATAGAAACCCTTGGAGGCGTGTTTACAAAGCTTATTGATAGAAATACCACCATCCCTTCAAAGAAGAGCCAGGTATTCTCCACTGCCGCCGACGGGCAGACCAGTGTTGAAATCCATGTGCTCCAGGGAGAAAGAGAAATGTCTGCCTACAACAAAACCCTGGGCAGATTCCAGCTCACAGGAATTCCCCCCGCACCGAGAGGCGTTCCCCAGATTGAAGTTACCTTTGACATCGACGCCAACGGTATCGTCCATGTATCCGCCAAAGACCTGGGAACGGGAAATGAGCAGAAGATCACATTGACGGCTTCAACCAACCTTTCCGATGACGAAATCGACAAGGCCGTCAAAGAGGCGGAGAAATTTGCCGCCGAGGACAAGAAGAGGAAGGAAGAGGTGGAGGTCAGGAACAATGCGGACTCCATTGTTTATCAGTCCGAAAAGACCCTGAAGGACCTTGGAGACAAACTGGGCGCCGACGACAAGGCAAAGATCGAGGCGGAAGTGAACAAGGTGAAGGATGCACTGAAGGGTACGGACCTTGAGGTCATTAAAAAGGCTACGGAGGCTTTGACACAGGCATTCTACGATGTATCCGCAAAGATATACCAGCAGAATCCCGGTGCAAATCCAGGGGCAAATCCGGGAGCGGGCTTCAATCCGGGAGCCGGTGAAAATCCCGGAGCCGGTGCAGGACCTCAGGACAATGTCTATGATGCGGATTATAAGGTAGTAGACGACGACAAAAAATAAACGAAAATGGGGGCTTGTACTGCTTCCAGCCATTTTCGAGTATAATTGCATATTCAAGGGGACATTCCCTCCTAAAAACGGAAATCCACTGTTTGGAGGGTGTGTCCCCTTCCATTATGAGATGCAAGAGGATTCCTCGGACTGAGAAATGTCCCCTTTTGAATAGTAGCAAGAACAGGGCATATTGATGTATAATATGCTATAGTAGTTTTCCGATATTTGATTGGAGTTGATTTGATGGCGAATAAAAGGGATTATTATGAGGTGTTGGGCGTAGACCGGGGTGCCTCCGACGCCGACATAAAGAAGGCATATAGAAAGCTTGCAAAGCAATACCACCCGGATGTCAATCCCGGGGATAAAGTGGCGGAAGCAAAGTTCAAGGAAATAAACGAAGCCTATGAGGTGCTGAGCGACTCGCAGAAGAGGTCCAACTACGACCAGTTTGGGCATGCGGGTACCGACCCCAACGGGTTTGGCGGCTTCCAGGGGGGATACGGCGATTTTGACTTCGGAGGAATCGGCGATATTTTTGAATCCTTTTTTGGCGGGTCAGGTTTCGGCGGGCGTACCACAAGGTCCAAAAAGGGTCCCCAGAAGGGTGCCGACCTGAAATACGCCATGGAAATAGCCTTTGAGGAGGCTGCCTTCGGAGTTGAAAAGGAAATATCCGTCAACAGGATGGAAGGCTGCGTTACCTGCGGAGGAACAGGCTCCAAGCCCGGCACGAGTCCCACCACCTGCAAGCACTGCAACGGCTCCGGACAGGTCCAGTACAAACAGAATACGCCTTTTGGACAATTTGTCAATATAAAGACCTGCGATGTCTGCCATGGAGAGGGAAAAATCATAACGGACCCCTGCGGCACCTGCGGCGGTAAGGGTAAAATCCGCAAAAGCGTAAAAATTAAAATCAACGTGCCCTCGGGAATTGACGACGGACAGACCATCTCTTTGCGTGGTGAAGGCGAACCGGGTTCCAAAGGCGGACCCTCCGGGGATTTGTACATTTCCATAAGAGTCCGTTCCCATCCTCTGTTCCAGCGCCAGGGAAACGATGTCCTCTGCGACATCCCCATAACCTTTGTACAGGCTGCTCTAGGGGCCGATCTTGAAGTGCCTACCCTGGACGGAAAGGTCAAGTATACCATGCCGGAGGGAACGCAAACGGGAGCGGTATTCCGGTTGAAGAGCAAGGGGATTCCCTTCCTCCGGGGAAACGGACGGGGTGACCAGTACGTGAAGGTGGTGGTGGAGGTGCCCAAGAAACTCAACGACAGGCAGAAAACCCTGCTGAAGGAGTTTGCCGAATTGAGCGGGGATGATTCCCATGAGCAAAGGAAAGGCTTTTTCGAAAAAATGAAGGATGCCTTTGGCATGTAAAGGAGGATGTGAAAAATATAGGGATTCTTTTTCACGTGTCGCTTATGCAGCCGCATACGCGATGGAGTGAAACTCATAGAAGACCTTTTTTCACAGCCTCATAAATATGGAGGGAAATAAATGAAGTGGCTTGAGATAAGAGTAAAGACAACGGAAGAGGCCAGTGATGCGGTTACGGACATGTTGACCGGCATCGGAGCCGGGGGTGTAGCCATCGAGGATCCCAATGATATAAGACGCGAAATAGAAAAGCCCAATACCCTTGACTATGCGGACGAGGAATTTTTGAACTCTTTGGGGGAGGATGTGACAATCAAGGCCTACTTTCCCGGGGATAGGAACATTACGGAGCTTTCCGGCATCATAAAAGAAAAGCTGGGCTTTATTTCGAATTTCCTGGAGGTGGGGGAAGGCTATTCCGGCTTTTCCGAAGTGGATGATGAAGATTGGGCCACTTCCTGGAAAAAATATTATAAGCCTTTAAAGCTTGCGGACAGTATTGTGGTAAAGCCCTCCTGGGAAGACTACCAGAAGGGGGAAGGGGAAATTGTGGTCGAGATGGATCCCGGCATGGCCTTTGGTACAGGGACCCATGAGACTACCCGGATGTGTGCACAGCTGCTTGAACGGTATTTGAAAAAGGGAGACCAGGTTCTGGATGTGGGCTGCGGGACCGGCATACTTTCCATCATCGCCGTAAAGCTGGGAGCGGAAGGTGCGACGGCCGTCGACATTGACGAGGTGGCGGTGAAGGTTGCGGACGAAAACTGCAGGCTCAACGGCGTGGAGGGAAAAATATCCGCTTCCAGGGCCGAGTTAAGGCAGGTTGAGCAAAGAAAATACGACGTCGTCGTTGCAAATATCATTGCGAATGTTATAATTGACATATCCGAAATCGTGCCCCATTACCTGAAGGAAAACGGGTTCTATCTGACTTCCGGAATCATAAAGGAACGGAAGGATGAGGTGCTGGAAACCTGCACAAGGCTTGGGTTTACTGTGGAATCGGTTCTGGAACTTGGCGAATGGGTGGCGATTGCATTTAAATGCCGAAATTCTTTGTAGACAAAAGTGCCATACAGGCAGAGAATATTTTTATCACAGGAGAAGATGTGAACCACATACGAAAAGTGCTGCGGCTGCGGTGTGGTGACAGCATCACCGTTTGTGACGGCGAAAGCCGGGACTATACGGTGCAAATCCAGGCCGTGGAAAGTGACCGGGTTGTTACGGAGATTACCGGGGTAAAACCCAATGGCTCGGAACCTCCCATTGGTGTTGCTCTTTTTCAGGGAATACCCAAGTCCGACAAAATGGATTTTATCATTCAAAAAAGCGTGGAACTGGGCATCGATACCATTGTACCCGTTTCAACCGAGCGTACGGTGGTGCGAATAGACAATAGGAAGGATGCGGAAGCAAAAACTGTCCGCTGGCAGAGGATTGCCCTGGAGGCCGCAAAGCAGTGCAACCGGGGAAGGATTCCCAGGGTGCTGCCTCCCATGGGTTTCCGCAATGCGCTGGAGCTTTCTTCCGGCTATGATCTGGGGCTCATTCCTTATGAAAAGGAAGCCGGGAACCGTTTGGAAAATTATTTACATAAAGATCATTTGAAAAGCATATGCGTTTTCATCGGACCGGAGGGCGGATATTCGGAAGCGGAAATTGATCAAGCCATTTCAGCGGGCATCATTCCTGTGAGCCTGGGACCAAGGATTCTCAGAACGGAAACAGCGGGAATTATGGTATTGTCAATCCTTATGTATACGCTGGGAGATTTATAGTGATGGAGAATTTGAAATTTGTTGTAGTTGACGATGCAATTTTCATGAGGACCCTTTTAAAGCGGATGATTGAAGAAGTGGATGGGTATAGGGTTGTGGGGGAGGGCTTCAACGGTTATGAGGCCATAGAACAGGCGAAAATCAACCGGCCGGACGTAATGACCCTTGACATCACGATGCCTGAAATGGATGGAATCAAGGCGGTAAAGGAAATATTAAAGGTCAGCCCCGGCACAAAAATTATCATGGTTTCAGCCATGGGACAGCAGTCCATGGTAATCGAAGCGATAAAGCTGGGGGCGAAGGATTTTGTTGTAAAACCCTTTGAAAAGTCCAGGGTGCAGCAGGCAATAAAAAATGTAATTTCAGGTTAAAGTATTTAAGGTACTCAGGCAGTGCCTTTTCTTATTTAAGAATGGTATTAAAAAACGAGCAATCAGGAGAAAATGAGAAAAAAATATATAAAATATAGAAAAACGGACTTTTAAATATGAGAAATTATGTTATAATACACTAAGAAATTGTATTATGCAGATAAGCGGTTTTTTCATTTTGTATTACATATAAAAGCTTGAATATTGCAAACCTTAAAAGAGGATGATAAATTATATGATAAAAAGCATGACGGGTTTCGGCAGGGGAAGTGCCCAGGGAGACGGCAAAGAGTTCCTTGTTGAAATCAAAACCGTTAACCACAGGTATACCGATATTTTTGTCAAATACCCAAGGCAGTTGTCCTTTCTGGAGGACAAAGTGAGGGAAGTGGTGGGTAAAACGGTATCCAGGGGTAAAATAGACGTATATATTTCCTTCGAGGATGCAAGCGAAGATTCAAAGACCGTTTTGCTTGACGAAGCTCTGGCAAAGTCTTATATCAATGCGCTGGAGGCAATGAAACAAAAATATAAGCTGAACGACGAAGTCTCAGTTTCACTGGTTTCACGTTTTCCCGACGTGCTGAGGGTGGAAAAGGCGGAAGCGGATGAAGAGCTGCTGTGGAAGCTTTTGAAAACTGCCCTTGAAAGCGCTTTGGAATCGTTGATTTCCATGAGGCTTAAAGAAGGAGAAGGACTGAAGAAGAGTTTGCTGGAAAAGGCCGACTATATTGAAACCATCGTGAAAACAATTTCACAGCGTTCGCCGGAGGTGGTGAAAGAATATAAGGCAAAGCTGGAAAACAGGATCAAGGAGCTGCTGGAGCAGCAGGCAGTGGATGAAAGCCGTCTGGCGATGGAGATCGCCCTGTTTGCCGACAGGTGCAGCATTGATGAGGAGATTGTGCGTCTGGGGAGTCATTTCACCCAGCTGCGTGAAGCTCTTAATTCCCAGCAGCCTGTGGGGAGAAAGCTTGATTTTCTGATTCAGGAAATGAACCGTGAGATAAATACCATAGGATCAAAGGCCAATGACCTTCTGATAACAAAGAATGTTATCGAAGTAAAGAGTGAGATAGAAAAAATCAGAGAGCAGATACAGAATATCGAATAAAGATGGTTGGAAGCAGGATCAAACATCGTGACGAACTATAAAGTAAAATAAAGAGAGGAAATGTTATGAAGCTAATTAATATCGGATTTGGAAATATAGTATCCGCAAACAGGCTGGTAGCAATCGTCAGCCCTGAATCAGCACCCATAAAAAGAATCATTCAGGAAGCCAGGGACAGGGGAATGCTCATTGATGCCACCTATGGGCGCAGAACCAGAGCCGTGATCATTACCGACAGCGACCACATCATTCTTTCTGCCGTGCAGCCCGAAACTGTGGCCCACAGACTCAATGTAAAAGATGTAGAGGTTGAAGAGGAAGAGGTTATCGAAGAAGAATAAGGAGAGGCGTAATGGCAAAAAGGGGCTTGTTATTGGTTATATCCGGCCCATCAGGCACAGGGAAAGGCACTGTGCTTAATCTCCTTAGACAGTTAAATACGGGTGTGAGGTATTCCATATCTGCGACGACACGTCAACCGCGAGAAGGGGAAGTCGATGGCCAAAACTATTTTTTTAAGACAGTAGAAGAATTCGAGCAGATGATAAAGGAAGAGGAACTGGTTGAATGGGTGCAGTACTGCGGAAATTATTACGGTACACCGAAAAAGTGCATTGAAGAAACTTTGGACCGCGGATTTGATGTCATCCTTGAGATTGAAGTTGAAGGAGCTTTGAATATCAAAAACAAATATCCGGAGAGTGTGCTCATATTTATTCTCCCCCCTACGTTTGAAGAGCTGAGAAGGCGCATTGAGAGCAGGGGAACGGAAGAGCCGGGTATCATAAGCCAGAGGCTTGAGAAGGCAAAGAAAGAATTTCAGTTTATAAACAGCTATGACTATGCCATTGTCAACAATTCCCTGCAGGATGCCGTTGAAGATATCAACAGCATCCTACGGGCAGAAAAACTGAAATTTTCCAGGAATGGATTTTTCCCGGAAGAATTGGGCATATAGCGGAGCGTGTAAAGTAAATTGCAGTGATATATAACAAAAGGAGGATGGCACATGCGAGATTTAACGAAAAAGGAACTGTCTATGATTGAACCACCGATCGGCTCATTGATGGAGAAGGTTGACAGCAGGTACACGCTGGTGGTTGCTGCGGCAAAGAGGGCAAGACAGCTGACGGACGGTTCACATAAGCTTACCAAGTGCAATTCCGACAAACCCGTTACGGTTGCAATCAGTGAGATAAGCGAAGGAAAAATCACATACATAAGAACACGGAGCGGCATCAAGTAAGTCGGTTGGCAGTCGGCAAGGTGTGATTGTACCTGTAGTGTTTTCAATAAAAATGCATATTTTACTCGAATGCAATGGGCAGCTGGCAATTATATAGAGGATTTTAATTGTCAATTGTCCATTGTCAGTTATCCATAATATTTTAGAGCAGGAGGGATCGGGATGTTGAAGGGTAAGACGGTAGTTGTGGGTGTCTGCGGGGGAATTGCCGCCTACAAGGTGGTTGAGGTGGTAAGCCGCCTCAGGAAGCTCAATGCGGAAGTCCATGTCATCATGACGGAAAGCGCAATGGAATTTGTTGCTCCCCTGACTTTCCAATCCCTGTCCAATAATCCCGTAGTGACGGATATGTTCGCCGAGCCCAGGCAGTGGGACGTGGAACACATTTCTCTTGCCAGGAAAGCGGATTTGATCGTCGTGGCCCCTGCCACCGCCAATGTCATTGGAAAGGTTGCGGGAGGCATTGCCGACGATATGCTCTCTACCGTGATTATGGCCACAAAAGCGACCGTGCTTTTTGTCCCTGCCATGAACCCTGTAATGTATGAAAACCCCATACTTCAGGCCAATAAGAGGGCTTTGCAGGAGCTGGGATACGGTTTTATGGAGCCGGATACGGGTTTGATGGCTGCAGAAGGGGAGTATGGAAAGGGAAGGCTGCCCGAACCTAAAAGGATTACGGAAGAAATTCTTTCCCTGCTTTTGTCCTGCAAAGACCTGGAGGGCTTGAACATACTCATTACGGCAGGACCTACCCGTGAACCCATCGATCCGGTGAGATACATATCCAACCATTCTTCCGGAAAGATGGGCTATGCCCTGGCGGAGGCCGCGAGAAACAGAGGCGCTTCAGTAACGCTGGTATCAGGCCCCGTAAATATAAGCAGGCCGGCCCGGGTGGACGTTGTGGACGTCAATACGGCCGAGGAGATGCTGGAAGCGGTATTGGACCGGCAGGAAGGGAAAGACGTTTTCATCATGGTGGCGGCGGTGGCCGACTACAAATGTGCCGTGGTGGCGGGACAGAAAATTAAAAAAGCCGGAGAAACAATGGCGATAGAACTGGTCAGAAATCCCGACATCGCCGCCGAAGTGGGAAAGATGAAGGGGAACCGGATTCTTGTGGGCTTCAGCGCGGAAACCCATAATCTTGAGAACAATTCCAGGGAAAAGCTGGCCAGAAAAAATTTGGATATGATTGTGGCAAATGACGTCACGCAAGCGGGCGCAGGTTTTGGAACCGACACCAATATCGTAAAACTGATACTGAAGGACGGAAGCCTGCGGGAACTGCCCATGCTGAGCAAGTACCGGGTGGCGGAAGAGATACTGGATGAAATAAAAAAACTGGCGCCCTGAGAATCATTGACATGGGACAGTTAAAAGTGATTAAATAAAATAAGCGTAGATTTCGAGGGAGGAACGAAAATGGCAGTTGAAAAATCAATGGAGAAAATTGTGGCACTGGCTAAAAACAGGGGCTTTGTTTACCCCGGTTCGGAAATATACGGAGGACTTGCAAATGCCTGGGATTACGGACCTTTGGGTGTCGAACTGAAAAACAATGTGAAAAAGGCATGGTGGAGCAAGTTTATCCAGCAGAGTCCCTACAATGTAGGTGTTGACTGTGCAATACTCATGAATCCCCAGGTATGGGTGGCATCGGGACATGTGGGCGGTTTCAGCGATCCCCTGATCGACTGTAAGGATTGTAAGACCCGCCACAGGGCCGACAAGCTCATTGAGGACTGGAACAAGGAAAACAATTTGACTACCGCCGTAGACGGCTGGACCAATGAACAGCTTATGGCTTACATAAAAGATAAGGGAGTGAAGTGTCCGGGCTGCGGTTCCGCCAACTTTACCGACATAAGAAAGTTCAACCTCATGTTCAAAACCTTCCAGGGCGTTACCGAAGATTCAAAATCGGAAATATTTTTAAGGCCTGAAACGGCCCAGGGTATTTTTGTCAACTTTAAGAATGTACAGAGAACCACAAGGAAAAAGATTCCCTTTGGTATCGGACAGATCGGCAAATCCTTCAGAAACGAAATTACACCGGGAAATTTCACCTTCAGGACCCGTGAGTTCGAGCAGATGGAATTGGAATTCTTCTGTGAACCCGGCAAAGACCTGGAATGGTTCGACTATTGGAAGAACTTCTGCTACAACTGGCTGAAGAGCCTGGATATGAAGGAAGAGAGCCTCAAGATGCGTGACCATGGCAAGGAAGAGCTTTCCCATTACAGCAATGCCACCACCGACATCGAATTCCTGTTCCCCTTCGGCTGGGGTGAATTGTGGGGGATCGCGGACAGGACCGATTTTGACCTCAAACAGCATATGGAGCATTCCAGAGATGATCTGTCCTATTTTGATCCCACCACCAATGAAAAGTATGTGCCCTATTGTATCGAGCCTTCCCTGGGAGCAGACAGGGTTGCCCTCGCGTTCCTCTGTGATGCCTATGACGAAGAGACGGTGGCGGAGGGGGATGTGCGGACGGTGCTCAGATTCCATCCGGCGTTGGCTCCCATCAAAATCGCGGTGCTGCCCCTTTCCAAGAAATTGGGAGAGGATGCATACAAGCTGTATGAAAGCCTTACCAGGAAATATGTCTGTGAATACGATGAAGCCGGCAGCATAGGCAAGAGGTACAGGAGACAGGATGAGACCGGCACGCCTTTCTGCATTACCTTTGACTTTGAATCCCTGAACGACCACAGCGTCACCATCAGGGAAAGGGATTCCATGCAGCAGGTGAGGATCAACATCGATGAGCTTGACAAATATTTTGAAGACAAGTTTGACTTTTAATTAAGTAATATTTCGAGTTCTAGCGGTCAATGAAGGCCGGGGTTTATGCCCCGGCCTTTTATATCGCTGGGGAGGGTATAAAAATTACCCCGGCTGGTAAATTTAAAAGTAAGTATTATGCAAAATTCCTGTTAAAAAATAATAAAAAACTGGTGAAAATTTTAACTATTGTGTTATAATAGTATGGATTATGGAAATGCTTTCATATCTGCTGTTGTCAAGGTGAGTTTAATAGGAAATATATGGCTGTGTGCCGGTATTTCCTTACTATAATTAAACTAATACAAGTACATAGGAGGTTTTTCAAATGCCAAAGTACGTCTATTTATTCAGTGAAGGTAACGCTTCAATGAAAAACCTACTTGGTGGTAAGGGTGCAAACCTGGCTGAAATGACAGGTTTGGGACTTCCGGTTCCAAGAGGATTTACAGTTACAACCGAAGCCTGCATAAGGTATTACAACGACGGTAAGGTCATTGTTAAAGAGATCGAAGAAGAGATCTATGCAATGATGGCAAAAACCGAAGAAATAGTTGGAAAGAAATTCGGCGACCCCAACAATCCGTTCCTCGTTTCAGTACGCTCCGGTGCCAGAGCTTCCATGCCCGGCATGATGGACACCATCTTGAACCTCGGCTTGAACGATGTGGTGGTTGAAGGCCTTTCAAAGCTGACAAACAATCCCAGATTCGCTTATGACAGCTACAGAAGGTTCATCCAGATGTTCAGCGATGTTGTTATGGAAGTTGACAAGCCAAAGTTTGAAAAAATCCTGGAAGCAGTAAAAGAAGAAAACGGTGCGCATTTTGACACCGACCTCACTGCAGACAACTTAAAAGAAGTCGTTAAGAGGTACAAGGAATTGTTCAAGCAGGAAAAAGGCTTTGATTTCCCTCAGGAGCCGAAGGCTCAGTTGATGGAAGCCGTAAAAGCCGTATTCCGTTCATGGGACAATCCCCGCGCCATTGTTTACAGAAGGCTCAATGATATCCCTGGAGACTGGGGCACAGCAGTAAACGTTCAGGAAATGGTTTACGGCAACATGGGCAACGATTCCGGAACAGGCGTTGCTTTCACAAGAAACCCATCCACAGGAGAAAAGAAACTCTATGGAGAATTCCTGATGAACGCACAGGGTGAAGACGTTGTTGCAGGTATCAGAACTCCCCAGTCCATCGACCAGCTCAAGGAGATCAATCCTGAAGCATACAATCAGTTCATCAACATTGCAGAAACCCTTGAAAAGCACTATAAAGACATGCAGGACATGGAGTTTACCATCGAAAAAGGCAAGCTCTTCATGCTTCAGACCAGAAATGGTAAGAGAACTGCAGCTGCAGCTTTGAAAATCGCTGTTGACCTCGTAAGCGAAGGCATGGTTTCCAAAGCTGACGCAGTTATGAAGGTTGATCCCAAGCAGTTGGATGCCCTTCTCCATCCCAATTTCGAACCAAAGGCGTTAAAGGCTGCTGTTCCTGTAGCAAAAGGCCTTCCTGCATCCCCTGGAGCCGCTACCGGTAAAATCTACTTCGAAGCCGAAGATGCTGTAAATGCATACAAGAACGGCGAAAAGCAGGTTATTCTTGTAAGGCTTGAAACCTCACCGGAAGATATCGAAGGCATGCATGTATCCGAAGGTATCCTCACCGGCCGTGGCGGTATGACTTCACACGCCGCCGTTGTTGCACGCGGTATGGGTACTTGCTGTGTAGCGGGCTGTGGTGAAATCAAGATCAACGAAGAAGAAAGATACTTCCTCGATAAGAACGGCAAGAAGTACGTTGAAGGCGAGTGGATCTCTCTCGACGGTTCCACAGGAAGCGTTTACGGCGAGCAGCTGCCCACCGTTGAACCCCAGATGACCGGCGATTTCTCCACCTTGATGAGCTGGGCCGATGAGCTCAGGACCTTGAAGGTAAGGACAAATGCCGATACACCTGCAGATGCCAAACAGGCGATGGAATTCGGTGCCGAAGGTATCGGACTCTGCCGTACGGAGCATATGTTCTTCGAACCCGACAGGATTCCTGCCATGAGGGAAATGATCGTGGCAAGAACAGAAGATCAGAGAAGAAAAGCTCTCGACAAGCTGCTTCCGATGCAGAGAAGCGACTTCGAAGGCTTATTCAAAGAAATGAAGGGCTATCCTGTAACCATCCGGTTCCTGGATCCTCCGCTGCATGAATTCCTGCCCCAGGCAGATGAAGATATCGCTGCCCTGGCAAAGGAAATGGGACTGACTTTTGAAGAACTGAAGGGCATTATTGCCGACCTTCATGAGTTCAACCCCATGATGGGACACAGAGGCTGCCGTCTTTCCGTTACTTACCCTGAAATCGCAGAAATGCAGACCAGGGCCGTAATCGAAGCAGCAATCAATGTGAACAAGGCCGGAATGAGCGTTATTCCTGAAATAATGATTCCGCTGGTTGGCGAAATCAAGGAATTGAAATATGTGAAGGACGTCGTTGTCAAGACTGCCGACGAAGTTATTGCCAAAGCAGGAGTTAAGCTTGAGTACAAGGTTGGTACCATGATCGAAATTCCGAGAGCTGCTTTAACAGCCGACGAAATCGCGAAGGAAGCAGAATTCTTCTCCTTTGGTACAAACGACCTTACCCAGATGACTTTCGGCTTCAGCCGTGACGATGCCGGTAAGTTCCTTGAAGAATACTACAACAAGAAGATTTACGAATCCGATCCTTTTGCCAGACTTGACCAGACTGGTGTAGGCAAACTGGTTGAAATGTCCGTTAAGCTGGGCAAGCAGACAAGGCCTGACATCAAGCTGGGTATTTGCGGTGAACACGGTGGAGATCCTTCCTCTGTTGAGTTCTGCCATAGGGCCGGTTTGAATTATGTATCCTGCTCACCTTTCCGCGTGCCGATTGCAAGACTTGCTGCTGCACAGGCCGCTGTCAGGAAAGAGGGAGACCTGGGTCAGAAATAAGCATTGTTGACACAATAAATAGCACCAAAAACAAGAGCAAGGTGACATGTCACCTTGCTCTTGTTTTTGGTTGAAATTGTTCAGGCTTTGTCGTTCCAATGTTCCATTTTTATCAGCAGGTCCCTGGCGAGAGAAAAGGCATCGGATAAACGGTTTGTTTCCTCCAGGTCAAGCACGCTGAGCTTTTTAAAAAGTATGGCATCCGTCGCTTTGAGGGATGCCTCAATCAGGTCAATGCCTTTTGGCGTCAGGTTTAAATGGGTGATTCTTTTGTCGGTTCCATCCTTTTCTTTGGTGATATAACCGAGTTCAGCCAGCTTTTTCAAACTTCTGCTGGTATTGGGTATGGTGATGGCCAACCTTCTGCTCAGGCGTGAAGGCGGGATTGCCCCATCCAGGTTGATTTCATGCAGCATTTTGTAAAGAAGGGGGCTTAACCCCGAACTGTTGCTGCCGGATACCAGATCAAGAATTTCTTTCTGAAAGACCGTGTAAAAGTTTATCATATTTAAAATAAGCCTGTCTTTTGACTGCTCATCCACCTGAATTCCTCCCCCAAATAGCGCCATGCTTTTTCTGCATATAAAAATTTTGTCAAAAAATAGTTTTCAACTGATAGTTATCATAGTATAATATTTTTGTACTATATTCAACAAAAATATTCTTATGATTTCCAGGGGTTTGTATCGTTAACGCAATGTGTATAAGATGAGGGGTGCGGAATGGACATATTTTTAGTTGTAGGTATTGTTATGGGAGCTCTCGCCGTGGTGGTAGGAATGTATGTAAAAGGGGCGGATATTGCCGTACTGTTGAATCCCGCGGCAGCAATCATCATTCTTGTGGGAACGATCGCCGCCGTTATGAATTCTTTTCCGAAAAAGGAATTTTTAAATATTCCCAAGATTATCGGTGCGCTTTTCAGGGAAAAAAAGCAGGAGAACTCCGTTGCCATTGTGGAATTGATTGCGGATATGTCCCAGCAAGCCAGAAAGGATGGGCTGCTATCCCTGGAGGCCACAATGCAGAGTGTGGAAAACCGCTTCCTGAAAAAAGGGCTTACCATGGTGATTGACGGCATCGAACATGATTACATCAGGGAAGTGCTGGACAGCGAAATAGAAAGTATGGAAGCCCGCCACCGGGCCGCTGCCTCCATATTTTCCTCGGCGGGAAGCTATGCTCCGACCCTGGGGGTTTTGGGCGCCGTTATCGGTCTGATTGGGGCACTTGGAAACCTGAATGATACCGAAAAACTGGGCCACATGATCGCCGCCGCTTTTGTTGCCACACTTTACGGAATATTCATAGGATATGTGCTCTGCCACCCCATTTCCACGAGACTGAAAAGAAAATCCTATGAGGAAGTCAACAACATGCAGATTATTGTAGAGGGAGTATTGTCCATCCAGGCCGGAGAGAATCCCAAAAGTATAAAAATGAAGCTGGCCGGAATGCTGGAGCCCAAGGACAGATTAAAAGTCGAAGAAGGTGACGCGGCAAAACAGGGAAAGGGTGAATAGGCATGCCAAAAAAGAAGGAACATCATGAAGAACATGCGGACGAGACCTGGCTCCTTCCTTACTCGGATTTGCTCACACTCCTGCTTGCCCTTTTCATCGTTATGTTCGCCATCGGCAATGTGGACAAGGAGAAATTCGAGCGGTTGAGCGAGCAGTTCCATGTTATTTTCTCCGGCGGTACAGGGATCATGGAACAGGATGGAAGCCTGGTCATTCCCATGAATCCATCGGGTGTTCCCGACGACGACACCACTTTGGACGGCATTATAAGCAATACTGCCATGGAAGAGGACAAGATGCTTGAAATAAAAAAGAGCATCGAAGAGGAAATTGAAAAGGACGGATATTCCGATAAAGTCAAAGTTGTGCTCAGCAACGAAGGACTGGAAATTTCCATCCAGGACGTGGTGCTTTTCAATTCCGGCGACGCAGAGGTGTTAAATAGCGTCTCGCCGCTGCTTGTGCAAATATCCGGGGTGCTGAACGGGCTGGACAACAGCATAAGAATCGCGGGCCATACGGACAATGTGCCCATCTACAATGCAAAATACCGCTCCAATTGGGATTTGAGCGCCATGCGCGCCATCAATATCATGAATTTCATGGTGGAAAAGGGAGGACTGCAGCCGCAGCGTTTTTCAATCGAGGGCTACGGTCAGTACTCACCCAAATATGACAATGCCACCGAGGAAGGCAGGGCGAAAAACAGAAGGGTGGAAATATTTTTAATCCGCAAATACCCTGTGGACGATAAGAAAAATATTGATTCCTGAGCATTAGTTGGTATAAGATAATAAAATACGGTAAAGTATTATACGATCAGCGATAGCCTGTCAGTAAGTCATGGTTTTTTGTCTGTTTTTTTATAACGGGGCGACAGATGATAACGGCCTCGTTGAAACGCGCAGAGAGAAGAAAATTTTTTTACAGCCAAAAAATTTTCTCTTGAACGGATGCGTTATAAAAGAGTCGCGGGGGTTCGAAAATGATTGTACTGTCGGCTTTGTCACTATTTGCGGTTTTGCTTTATATCAGCGTAGGCATACTTACCTATAGGCTTGATAGAAGTAAAGAGATAAACCGGCTTTTTCTATTGTGGAGTATGAGCATGGCGATTTGGTCCTTTGGCTATGCTTTTGTCTATATTACGGAGGAACAGCAGTACATATGGATGAAGATTTCCGCCCTGGGCTGGTGTTTTTTCAGCGCCATCCTGCTGCATCTGGCCATGTTGTTTACCGGAACCCCCGGGATAGGAAAGCCTCTTGTAAAAGCTGCCATCTATTTGCCCGGATTTGTCTTTTTATACATGAGCATTTTTGTTTTCTTCCCGGGTAGAAGCTTACCCCGGGCGGTGGAAAACTTTTTTTACACCGGAAATTTCCTCTATAATTTTTCCTGCCTGCTTGCCAGCCTGTGCATCATCTTCCGGTGGGGCCTCCGGAGCAAAAGCCCTATCGACCGGAAGCAGGCGAAAATAATCTTTGTCTCCAGTTCAATCCCTTTTCTTCTGGACCTTTTCATACAGAATATCCTGCCTTTCTGGGGGATCAGCTTTATCCCGTTGATGGGGCATATCTTTACCCTCATCATGCTGCTGGGGATATATTATGCCATCAGGCATTACAGGCTGTTTGACGTTTCTCCCCAGAGGCTGAACGACCAGATTTTTGCCGAGATGATGGACCTGGCAATTGTGGTATCTCCCGACGGGCAAATATTGAAAGTCAGCGACAGCACGGGAAGGCTTCTTGGATATGAAGCGGGAGAACTGCTGGGCAAGCCTGTAAACCGTATTATTCATGATGCCAATGTGCTTTCCGATATTCTGGCCGAAAGACATACGCCGGTTGTAATAAGGTATAGTGAGACAAACTGCATGACAAAAGACGGAGAGCCTCTGCCTTTCAGCATTTCATGTTCGCCTTTGATGGACAGCCGCCAGGAAGGCGTCATGGGCATCGTCCTTGTCGGGCATGACATACGGACGAAAAAGTACCTGGAACAGGAAATTGCGGAGCGTAAAAGTACGGAGGAGCAGCTGAGAAGCAGTGAAGCCCGGTTTAAAGCCATGTTTTATCAGAACACGGCGGTGATGTACCTGATGGATTTTGATTCCCTGCATATTTTTGACAGCAACATGGCCGCGAGAAAGTATTACGGGTATTCGGAAGAGGAATTCAAGACCATAAAGATCACCGACCTGAATGGACTGCAGGAAAAGGAAATGCGGGAGATTCTGAAAGAGTTCGAACAAAAAAAGAACGAGGTCTACCATTTTAAGCACAGGCTTGTAACCGGCGAATGGCGCGACGTGGAGATCCATTCCACCGATATCAGCGTTAGAGACAGGAAAATGCTGTTTTCCATCGTCACCGATATTACAGACAGGAAAAAGGCCCAGGAATATGTGTCCTATCTCGCCTACCACGACACCCTGACCGGCCTGCCCAACAGAAAATGCTTCTATGAAAAACTTCATGCCGAGATGGAGAGGATGAAGCGCAAAAATGAGAAAGCGGCGGTGCTTTTCGTGGACCTGGACGGCTTTAAAGCGGTCAATGACAACCACGGGCATGAAGCGGGGGATTTGCTTTTGTGTGAGGTGGCTTCCAGGATGAAGGCGCAAATCAGGGAAAGCGACATGGTGGCCCGCATGGGGGGCGACGAATTTGTCCTGCTCATCCTTGATATTGCCGGTCGCAGGGATGCTGAAACCGTAGCGGAAAAAATCATGAAAGCACTGGGCAGTCCCGTTATGATAGGGGAGAAGCCCGTAAGGGTCCAGGCCAGTGTGGGAATAGGCATTTATCCCGATGACGGCGACGATATGGATGTGCTGATCAACAGGGCGGACAATGAAATGTATTCGGTAAAAAGGGATAAAAATCAAATGGGAAAGAAAAATAAAGCTATCCAGTAATTTTATGGGAGAATGGTCAATCAAGGCTGTTTTTGAAGCCAGGATCGGTTTAACAAATCCCGTTCCGGATGTTATATTTTTAATATAAAATATTTTGAATTTCAAAGTAAGTAGGTGATGGGTATCAACGAAGAGATCAAGAAGGAAATATACCTGGTGGGACAGCTTTTCAGGCAGTTGATCGAGAAGTACAACCGGATACAAAACAAAAAGCATCTCTATAAGGACCTCAAGGAGCTTACCCTGATTGAGATCAATACCATTATCGTTATAGGCAACAGAGGTCGGAAGAGCATGTCGGAAATTGCGAACGCGCTGGGGGTCACGTCGGGAACGCCCACCATCACGGTGGACAGGATGATCGGCAAAGGCTTTGTGGAAAGAATCCGGGATGAGGAAGACCGGAGGCAGGTTTTTATCAAGCTTTCGCCGAAAGGCCTGGAAGTGTACGGTTCCATCGTGGAGCTGAAGAATATGATCACCGAAAAAGTCTTCGGCGTGCTGGAGGAAGAGGAAAGACAGGTGCTTATTTCCGCTCTGTCCAAGCTTAACAACAAGGTTGACGAGCTTTTTGAGTGGTGATTTTTTTACATAAATACTTTGAAATTCAAATATTAATAAATTAATACTATTCTATGGTGGAGATAACAATGAGAAATAAGTTAAAAATAACTTTTGTACTGCTGCTTGCCGCGATTTTGACCACAGCTTTCGTTCCTGTATATTCTGCGGAAGAGGGCAAGCCTTTGACGCTGAACATTGAGGAAGCCGTGAAGCTGGGGCTGGAGAACAGCACGGCCCTGAAACAGGTCCAGAATGAAATCGAACTGAGCAGATTGTCCGATGACCGGGCCAGGTTTCTGAAGGAGGAGGCCCACGACGCAGACAGGGCCATATCTTCGGGATATGAACAGGTGAATGCGGCGGAGGCCCTGCTGCAAAACAATGT
>JAFADI010000238.1 GCA_023424965.1 Bacillota bacterium
ATTTGCCTGAATCAACGATAATGCCTCCGATGGAGGTTCCGTGTCCGCCGATGAATTTGGTTGCGGAGTGAACTACGATATCGGCTCCGAATTCGATAGGCTTTATTAAATATGGCGTACCAAAGGTGTTGTCGATAATTAAGGGAATTTTATTCTCATGGGCGATCTTTGCAACCGCCTCGATATCCACAAGATTAATGCCGGGATTTCCTATTGATTCAATATATAAGGCCTTTGTCTTTTCGTTTATGGCCTTTCTGAAATTTTCAGGGTCATCGGGGTCTACAAATACGGTCTTGACTCCCAGTTTGGGGAGTGTAATCGCAAAGAGGTTATAGGTCCCCCCGTATAAGGTACTGGCGGAAACGATTTCATCCCCTGCTCCTGCAATGTTCAAAATGGCATAAGTAATGGCGGCAGAACCCGAGGCAACGGCCAGTGCGGCCGCTCCACCTTCCAGTGCGGCTACCCTTTGCTCAAATACATCATTGGTGGGGTTCATAATTCTGGTATAGATGTTTCCGAATTCCTTAAGTGCAAAAAGATTGGCAGCATGCTCCGTATTATTAAATACATAGGATGTGGTCTGATAAATGGGAACCGCTCTTGACCCTGTCGTAGGATCCACCTTCTGTCCTGCATGAACCTGCAGCGTGTCAAATTTCAACTTTCTCTCGCTCATGATAACCGCTCCTTTACTTTTACTATTTTGACCTTATCTATATATAGAACATCATGGAATACCCCTCGTTCATCTTTCTGTAGTCATTTGCCAGGTCTTCGAGGGTAATGCCGTCAACCACATTGTTTATACTTTCATTGATCCTGTCCCACACATTTCTCTTTAATAGGTTCTGTATGCTGCTTACGGCGGGATTCCTGCTTTCGTCGTCGGCAATGAAAAGGTCACCCTCAAGCACCCTGAGAATTGTGCCAACCTTTATGTTGGCAGGATTGTCGGACAGGATATATCCACCCTGGGCTCCCTTGATGCTCTTTACCAGTCCCGCCTTCCTCAGCATGGAAAAGACCTGTTCCATATAATTTTCAGATACGTCCTGGCGTTCCGCTATGCTGTTCAAGGCCACATAATCCCCCGTAGAATTAACTGCCAGGTCAACCATCGCCCTAAGGCCGTACCTTCCTTTTGTGGATATTTTCATCGTAACACCTCAATATTTCCTAGTTATCCTATATGTTTTATATAATAATACTATGTTTTAGCAAGTTTTGTCAATATATATTTTAAAATTATACCATACTCTGTTCAATTATATCGACAGGGCCTGCAAAGTAAATTATGGTGTAAATTTTCTCCTCTTATTCATATTTCCTCAAATATGCCGGATACCGTTCACAAACCTCCTCCGCACCTTCCCGGATTTATTTTTCATTTTAAGGTCCGTTATGGATACAATATGGTAAAATAGCCTCAAAAAGCAAAAAAAACCGGCAGCCAGGTGGAAACTGGACTACCGGTCTTTCTACCGTCTACAGTATGATACAAATCAATCCGCCGCTGCCTTCGTTGATAATTCTTTGAAGGGTTTCCTGCAGCTTGAGCTGGGCATCCTCCGGCATTCTGTACAGTTTGTTCTGCAAGCCTTCACTGACCAGTTCATGGAGGGATTTACCGAATATATTGGATTCCCATATCTTCCCGGGTTCACTCTCAAATTCTCTGAGCAGGTAGTTCACCAGCTCCTCCGACTGCTTTTCGGTACCCACAAGAGGAGCGATTTCCGTTTCAATGTCCGCCCTTATCATGTGGATGCTGGGTGCGCTTGCCCGGAGCTTGACGCCGAAGCGGCTTCCCTGCTTGACAATTTCAGGCTCTTCAAGGGACAATTCATCCATCTGGGGTGTGACAATGCCATAGCCCTTGACCTTGACCTCGTGCAGGGCATATTCTATTTTTTCGTACTCTTTTTTCACCCTGGCAAGATCCCTCATCAGGCTTATAAGCTTATGTTCTCCCTCAATTTCAAGGCCGGTGGTTTCACTGAGTATCCGGTAGAACAATCCGTCTGCCGTATTGAGCTCAATAAGCGCGCTGCCTTCTCCCAGGTCTATTCTATCCATATAGGCTTTTTTGACAAAATCAAAATCCTCAAAGGCCACAGGCGAGTTCTTGATTTCCCTGATCTTTTTTACTCCCTTGAATATATCCCTTACTGCACCTATCATGTCTACCCTGAGCCAGTGGTCCTCATCCAGTGCGTCCATCCACCGGGGCATATTGACTCCGATTTCACAGATAGGGAATTCAAACAGCACTTTTTCCAGGATTGCATCGATATCCTCATTCCTCATCTGGGCGCAGTTGACATTGACAACAGGCACTCCATACCTGGCTTCCATTTCTTCCTTAAGCCTCAGGGTCTCATTATCAAAAGGCCGGATAGAGTTGAGCACGATGACAAAGGGTTTGTTTATCCTTTTAAGCTCACTGATAACCCTTTCTTCTGCTTCAATGTACTCCTCCCTTTCCAGGTCCGTTATGCTTCCGTCGGTTGACATCACGATACCGATGGTGGAATGCTCGTTGATGACTTTTCTGGTGCCGATTTCCGCCGCCTCTTCAAAAGGAATCTGATGATCATACCAGGGTGTGGAAACCATCCTTGGAGCATTGTTTTCCAGATACCCCAGAGCTCCTTTTACTATATATCCTACACAGTCAATGAGCCTTACCTTCAGTTCCACATTTTCACCTACGGTGATTTCCATGGCCTCATTGGGTATGAATTTGGGTTCCGTCGTCATTATGGTCCGTCCCGAGGCGCTTTGCGGCAGTTCATCCTTTGCCCGTTCCCTCTGGTATACGTTTTCTATGTTAGGTAAAACCAGTAAGTCCATAAACCTCTTTATGAAGGTCGATTTACCCGTTCTGACCGGACCTACCACTCCTATATAAATATCACCCTGCGTTCTCTCAGCTATTTGCTGGTATATGTCGTACTTCTCCACCCTTAGAACCCCCCTTACGTTATTTCACATGACCGGCTTCTCTTCTCTGCCCTTCCGCTGGCTGTTTTCCGGTATGGTGTGTCCCTTTTCCTTATTCTCAATATAATATATGTCTGTATTCATTTTGTAGAACAAAATGTTGGGGAGGAAAAAGAAAAAGTAAAGGTGATGTATCACAAACAAAAAAACCAGGCCTTGTTCAACAGCCTGATTTTTCAATATAAAAATAATATTATTTTGCTTTGGTTTTCTTGCCGCCTTTGATGACGGTAATTTCAAGCTCCTGCTTTTCGACTCTGGAAGAAATGTCGTCCACTTTCTTCTCCAGGACGGTAAGCTTTTCAAAGGTCTGCTCATAACCGTCAAACAAGGTTTTTGAGACCGTATCTATCTTGTTCTCCAACCGGACAATATCATTTCGCGTTTCTTTTCTGAAATCATTCATATCTGATTTGAAATCATTCATGTCTGACTTGAAATCATTCATGTCCTTCTTGAACTCGGAGAATTCACTATAGAATTTTGTCATCAGCTCAAACATTTTATCTTCCATTGCCTTCGCCACACTTTTTTCTTTTTATTCTATCAAATTCTCTTAAGGGATGCCATAGTCAGAGCAGGCTTTGTCCGCAAAAGATTTCGACTAATTTTGACACCGTTCCCGGCTGGGCCTACCACTCGACCTCGGAAGCCACTTCTTCCATCTCGTGCTTCTTGCTCCTGGTCATCAGGTCCATAACGGCCTGCTTTGCACTTTTGCCGTTGAAGAGCACATTATAGGCTTCGGCGGTGATGGGCATGGAGATGTCCTTGCTCACCGACAGCTCATAGGCAGCCTTTGCCGTGGTAATTCCTTCCACAACCATTTTAACTTCTTTTACGGCTTCATCCATGGATTTGCCCTGTCCTATAAGGATTCCGGCCCGCCGGTTCCTGCTGTGCATGCTGGTGCAGGTAACGATGAGGTCGCCAATGCCTGAAAGTCCGGCAAAGGTATGTATTTTCCCCCCCATGGCCACGCCAAGCCTTCCGATCTCCGTCATCCCCCTGGTCATCAGAGCCGCCTTTGTGTTGTCCCCAAAGCCAAGTCCGTCGGATATGCCCGCGCAGAGGGCGATTACGTTCTTCAAAGCTGCTCCCAGTTCCACGCCCACCACGTCGGGGTTGGTATACACCCTGAATTTGGAGGACATGAACAGGTCCTGTACATATTCCGCCGACGGCTTGTCCTGGCATGCGGAAACCACCGTGGTGGGAATTTCCCTGGCCACTTCCTCTGCATGGCTGGGGCCGCACAGCACGACCACCCGGGCCTGTGGCACCTCCTGGCCGATTACTTCCGACAGCCGCAAGCCACTGCCCTCTTCAAGGCCTTTGGAACAGCTGACGACTACACCGTCTTTATTTATATACTTTGAGATCAGCCTGGCATTGCTCCTTATGGTCTGAGACGGAACCACCATAACTGCCGCTTCCGAATTGTAAAGGGCCTGCTCCAGGTCCGAAGTGCAAAGAACATTTTGCGGTATGGCCACTCCGGGAAGCTTCTGGGTGTGCTCCCTTGCGGAGTTGATCATTTCTACCTCGTCTTTAAAGCATGACCACATGCTGACACTATGTCCGTTTTTGGAAAGCAGTATGGCAAGCGCCGTTCCCCAGCTTCCTGCCCCTATGATGGATATCTTCTTACTCATGCAATCACCTCTCCCCTTTTTCTTTTTTTCTTCCGAATTTTGATTCTGTTCCCTCGATAATACGCTTTATATTTGCACGGTGCCTGACAACGGCAAGCAACCCCAGTACTGAGGCAAAAGCCGTGAATTCAAGGGGCCGCTTGAAAATGGCCGCCGCAACCGGAAATAAAGCCGATGCAATGATTGAGCCCAGGGATATGTATCTTGTTATGGACACGATGATGATGAACACTCCAAGCAGCATCAGTCCCAGCTTCCAGTCCATCATAAGCACAACGGCAAAGGAGGTGAATATGCCTTTTCCACCTTTGAAACCAAAAAATACAGGCCAGTTATGCCCCAAAACGGCGGCCACGCCTCCGGCCATCAGTCCAAGCTGTCCGGCAATACAAAAGCCTATGATGCAGGAAATCACACCCTTTAAGATATCGCCGGCGCCTACCATGGCTGCCGCCTTCTTTCCCAGGGTTCTCAAGGTGTTGGTGGCTCCTGCATTGCCGCTGCCGTGCTGGCGTACGTCAATCCCATAAAATCTGCCGATGATCAATGAAGTATTTGCACTGCCGAGAAGGTAACCTATCACTGCTGCCAAAAGCAATAAAAAAATGTCCATTCGTTCTCTCCCCCCGTTACTTAATCCCATTA
The DNA here is from genome assembly GCA_023424965.1 of Bacillota bacterium. GTDB lineage: Bacteria > Bacillota > Clostridia > Acetivibrionales > JAFADI01 > JAFADI01. Next base: position 5,310 of record JAFADI010000238.1, read on the forward strand.
TACTACAGATAAATCAAGCTTTATTGCTCGTCTCCCTTTTGCCTGAGGAAAAATTTGATGGGCGTGCCTTCAAAGCCGAAGCTTTTCCTCAGGTGGTTTTCGATATATCTTTGATAGGAATAGTGCATCAGTTCCATATTGTTTACAAATATGATAAAGGTGGGCGGCTTGACTCCCGACTGGGTCATGTAGTAAATCTTAAGCCTCTTTCCCTTGTCCGACGGCGGCTGTACCATGGACACCGCCTCGTTTATCAGGTCGTTGAGCATACCCGTGGATATCCTGAAGGCCGCCTGATTCGCTACGAATTTGATAAGCTCAAAAATTTTGTCCACCCGCTGGCCCGTCTTGGCGGAAATGAACATGACAGGCGCATAGGTCATGAACCCCAGCTTCTCCATAACCACCTTGCGGTATTCCTCCAGGGTCCCCGTCTCTTTTTCCACCAGGTCCCATTTGTTCACAATGATGATGGAGGCCTTCCCCTGGTCGTGGGCATAGCCTGCGATCTTGGTATCCTGTTCCGTTACGCCGTCAACGGCGTCAATCATGATGAGGCACACATCGGCCCTCTCCACTGCGGTCCAGGAACGTATAATGCTGTATTTCTCTATACTCTCGGTGATTTTGCTTTTCCTCCGGATACCGGCGGTATCGATAAAGACAAATTTGTCCCCACCCCGCTCCGCATATGTATCGATGGCGTCCCGAGTAGTGCCCGGAATATCGCTGACGATAACCCGGTCTTCGCCCAAAACCTTGTTTATGAGGGAGGATTTACCCGCGTTGGGCTTTCCGATCACTGCCACCTTGATGACATCTTCATCATACCCGTCCTCTTCTTCCTCAGGAAAGTGTTTGTAGGCCTCATCCAGTAAATCGCCTATTCCGAGGCCGTGTACCGAAGAAATGGTGATCATGTCTCCCAGCCCCAGGTTATAAAATTCATAAACATCCGCCGGGGGCTCACCTACCCTGTCAACCTTGTTCACACAAAGTATCACAGGCTTCTTGGTTTTGCGGAGCATGGTGGCAACTTCCCTGTCCGAAGCCGTCAGGCCTGCTTTGGCATCCACCATGAATATGATCACATCGGCTGTTTCGATGGCAACCTCCGCCTGCCTTTTCATCTGCTGCATGATGATATCCTCGGAATAGGGTTCTATTCCTCCCGTATCAATCAGCGTAAACTTTCTGCTTCTCCATTCAACTTCTTCATATATCCTGTCGCGGGTGACACCCGGAGTGTCCTCCACAATCGATATTCTTCTTCCCGCGATATAATTGAACAGGGTCGACTTTCCTACATTGGGCCGTCCGACAACTGCGACTACAGGTTTTGCCAAGTTTACCCACACCTCCGTTTATTCTTTTCTTTGCTACCGCTTTCCTATGGCTTTATCAATGAAATCACTGCCGCTGTTGTCAACAACGGTGATCCTGATTCCAAGCTCCTCCGAAAGACGTCCTATGGTATAATCGTCCAGAAAAACCTCTTCGCCGGACCGGAGCATGGACCTGCAGATCAGAAGCTCACTCCCCAGACTTCGGTCCTTCATCTGGCTGTAAATGTCCTGTCCCGTCAAAAGTCCGGTCACTGTAACATTTTCTCCGAAAAACAGGTTTTTTATTTCATATACATTTATTTTAAGCCCGCCAAATCTTGATTCCAGGTCGCGGGCCAGCTCCCTTATGTATTTTGCGGCCGATACCCCTGTGGCAATGCTTACCTCCCGTTTTCCGGCTCCAGAGGTTTCCGCACTCTGAACATGGGCGAAGTACTCATGCCGGAGCATGGACACAAGCCCGACACCGTTTTCCAACTGGGGGAAGTCTTCATAATCCTCATATCCCGGAAGTTCATAATCTGCCATGATGTAAAATTCATCTGCCAGGTAAATGACCCTTGAATCGTGCTTTTGCAGCATTTTATCCTGCCATGCTGCGGCCTGGTTTATAACGGAGGCGGCTTCCTCTTTCCCGAAAGGGCTGAGTTCCGGAAGGCCCCGCCTGTGCCTTGTTATTCCCACAGGGACCAGTGAAACGCTGTACACTCCCGGATAGAGCGCACTGATGTCTTCGATTGTCCTGTCCAGTTCCCTGCCGTCGTTTACTCCCTTGCAAAGCACAATCTGGCAGTTAACCGTTATGCCTGCGCGGGTCAGCTTCTCGATTTTCTGCAGCACATCTCCTGCAAACCTGTTTTTGAGCATGAATACTCTTAAATCGGGGTTGGTGGTATGAACGGAAACATTGATTGGGGACATCCTGTACCGGATGATCCTGTCCAGGTCTTCATTTTTTATGTTTGTGAGAGTGACATAATTGCCGGTAAGAAAGGAAAGCCTGGAATCGTCATCTTTAAAATAGAGAGTTTCCCGCATTCCCCCGGGCAGTTGGTCAACGAAGCAAAAAATACACTGATTGGTACAGCTTTTGGCATCATCCAGCATGGGATTTGAAAACTCCACTCCCAGGTCTTCATACTCATCCTTTTCGACCTCTACCTCCCAAACCTCGCCATCTGCCTTTTCGATTTCCAGCAAAAGCTCCTCATTTGTTGTGAGAAACCGGTAGTCAAATATATCCTTTACCTTTTCACCATTGATGGAGATAACCCTGTCTCCCGGTTCAAGCCCGATTTCCTCGGCAATACTGCCCGGTTGTACACAGCAAACGGTTATCAAATTGTCCTGCTTCAAAAGGATTCCTCCTTAGAACCTTCCAAAAAAAGCGCCTCTTTTGGCCGGATTTGCTTTGCAAATGGCCTAAAATGCAAAAAGCAGCAGTCACTTAGGCTGCTGCTTTCATTTATCGCTTTTATTTGGATTCAACCTTTATAACTTCCTTACCGTTGTAATATCCGCACTCCTTACATACCTTATGCGGTAATTTAAAAGTGTGGCACTGGGGACAGCTTACCAAGCCCGGCAGCGACAACTTCCACTGAGACCTTCTAGCCCCTGTTCTTGCTTTTGACCATTTGCGTTTTGGATTTGCCATGAATTACACCTCCTCATCACCAAGCAACCATAAAACTTTATGCTAAACTTTAAAAAAATCCTTTAGAGCTGTCATCCGGGGATTAATATCATCACTGCCGCATTGGCAGGTTCCTATATTAAAATCATTCCCGCAAACAGCGCACAATCCCTTGCAGTCTTCCTTGCACAACTGCCGTGCAGGAAGGTTAAGTACAACATTGTCTTTAAGCACTTTGTCAATGGAAACATAATTTCCTTCATAAATATATGCTTCCGTGTCGGTTGCTTTGTCACTGCTGAGGAAGTCTTCCTTGACCGGAAGCGCCATCACACCCTTTATGTCTTTCAGGCACCTGTCACACTTTGAGGAATATTCCGCCGTCAAACTGCCTTCCAGCTTCAAAACTCCACCCGTATTGAGAAGTGTACCTGCAAAGCTTACGGGATCGTTAAATTCAAATCCGTTTGCCATATCACTCAAGCCTTCCATGACAGTACTGACCGAAACGTCCATGGAAGCGCCGTCAACCTTGGCAATCCGCGATATATCAATCTTCATTAAGCCACCTCTTAAACCGACAAAAGATATTATACTAACTAATACATGTTTTGTCAATAATTCATTGTACTACATTATTATATTATTATCATGTTCTGTTCTATTTTTTCCAACTCTGCGTCTTTCATGCCTTTTAACTTCATTTAAACAGCGCCAGCTGCTCAACCAGTTTATCAAACAGTATGGCTATTTCTTCCATATTTCCTTTTCTGGAGGCCATTTCCAGCTTGAAAGCCATGTTCTTCAAACTCCCCGCATCCTTCATGCCGGAAGAAAGGCTTTTGAAGGCATGGGCAAACCGCTCCAGCTCCAGGCAGTTCCCGGCGCAAATTGCTGCCTTCATCCTCAAGACGAGCCTGGGAGCATCATTGAAGAACAGTTTTCTGTATTTATTCTCAAAACCTGTTCTGTCTTCCTCAGCAAACTTTATGTTGTTGCGTTCCCCTATCGCTCCTTCTCTCCTATTGCCTGCCGGCCTGCCCCCCATTTTGACCAGATCTTCTATCCCGATTGCGGGCATTTCGTGTGGGACTTGAAGATTGCGGTCCTCTTCCAATAGAACGGTAAAATAGAATTTACTTCCGCAGCCTTTTTTACTTTCAAGCCATATGGTCCCACCCATCATTTCGATCAACTGTTTTGAAATTGCAAGTCCAAGGCCTGTCCCGCCGTATTTTCTTGTGATGGACCCGTCGATCTGGCTGAAGCTTTTAAAAAGGAATCCTCTTTCCTCCGCGGAGATGCCTATTCCGCTGTCTTTTATACAGAATTGAAGGACTGCGCTTGAATCCCTGCCCCTATGGGTTTTCGCTTTAACTTCCACTTCGATTTCACCGTTGTCTGTAAATTTAACGGCATTGGAGATGAGATTGTTCAGCACCTGCTGAAGCCTGTTTGGATCACCTCTTAACAGGCACGGAACATTCATTCCCATATTGCTGCTGAGGGTCAGGCCCTTTTTCTTTGCATCGGCTTTGTGGAAGGAAACGGTCCTGTCAAGAATATCTTTTAAATTGAAGCTGATTTTCTCCATCACCATTTTACCCGCTTCAATCTTGGAAAAATCCAGAATATCATTGATGATCCTGAGAAGTGATATGGCACAGTCCTTAACGATTCTCAGATTTTCTTTATACTCGCCCGGGATATTCCCCAGCAGGGTAAGGTCCGTCATTCCCAAAATTCCATTGAGAGGAGTCCGTATTTCATGGCTCATGTTGGCCAGAAATGCGCTTTTAGCCCTGCTTGCCGCTTCTGCCTCTTCCTTTGCCTTTTTCAATTCCGCCTGGAATTTGATCCTCTCCGTTATGTCCTCCATTACGATAACAGCATGCCGCTTTCCGTTGATTGAAAGGGGGACCGAATTAATCCTCAGCCACAGTTCGGTTTTAATTCCATACCGTAAAAAGCTCTGATGGTATTGCATTTCATTAATGGGCTCTCCGGTTTTAAGCACCTGGTCAATGGATTTCTTGAGAGCGCAGGCTTCACAATCTCTTGCCGAGCCACAGCCACAAAGTCCTTCAACGCTTGATTTGCAGCAAAAACCGTTTCCGAAGCTTTTGCCGAGAACTCTATTTCTATTCACTCCGAATATCTGGAGTGCGGAATTGTTGATTTCGTAAATACAGGCATTTTCATCCAGTATCACCATTCCGGTAGGGGCATTGTCGAAAATGGCTTTCAGATTCCTTTGCTCATTTTCAATTTTTTCTTCGGCCAGTTTAATTCTGGTTATATCACGGAATACGACAACGATGCCGATGATTTCATTATCCTCACTTCTTATAGGCGCACTGCTGGCAGAAACAAAACGCTCATCCCCGTTTTTTGCAACCAGGGCGGAGTAGTTCTTAAGCCCTATGGCCATTCCCTTATCCAGCACCAGATGAATGGAATTGCCGTGCTCTTCACCGGTTTTTTTATTAACGATCCTGAAAACCTCATACAGGGGCCTCCCGCATGCCTCCTGGCCCGACCATCCCGTAAGTTCTTCCGCTGCATTGTTAATCATCAAAATATCGCCATTTATATCCGTTGTGATAACTCCGTCGCCTATACTGCTAAGTGTTATTCTGAACAGTTCTCTGTTGTCAGCTGTCGGGCTGTTCATCCTGCTTCTCTCCCAAATCCTCAAAATACATTCCTGACTTCAAACATAAAAAAGCAAATATTTTTGAGCAGTCTAGGAGGTGGTGAAAAAAGCCATCCTATAGGTTTCGCTCTACCACGTGTGGTGCCCCACAAGCGGCCTGCGAAAAAGGTTGGCTATGTTTTTCACAGCCTCCTATAAGAGGGATGTAAGAAAACGGTTCACAGCTTGCTCAATGTCTTGATGATGGTTTCTTCCTTAAAGGGCTTTACGATAAATCCTTTTGCACCTGCCATGATTGCATCCCTCACATAGGACTCCTGTCCCAGGGCGGATACAACGACAATTTTAGCATCCGAGTCGGCGGATTTTATCATTTTGGTGGCTTGAACCCCATCCAATTCGGGCATTGTAATATCCATAGTAACGATGTCGGGTTTGAGCTCCATATATTTATGGAAGGCCACAGCTCCGTTCTCCGCTTCTCCGATGACTTCATACCCGTTTTTTTCCAGCGTCATTCTAAGAGACATTCTCATAAATGCCGCATCGTCCACAATCATTACCTTTTTCATTCAGTCTCATCCTCCTAAATAGTATCATTTGCCCCATTTTCTCTCTAATTGCGGTATTCGAGCCTCTGACATTTTACCGGAAATTAAAAAAACAATCCAGGACACCTGTTTCAATCCCTGTTCCACAAAAAGTTTGATTCTGCTAATATCGTTTTTTGTTCGGATGGTTTCACTCACAAACGGAAAGTAGCAATAAATAAAATCAGCTTTTGAACTTAAGAATTGAATTCGGGGATCATTAAGTTAGTTATACGCAAACCAATCAATGGTAAAAAAAATGGCATTTTATGTATGTATTTTATCATTCGTCAATTGGAAATTCAACATTTTTTTACAATATCTTTCAAAATTTTTGTTTGAACTTAACATTTTTAATATTTGTTTATAAATTAGTGGGAATGGGTAAAAAAAAGTTGGTTTAATATCTTAAAGGAGGGCTTTTGATATGAAAACAGCTGAATTGCTTGTATCAAGCGTAAACATCACGGAGGACGAGTACAACTACAAAGGCCTGTTCATTCTGAGCAGTCCGGACAAATCCATAAACCTGGACCTTGCGGAGATGGAAAACGAGGACAAAATCGCCGAGATCAGGAGCTTTTTCTCCCTGGAAGATTCAAACGAGGACATAAGAAAAGCAATCATGGAAAAGGTGTTTGAAAAGGCCGCCATCAGCTCAAGAAATAATGAGGGCAAAGACTATAACTCCCAGACGGAAAAGGATTCTGTGGAAAAAGCGGCAGGAGCCCTGGATATGGCTTAAGTCCTGAAGCTCCTTTTAAAAACCGCCACTGATATGGGAAACCATAGGGCCGTATATGCCAGCATTTGAATTATACTCCCCTTGACCGCTTCAAAGGCCAGACCCTTTACCAGCACCTCGTCAAAGGGTCTGGCAAAATTTATGAGGGGCCAAAACAGCTTTATCAGCATGGTTACCGCCTGGGGCATTTGATCCTGGGGCCACACATACCCGCAGCTCACAAACGCCGGAAGGGAAAGCATAAAAGCGATCTGGGCGAACTTCAGCTTGTCTTTGGTAAGAGCCGCCATCAATATGGCAGGACAGCTTATGGCAAAAACAAACACGGCACACAGCAAAAATGCAACAAAAATACTGCCCCGTATGGGCACTTTAAATCCGTAGGCCGCAATGGCCAGTGCAGCCGTTGTGGAAGAAAGGGCGAAAACGGCACAGGAAACTATTTTCGTCAAAATGCAGCGGACGGTCTTTGTACCCGCAATTTCCGTCCCGGATTTCACAAGGGATATCCCAACTCCTGAAAGCATCACCTGCTGGAGAAATACCGCAATAAATCCCAGGAGCATATAATTCATATAGGTCATTCTTGGATCATAGAGAGTCCTGTCGTTAAAATTGAACACCAACCCCATGTTTTTTGCCGTCTGGGGCATGATGCCTTTGGTTTCAAGCAACTTGATATTGACTCCCGCCGCGATGCTCTGGATGATGCCGGAAGCCGCCGCAAAACTGTTGTTTCCAACCACCAGGTTTGTTCCGTCCACCAGGACCAGAATCTCCGAGGATCTCATATTTGCTACATCGCCTGAAAAATTTCTGGGTATATACAGGCCCATGTAGACGTTTCTTGAGTCAATTCTGCTTCTCAATTCTTGCTGGTCGGAAACCTCATACTTGATATTAAACCGGTCATTTTCCCTGAACTGCTGCACGATCATCCTGCTCATGCTGGAATTGTCCTCATCCAGTACCGCAATCGGTATGTCCTGTACATAGCTATTGAGATATACGCCTCCAAAGAGGACCGTCAGTGCAACAGGACCGGCAACGAGAAGGATGATGACATCCACATCTTTCAATACTCTGAGGACCTCTTGCAGGATTTTTTTTAAAGCGCCCATTCAATCACCTTCTTCCACCGCCGCAGGCCCTGACAGCAAAAGCTTTATCCTTTCGAATACAGACTCTCCGTCACCTGCTTCGTCAACTTTTAACCGCCATACACCCGCCAGTGCCACAAGAAATGCAATCACTGCAAACCGGATCAGCCATTCCATCTCATGACCCAGGGAAACGGACAGCCTTCCTTTCAGGCACAGGTCCCGGATGTCGTCTGCATAATGGTAGAAGGGAAAGAACTTTGCCAGGGCCTGATAAACTCCCGGCATGGACATGACGGGCCAGGTGTAGCCCACCATAATGGTGTTGGGAATAAATATCACCGCATTGATGGTTGTGGCAAGCATTTCATTTTTGATCCAGGAGGATATGGAAATACTGAAAGCGGCAACTGCACAAGCAAAGGCAAAGCTTAACAGCAGCACGTCTTTAAAGCTTCCCTTAAAGGGAACCCCAAAGGCATATTTCTGAATCAGCAGGGCGCAAACCAGTGAAACCGTTCCCAGGCCTCCATAAAACAAAATCTTACCGATTACATAGCCGATCCTTTTCCTTTTTCTTCTTCTGACCTCACCAGGTCTTACGGCAACAGCCCCCATCAGGGCGATACCCGTCTGCACGATGGCCGTTCCCAGGCCCGGAATTAAAAAATCCTTGAAGCTTTTGGTGGGATTATAGAGGGTTCTGCTGCTGAAATTAATATCCAGTGCCAGTTTTCTAGCCGCATCTCCCGGCAGGTTCAATTTCCCCTCCTCCAGCTTGAGCAAAATTCCTGTCTTGATTGTCAGCAATATCTCCGATGCCCGGCTTTTTGCAGCACTGGCAATGGAAATGTGGCTTCCGTCATACAGCATCAGCAGTGTGGGAGACTTCAATGCGTTAATGTCCCTGCTGAACCCCCGGGGTATTACCATGCCCACTCTTGCCTTGCTGTCGTCCAGCAGGCCTTTCAATTCCCCGGCGCTTTCCACTTCATACTTTATATTGAAGGTTTCATTTTCCCTGAACTGCTGTACGATCATCCTGCTGAGGGAGGAATTGTCCTGGTCTGCAACAGCCATGGGTATGCTTTTGATCTGGCTGTTGTACAGGACGGCTCCCAGGATAAGGTTCACAGCCAGAGGAATGACCACCACTACAATAAGAATCATTTTTTCCTTCATTGCCTTATGCAGCTCTCTCGCAATTGTTTCAACACAGCTTCCAAGCATCCTGCCCACCGCCTACTTTTTGAACTGTACAAAGGCTGTCATACCGGGTCTTAAGATTTTGTCCCCGTTATCCAGTTCGACTTTTATACCGAAGGAGAGAATATCAAAATCCCCGTTGTCATTGGTGGATCTCTTTGTGGCAAAATCCGGCTTTTCATTGATTCTTGCCACCTTGCCTTTAAACAGCTTTTCTGAGAAGCTGGGTACCTTCACATCTGCCGCCTGTCCCGCCATCACCTTTTCCAGGTCCGTTTCCTTCAGCTTCACTTCCACCCAGGCATTTCTGAGGTCCGAGACGGTTGCAATGGACATGCCCGTAGAGACCAGTTCCCCCTCATGGGAATTTATTATTGTTACGGCCCCATCCATGGGTGCAGTAATTTTTGTATCCTTCAGGTAGGACCTTACTTCCTCCAGCCCTGCTTCCGCCTGGTCAAGCTTTCCCTTGGCCGCCTGTTCCATGGCCAACGCCTGGGCCACCAGCGCCTGGGCTCCGCTCTTGTCTTCACTCCGCGCTCCCTCTTTGGCAATGCTGAGCTGCTGCTTGGAAACCTCCAGCTGGGTTTGTACTTCATCCAGCTTCTGGGCGGAGACAGCCCCTTTGTCATAGAGCCGCTGGACCCGGTCAAAGGTCTTTTGCCACAGGTCGTATGCAGCCTGGGCCTGGGCAATCTCTTGAACCCTGGCTCCGTTTTCGGCCTTTGCCAGCGTTGAGTTTGCCGCGTCCACCTGGCCTTTTGCCGCCTCGTAAGAGGCTTTTGCCGCATCCACCAGGGCAATGGCCTGTTCTTCCTTTGCCTTAAGCTCTTCGCTGGCGATCTCCACCAGAATGTCTCCGGCGTTTACTTCTGCGCCTTCTTCCACGTATATTTTTGCAATTCTTCCCGGAATCTTCGTGTTGATGCTCACTTCCTTTGCTTCGATGATCCCCTGGGATACGATGCCCTCGGCGCTGTTGAATACCTTTGCCCCCGCGCTGCCGGACCCGTTCCCCTCACCTCCGCTGGCACTGGCGGAGCAGCCTGCCAGCAGGGCTCCTCCTCCCAGCAGCATTGCCAAAGCCAAACCCGCAAATCTATTTCTCCTCATACACCATTTCCTCCTAAATCAGTACTACTCTGTTCTATTGGTAAAAGGACCTCTCACTTAAGCCGCTTTTAATAGATAAATTTTCCAATATCATTAAGGTATTTCATTTTTGCCATGTTATAGCCGTACATGATCTCCACCACTTTTTCCTCCACCTGGGACAGGTTTTCCTCTGCGGCCAGCACCTCCACGATAGTTCCGGCAGAAGCCTCCAGGTCCAGCTTTTTCAACAGGCTGCTTTCCGCCCCGAAACCCTCCTTGTACTTGTATTCCGCAATATCCACACTTTCCCTGGCCTTTTCCGCCATGTCGCCGCTCAATTCCAGCATCTCTCCGGTGGAATTCAAGGTCTCGTAGGATTGCCGGATGGAGGCTTCCACTTCGTTCTTGGTCTTCTCAAAGTTCAATACCGCCTTTTCCTTTCTCAGTCCCGCCTCCTTGTACTGGAAGGTGATTTTATCATAGTACTGCCGGGCATACTTTTCGTTGGAGATGTAGATGAGCTCTTCCCCCAGGGCCCTTTTCATTTCCAGCCTGTTTTTCATTCCGCTGACCAGGCCCTCCTCCAGGTTCTGCTTTTCCACCTTGTCCGCCAGTACGTCCGTCAGTTTGATTTCGGTATCCATGGGAATGTTCATGTTCTTTTTAAGCTCAATGAAGGCATTCTTCAGGTTCCCCTCCGCATTTTTATATTCGATCTGGGTCCCCTTGTAGTAGACCTCCGCCAGGAGCACATCGTCCTTGGCCTTCATGCCTTCATTGAAGCTGTCGGCAGCAAAGTCCCACTGCTTTTTTGCCCTGTCCATGGCCTTCTGCTTTGCCTCCAGCAGCTTCTGCGCCTTGAGGACGTCATAATAGCCTTTTTTGATGAGCATGGCAATCTGATTCTTGTAGATATCGTAGGAGGCCTTGGTCACCTGCAGGGAAACCCGGGACATGGTGGTCATCATGTCGCCGGTGGCATCCACGCCGAAGCTCTCCACACTGGCAAGGTTGAGCTTATCCGAAAGGGTCTGGCCCGCCTGGGACATGGCCTCGCCAAGGTCCATATCTCCCTGGGACAGACTGCTCCTGGCGCTTGAAAGGCTTGAGTTTATCTGGGTTACTATGCCTGAAACCTGAGCTTCCGCATCTTGCGGGGACGCTCCCCCGGCCACCAATGCCGCCTTAGCCTGGTCGAAGGTCTTTCCCTGAAGTACGGCAGGTACCCCCGCCGCCGGAGGAATTACATTGTTTTGCAGCAGGGCCTCCGCCGCATTCACCTGTTCATATCCCGAAGATATGGCCCTGTCTGCGTCGTGGGCCTCCTCCTTCAGAAACCTGGCCCGGTCATCGGACAATCTGCTCAGTTCGA
>JAFADI010000098.1 GCA_023424965.1 Bacillota bacterium
GGAGATGTGGGGGGAAAAGAGCTGGGAGAAGGCAGAAAGCAAGCTGATGAGGGAAACCTTTTCCAAAATCGTCAATAAGTCACGCAAAAGCCTTTCGGAGGTTAACTATGTTATTGCCGGGGATTTGTTGAACCAATGCATCTCGGCAAATTTTGGACTGAGGGAATCAGGGGTGCCCTTTTTCGGAGTGTTCGGGGCCTGCTCCACCATGGCGGAATCAATGAGCCTGGGTGCCATGCTCATTGATGGAGGCTTTGCCGATAATGCGGTATGTATGACCTCCAGCCATTTTTGCTCTGCGGAAAAGCAGTTCAGGTTTCCGCTGGAATTGGGAAGCCAGCGGCCTCCGACAGCCCAATGGACCGTTACCGGTTCGGGAGGTGTCATGCTGTCGGGGCAGGGTACCGGACCGTACATAACCCATGTGACCACCGGTAAGATCGTGGATATGGGGATAAAAGACGCCAACAATATGGGGGCCGCCATGGCTCCGGCAGCGGCGGACACCATTCTCTCCCACTTTAACGATACGGGCTTTTCTCCTCAGGAATACGACCTTATCGTCACAGGGGACCTGGGAAGGCTGGGAAAAAGCATCTGTGACGAACTCCTGAGAAACCAGGACATCGATATCAGCGACAGGTATAACGACTGCGGAGTTATGATTTTCGACAGCCGGCAGCAGGACGTCCATATGGGTGGGAGCGGCTGTGGATGCTCCGCTACCGTACTTGCAGGATTTATCTATACGGAAATGAAGAAAGGTATGTTGAACAATGTGCTTTTTGTTGCCACCGGGGCATTGCTGAGCCCCACGAGCACCCAGCAGGGCGAGAGCATTCCCTCCATTGCCCATGCGGTAAGCATAAGAAGGATGATGGGGTAAAGGGTTGAAAGGAGCGTAATCCGATGCAGAATGTTTGGCAATCATGCATCAGCGCCTTCGTCATCGGGGGCATCATATGCACCATCGGACAGGTGCTGATTGACAGGACAAAGCTTACACCGGCCAGAATACTTGTGGTTTTTGTAACGGCGGGAGCCATACTTACGGCCCTGGGCCTGTACCAAAAAGTCGTGGATATCGGAGGTGCGGGGGCAACGGTTCCCCTGACCGGTTTTGGTTATTCACTTGCCAAAGGAACCTTCCGGGATGTAGACCAATACGGGCTCCTGGGAGCCTTTACAGGCGGGATCAAAGCCGCGGCGGCAGGCATAACCGCGGCCATATTCTTCGGCTACCTGGTATCCCTTATATTCAGGCCGAAAGCAAAAAGTTAACGGGAGGTATTTGCGGTGGAAAATAAAAAGGTAATTCTTGTAACGGATGGCGACAAAGTTGCACAAAAGGCTGTTGAAATCGCAGCTTCCAATATCGGAGGCAGGTGCATTTCCGCCTCGGGGGGCAATCCTACCGTGCTGAGCGGGGAAGAAATCGTCCGGCTGATAAAAGACGCCCGGCACGACCCCGTGGTGGTCATGGTGGACGATCACGGCACCAAAGGAATGGGCAAGGGCGAACAGGCCATGGAGGTAATCATCAGCCAGCAGGATATCGACATCCTGGGGGTGGTGGCGGTATCCTCCAACGGCAAGGACTGCAACGGACTGAAAGTAAGTTGCTCTGTAACGAAAGAGGGAACTGTCATTGAAGGCTCCGTGGACAAGAATGGAAACAACACCCACGATGAGCGCATCTGCGGGGATACCCTCAGCATTTTGAAGAGTAAGAAGGACCTTGTGATTGTCGGCATGGGAGATCCGGGCAAAATGGATTACAATGACGAAACCGACAAGGGAGCGCCCATAACCACAAGGGCGCTGCAGGAAGTGATGAAGCGGAGCGGCTACAAGCACTGACATACGAAGGACGGAAGCGGCTGTGTCGTTTCGTATAGGAAGAGGCACAGCCGTTTTTTGCATTATGTGAAGTATTCGATCTCTCCATCGGGAAAGTTTTCCTCCACCAGGGATTTGATATATGTCTTCATTTCATTGGCGGTTTCCTTGGGGTATACATACTTGAACCTGCCGAACTTCCCCCATTTCAACGTCCTTTTTGACTCGTCCATGTCAAGCTTGGTTCCGGGAAATCGCTGAAGGATGAATTTCTTGGCCGTCAGGGTGAACCTGTGCTGAATCAGCTCAAAGGTGACGGGCTCGGGAGACAGCTTGACCGCGGTATGCTGCTTCAGACCCTCGAAAAGTTCCCTGTACTCCTCCTTCCAGCCCTCATAAACCATGATGGGCGCCACAATAAAGCCGATGGGGTAGCCCGCCGCGGCAATTTTGGCTGCGGCCTCCAGGCGCTCCTCGAAGCTTGCCGTGTTGTGTTCGAAGGTTTTTATCACATGCCTGGAATTGATGCTCACCCTGAAGCGGGTATGACCGTTGTGCTTGAGATGGAGCAGGGAGTCCACGTTGTCGAACTTGGTGACTACCCTCAGTCTGGCATTCTCTATGCCGCCGATAAACTCGATGGTTTTTGCCAGGCTTCCCGTAATATGCTCAAGGGACAGCGGATCACTGCTGCTGGCGGCCTCAAAGGTTGTAATGCGGTTTTCATTTTTTTCGATATGACGCTTGATGGAATTAAAAATATCATCGAGGTTTACGTAGGTCCGAAGGTAGGGTTTGAGGCCCTGGGTTGTCTGGAGGTAGCAATATTCACAATTCCCCGGACAATTTGTCGCCAGGGAAAATTCAAAGTCCGCCGAGGGCTTGCAGACGTCCAGGCTCATACTTTTTTTCGTCGTCACCACGAGGGTCTTCTTGGACCTGGCATACTTTTGACGCTCATCCTTTCCGGGAATGGATTTGGACACATTCTGAAGGGGAGTCTCGATGATCTCCACACCTTTTTCTTCAAAAAAATTGTACAATTCCCGGCCCAGGGGGTATTTCAGCGAAGAAGGCTCAAAGAAAACCCTCTCTGGCATAAACAGCTTCATAAGATCGCCCGCCTTTCTATATTTATTAATTCCAAAAGGCCTGTGAAATAAACGGATGGATTATTTTTCAAACGAGAGAGAAAAACTCGATAAAAGTCGAAAAAAAGCAGAAGTGAAAGAAGGATTTTTTTCAACCATATAGAATAGTATAGTATTATTCGAAGATTGTTATGGTAAAAGGAAATCCTTTTATGTTATAATATAACATATAATTTGGGGTTTTATCGTTTAAGCTCGACAATTAACTCACATCTTATCCGTGATTTAATTTGTTTGTTCGCAGTTCCATTAAAAAGTAAAAAAAATATTGATATATAACTAAAGACAATTTTTCATCAGGAGGGAGATCGGCGGATGAATGTTGAATACATAAATCCTTTCATTGAAGCAAGCCAGACAGTACTTAAACAGAGTGCCGGTTTTGATGCCAAGCTCGGAAATGTATACCTGAAAACAGCTCCTTATAAAAGTGATACCATCGTTATTATCATAGGTCTTACAGGAAAGATAAGAGGTCAGGTGGTCTTTTCCATGAGCAAGCTGGTGGCCATGAAAATTGCCTCCTGCATGATGTTCGGAATGCCAGTAACGGAATTGGATGATATCGCAAAGAGCGCCATTTCAGAGCTTACAAACATGATTCTGGGCAATACGGCCACCATTCTGTACAACAAAGGCATCGGCATTGAAATTACGCCTCCCTCGCTGCTGATGGGAGACAATATGGTGATAACGCCCAACAAAATGAAAACTGTCTGTATTCCTCTGCATCTCACCGATACCGATACCCTGGATATCGACGTGTCGGTGGTGGATAATTAGGCGGCTTCCGTTGAAAAACTCAATATGATTGTCAAAAGAGAGGCAGAGGCCTCTTTTTTTCGTGGGTGAAAAATTTGCTCAAAGTTTTTATCATTATTCACTGTTTTCGTGTTAAGCGGGTAAAATATTGGTATAATTATTGGGTGGAAATTTAGACTTTGTAAGAAATTGAAGGTATAGTATGGAGGAGTGTTCTTTTTGCCGTTTAATATCGTGCTTGTGGAGCCCGAGATACCTCAGAATACGGGGAATATAGCCAGGTCCTGTGCAGCTACGGGCTCCAGGCTTCATCTGGTCCGCCCCCTGGGTTTTTCCGTTGATGATCGGTACCTCAAAAGAGCGGGGCTGGATTATTGGGGAGACGTTGATATAAAATATTATGACAGCTTTGCAGAACTGAAAGAAAAATACCCTGACAAAAAGTTTTTCTTTGCAACCACCAAAGCGCCGAAGTCATATACGGATATTTCATACCCGGAGGACTGCTTTTTGGTTTTTGGGAAGGAAACGGCAGGACTTCCGGAAGAATTGTTAAGGCAAAACAAGGAAGGGTGTATCCGTATACCCATGAGAGAGACCATCCGTTCCTTGAATCTTTCCAATTCCGTAGCTGTAATCCTGTTTGAGGCCTTACGGCAGCAGGGTTTTAAAGACTTGAAAGAGGAGGGCAGCCTTACCGGATACCAGTGGTAAACTGCCCCTATGCGTCAAGGAGAAAATAGGAATTATTAAAAATGAGGTGAATTTATGGTAAACAGGGATAGAATGGTAAAGGAATTTATGGAACTTGCCGTTATTGACAGCTTGAGCCTGCAGGAAAGGAATATGGCCGATACTCTGAAACCAAAGCTTGAGGCCCTCGGTTTTGAAGTCTGCGAGGACGACGCGGGCAAGAAGACCGGAGGCAATACGGGGAATCTCATAGGAACCCTGAAGGGAGAAAAAGATGTTCCTGCCTTGCTGCTGCTGGCCCATATGGATACCGTCGTACCGGGGACAGGCAAAAAGCCCCAGATTGAGGGAAATTATATAAAATCCGACGGCACCACCATTCTCGGAGGGGATGATCTGGCCGGTGTGGAATGCATTCTTGAGGCGGTAAGGGTATTGAAGGAGAAGAACCTGGCCCATGGAGATATCCAGGTTGCATTTACCATCGCCGAGGAAATCGGGCTTTTGGGAGCAAAGAATCTCGACTACGGCAGGATCTATGCCAAATACGGCGTTGTACTGGATGACGGAGGCCCTATCGGGAGTGTGGCTATCCTGGCGCCCTCCCAGAATAAAATCGACATTGTGGTCAAAGGCAAGGCGGCCCACGCCGGCATGGAGCCTGAAAAGGGAATAAGCGCCATACAGATTGCCTCGGAAGCCATTTCAAAGATGAAGCTCGGGAGAATCGACGAGGAGACAACGGCAAACATAGGAATCATCCATGGGGGCCTTGCCACCAACATTGTCTGTGAAAAAATTGAAATCAGGGCGGAAGCCAGGAGCCGCAACGAAAGCAAGCTGAAGGAGCAGACGGAGCACATGCGGGAGTGTTTCCGGCAGGCGGCACAAAAGTTCGGAGGAAGTGTAGACTTTCAGCCGTCACTTGAATATCCTGCCTATAGCATAAAAGAGACGGATAAAATTATCGGAATTCTTAAAAAGGCCGCTGCCCTTTCAGGGATTGATATTTTACTTAAAGCTATAGGCGGCGGAAGCGATACCAATATCGTCAACGGAAAAGGTATTCAGGCCGTGGATATAAGCGTGGGTATGGACAGGGTACACAGTGTGGAGGAGCAGATTTGCATTGACGATATGGTGAAGGCTGCCGGATTTCTGGCGGACATCATAACCAGTGTGGAGTAGACAAATAGTAGAATGCGGAGGTGCGTGCATATGGTCAAAAGAATTGGCGTCCTTACCGGAGGCGGTGACTGTCCCGGGCTGAATGCCGTTTTGCGGGCGGTGGTCAAAACGGCCATGGTCAAATACGGCTGGGAGGTCGTAGGCTTCAAGGATGGCTACAGGGGTCTGGTACTGAATGATTTTGTCACCTTCAAGCCGGGAGATGTTTCGGGAATCCTGGATAAAGGCGGTACCATTCTTGGAACTTCAAACAGGGATAATCCCTTTAATTTCAGGGTGGAGAAGAACGGCAAGGTGGAGTTCCTGGACATGTCCGACCGGGTCGCCGAGAATGTGAGCATGCTGGATATCGACTGCCTGGTGCTCATCGGCGGTGATGGTACACTGACCAGCGCAAGGGATTTTGCCAGGAAGGGACTGAAGGTGGTAGGCGTTCCCAAAACTATCGACAACGACCTTTCGGCCACCGACACCACCTTTGGCTTTATGACGGCTGTCGATACGGCCACCGAGGCCATCGACAAACTGCATTCCACCGCGGAATCCCATCACAGGGTGATGATCCTGGAGGTCATGGGAAGGTATGCGGGCTGGATAGCCATAGAGTCCGGCATTGCGGGCGGTGCCGACGTCATACTCATTCCCGAGATTCCCTATGACATGAACAAGGTGGCACAAAAGGTAATGGAGAGAAAGAATGCGGGCAAGAGCTTCAGCATCGTTGTGGTGGCTGAGGGGGCCAAACCCAGCGACGGTGACATCGTGGTCAGCAAGGTTCTCAAAGACAGCCCCGATCCCATCCGGCTTGGGGGAATAGGAAACAAAATTGCTGAGGATATCGAAAGGCTCACGCATATAGAAACAAGGGTGACCGTTCTGGGACACCTCCAGAGAGGCGGAAGGCCCATCCCCTATGACAGGATACTTTCAACCAGATACGGCGTGAAAGCGGTGGAACTCGTGAATGAAGGCAAATACGGCACCATGGTCAGCCTCCAGGGCAATGGGATAACGGCGGTATCACTGGAAGAGGCGGTGGGCAAGCTCAAGACCGTGCCCCCGGACGGCGAGCTGGTAAGCATAGGCAAAAGCGTGGGGGTAGGTTTTGGAGATTAATATGACGGGTGGTTAGACGAATTGAAATTGGATTTTGCAGAAATCAGCATAAATGACAAGGCTATATTTGACAGATACTTAAAACAATATAATCCGCAGGTTTCGGAGCTCACTTTTTCCAATCTCTTTATGTGGAGGAATTTTTACAGACTCAGATATGCACAGGCAGAGGATGTTTTATATGTCATCTCCGTTCCGGAGAAAGGCGAACCTTTTGCCTTTATGCCCATCGGGGCCGGAGACGGGGATGGCCTGGAAAAAGCGCTGGAAGAGCTCATGAATTACTTCCGGTGCAAAGGGTGGGAACTCAGGCTCAAAAGAGTTCCGGAAGAGGAATTGGGCAGATTTACCGGGCTCGAAAAGTACAAAATGGAATATGACCTGGACCGGGACAACAGCGATTATCTATACTTGGCGGAAGACCTTTACCGGCTCTCGGGGAAAAAGTTTGACGGCAAAAGGAACCACATCAATAAATTCAAAAAGCAGCATGAGTTCGAATATGTCCCCTTGAGCCCCCAATATCTGGAGGAGTGCCTCCGGATCATGGATGAATGGTGTGCCGAGAGGGATTGTGACGAACACCGGGGACTTTACTGCGAGAAGCTGGCAAATACCGAACTGCTGAACAACATGGAGGCCCTGGGCTATAAAGGGGCTTTAATCAAAGTGGACGGAAGGTTTGAAGCTTTTACGGCGGGAGAAATGCTGAACGGGGATACGGCCGTCATCCATATAGAAAAGGCAACAGGGAAGATTCAAGGACTTTATACCCTGATCAACCAGCAGTTTTGTGAAAAGGAATGGAAGGAAGCCAAATACATCAACCGGGAGCAGGACCTGGGACTTGAGGGCCTGAGAAAGGCCAAGCTTTCCTACAACCCGGTGAAGCTGGTGAACAAATACACCATCAGCATCACCTGAAGGGGAAAGGGTATATTTTCCCACTGTCGGGGAAATGCTAATTCGGGAAGCCTGCGCTGCAAGGATAATATGAACACTTTGTTAAAAATTTAATAATTTTATCCGCAGCTATTGAAAAAGCATACAAAATAATATAAAATAATTGTGGCTTTGGATGTAATATCCTGGCCATGAATTATTTACTGCATTCAGGTGATCTGGTTGCGAAAAAATAGTATTAATTCAAATTAATTTACATAGGAGGGCGTTTTATTATGGCAGTAAAAGTTGGTATTAACGGTTTTGGACGTATCGGACGTCTCGTGTTTAGGGCGGCTATAGAAAACCCTAACATAGAGCTCAAAGGAATTAATGACCCGTTTATTGATCTTGAGTACATGAAATATATGCTGAGGTACGATACTGTACATGGCCAATTCCAGGGTACAATCGATTCAAAAGACGGCAAGCTGGTTGTTAACGGCAAGGAAATCGCTGTATTTGCAGCCAAGGATCCTGCTGAAATAGCATGGGCAAGCTGCGGTGCCGAATATGTTGTTGAATCCACAGGCGTATTCACCACCATTGAAAAAGCTTCCGCTCACTTCAAAGGCGGCGCTAAGAAGGTTGTTATCAGCGCTCCTTCCAATGACGCTCCCATGTTCGTAATGGGCGTTAACGATGAAAAGTACACCAAGGATATGACAGTAGTATCCAATGCATCCTGTACGACAAACTGCCTTGCTCCTTTGGCAAAGGTTATCAATGACAACTTCGGTATTGTTGAAGGCCTCATGACCACAGTTCATGCTGCTACAAACACCCAGAAGACTGTTGACGCTCCCTCAAACAAAGACTGGAGAGGCGGAAGGTCCATCCTCAACAACATCATTCCTTCCTCCACCGGCGCAGCCAAAGCTGTTGGAAAGGTAATCCCCGAACTCAACGGCAAGCTCACAGGTATGGCATTCAGGGTTCCTACAGCCGACGTATCGGTTGTTGACCTCACAGTCCGCCTTGAAAAAGCTGCTACTTACGATGAAATCAAAGGCGCTGTCAAGAAGGCTTCCGAAAACGAACTCAAGGGTATCCTCGGATACACGGAAGAGTCCGTTGTTTCCACAGATTTCATACACGATGCACGCACTTCCATCTTTGATGCAGGCGCAGGTATTGCGTTGAACGGAAACTTCGTCAAGCTGGTTTCCTGGTATGACAATGAATGGGGTTATTCAAACAAGGTAATCGACCTCATCTCCCACATGGCTGCAGTAGACGCCAAATAATCAACGTTAAAAGCTAAAAGTTAATATATCAAGGACTTGAAGGTCCACCCTTGAACCCCACGGAGTGGTTTGGGGGCTGGACCTTTTAATTATTCAAAATGGACATTATTAAGGAGTGAATTTTATGGGTATGCTCAATAAAAGGACAATCGCAGACATCGACGTAAAGGGTAAAAAAGTTATTGCCAGAGTCGATTTTAACGTTCCCCTCGATGCAGACAGGAATATAACCGACGACAAGAGAATCGTCGGAGCCCTTCCTACAATAAAGTACCTCATAGAGAACGGAGCCAAAACCATCCTTGTTTCCCACCTGGGAAGGCCGAAGAACGGTTTTGAAGATAAATACAGCATGAAGCCGGCTGCCAAAAGGCTATCTGAGCTTCTGGGAAAAGAAGTTATCATGGCTGCCGATGTCATCGGTGAAGATGCCAAAGCAAAGGCTGCCGCCCTTAAAGACGGCCAAGTGCTGATGCTTGAAAACGTAAGGTTCCATAAGGAAGAAGAAAAGAATGATCCTGCCTTCACCAAGGAGCTTGCCGCTCTTGCAGAAATCTATGTGAACGATGCCTTCGGTACTGCCCACAGGGCGCATGCCTCCACCGCCGGTCTGGCTGATTTCCTGCCTGCAGTTTCCGGCTTCCTCATTCAAAAGGAACTGGAATTCATGGGCAAGGCTCTTGCCAACCCTGCAAGGCCTTTTGTAGCAATCCTGGGCGGAGCCAAGGTTTCAGACAAGATCAAGGTGATTGAAAACCTTCTTGACAAGGTTGACACGCTGATCATCGGCGGCGGAATGGCTTACACCTTTTTAAAGGCGAAAGGCTATAAAATCGGCAATTCCATCTGTGAGGACGACAAGATTGACCTTGCAAAGACCCTGATGGACAAGGCGGAAAAGAAGGGCGTCAATCTCATGCTTCCCATTGGAAGTATCGTAGGACAGGAATTCAAGAATGATACGGAGCACAAATATGTTCCTTCCGACGCCATGCCTGACGGCTGGATGGGTATGGACATCGGCTCCCTGACAATAGAGAAATTCTCAAAGGAAATAAGCAAGGCCAAAACCATTGTGTGGAACGGACCCATGGGCGTCTTCGAATTTGAAAACTTCGCAAACGGCACCAGGGAAATCGCAAGAGCGGTTGCCGAATCAGGCGCGGTTTCCATCGTAGGCGGAGGAGATTCTGCGGCTGCCATCGAACAATTGGGCTTTGCAGACAGGATTACCCATATATCCACCGGCGGCGGAGCATCCCTGGAATTCCTCGAAGGAAAGGTTCTCCCCGGAATCGCCGTGCTGCTGGATAAAAATCCCAGAAAGAAGATTGCTGCCGGCAACTGGAAAATGAACAAGACTCCCAAGGAAGCCGTAGAATTTGTAAACGCCTTAAAGGAAAGAGTTGCAGATGCGGAAGCGGAAGTGGTGGTAGGCGTTCCTTTCGTATCCATTCCCGGAGTTGTTGAGGCTGCCAAAGGTTCAAACGTCAAGGTTGCCGCACAGAATATGCACTGGGAGGAAAAAGGCGCCTTTACGGGAGAAATCTCCGGAACCATGCTGGCAGAGTTAGGCGTGGATTATGTAATTATCGGCCACTCCGAAAGAAGGCAGTATTTCGGTGAAACCGATGAAACAGTGAACAAGAGAGCTCTTGCCGTGTTCAAATACGGTATGACTCCTATCGTGTGCGTCGGCGAATCCCTTGCCCAGAGAGAGCAGGGCGTAACCGCAGACCTGGTGAGGTACCAGGTAAAGATTGCACTGCAGGGAATGAGCGAAGACCAGGTCAAGAAGCTTGTCATCGCCTATGAACCCATCTGGGCAATCGGTACGGGCAAGACAGCCACCAACGAACAGGCCAACGAGGTTTGCGCCATCATCAGAAAGACCGTCGAAGCCCTTTATGGAGAAGAAACAGCCCAGGCTGTGAGGGTGCAGTACGGTGGAAGCGTCACTGCCGCAAGTGCGGGAGAACTCTTCAACATGTCGGATATCGACGGCGGCCTTGTAGGCGGCGCCAGCTTGAAGCTGGATGATTTCGAGAAGATCGCGAAGTACAACGGATAAAACAGCAAATTGACAATTGGGCAAAAAAGAAGATTAGGGCAATCCGTCGGGTTGCCCTTTTCAATAATATTTGTTCCGTTAGCTGTTAGGCGGTACACATTTTGTGAGATTATTATATCAGTATGATTTCTTTGCTCTCAATTGTCCGATGACATTGAATTATAAGAAGGGCGGATTGTGTAATTATGAAAGGAAATAAACTTGTTGCGTTGATCATTCTAGACGGCTTCGGCAATAACCCCAGGATCGAGGGCAATGCCATAAAGGCCGCCAACAAACCGAACATCGACCGGCTCATGGCCACCAATCCTGTGACGGAAGTCAGGACCAGCGGAATGGACGTAGGGCTTCCCAGGGGCCAGATGGGGAACTCGGAGGTCGGGCATACCAATATAGGAGCCGGCAGAATCGTATACCAGGAGCTTACCAGGATAACCAAGTCCATTGAAGACGGCGACTTCTATGAAAAAAAGGAATTCCTTGATGCGATAGAAAATTGCAAGCAGAACAACACCCGGCTCCACCTCTTCGGCCTTCTTTCCGATGGGGGCGTCCACAGCCACAACACCCATTTGTATGCATTGATTGAGCTGGCCAAGCGGAAAGGACTTAAGGATGTTTACATCCACTGCTTCTTTGATGGAAGAGACGTGCCTCCCGACAGCTCAAAAGCATATACGGAAGAGCTTGAGGCAAAGCTGAAGGAAATCGGCGTGGGCAGGATTGCTTCCATCATGGGAAGATATTATGCCATGGACAGGGATAAGCGGTGGGAAAGAGTCAAGCTGGCCTACGACGCCATGGTTTTGGGCCTGGGAGTGGAGGCGACGGACGCGGTTCAAGCGGTGGCCGATTCCTATTCGAAAGAGATATATGACGAGTTTGTAAGGCCCACCGTCATAACGGAATGCGGTAAGCCCGTGGCTACCATCGGAGCGAATGACTCCGTCATATTCTTTAATTTCAGACCCGACAGGGCGAGAGAAATTTCCAGAACCCTTGTGGATCCTGAGTTTGACGGCTTTGAAAGGAATTTCTTCCCCCTGCACTATGTGTGCATGACCCAGTATGATAAAACCATGCCCAATGTGACCGTTGCATTTAAGCCTGAAAGCCTTACCAACACCTTTGGTGAATACATCAGCAGGCTGGGTTACACGCAGCTTAGAATCGCCGAAACGGAAAAGTATGCCCATGTAACCTTCTTCTTCAATGGCGGAGTCGAGGCGGTATATGCAGGAGAGGACAGGGCCCTGATCCCCTCGCCGAAGGTAGCCACCTATGACCTCAAGCCGGAAATGAGCGCTTACGAAGTGACGGAAGAGGCTGTAAACAGGATAAACTCCGGGAAATACGACGTCATCATTCTGAATTTTGCGAACCCTGATATGGTAGGCCACACAGGGATATTTGAGGCTGCAAAGACCGCCGTTGAAACGGTGGACACCTGCGTGGGAAAAGTGGTGGCCGCAATCCGGGAACAGGGAGGCGTTGCCCTCATCACTGCAGACCACGGAAATTCCGAGCAGATGGTTGACTATGAGACGGGCGGACCCTTCACAGCACATACCACCTACCCCGTTCCTCTGATCGGAGTAGGGCTTGGATTTATGAAGCTTAAAGAAGGAAAGCTGGCCGATCTCGCACCCACCATGCTTGACATCATGGGGCTGGAAAAACCGGCGGAAATGACGGGAGAGTCCCTGCTTGTAAAATAATTGAGCTCAAAAGGAGGTCGGTATTTTCACCGGCCTCCTTTTTATTTTCCTTCATCCAATAAACTGTTCCAGATGCCTGCGCCCTAAAATCAGACCTTCTTTAACCTTTTCCTCGTTGCCCTCATACAGGGGGTCTTCATGCTCGGTACTTAACACGCCGTCATAGCCGATTTCCTTAAGCGCCTTGACCAGCCTTCCCCAGTCTACCTGCCCCAGGCCCGGCATACGGTACCTCCAATAACCGGAGCTGTGTCCGGCGTCCAGCTGCCGGTTGAATACGCCGTAATACCTGAGTTTGTCTTCAAAAATTTCCGTATCCTTGGCATGGACATGGAATATGCGGTCCTTGAACCTGGGGATCAGGGGGATATAGTCAATCAATTGAAAAACCAGGTGGGAAGGGTCAAAATTCAGACCGAAATTTTTTCTAGGTACCCTGATGAACATTTCCTCCCACAATTCCGGGCTGAAGGAAATGGTTCCGGGGACGCCGGGGGCCTGCCAGCCCTCCATGGGGCAATTCTCCACCATCAGCTTGACTTTATTGCTTTCCGCATAGGCGGCCAATTCACTGAAAACCTCTTCAAAGGCATCAAAGTTCCTGTTTATGTCCACGTCGATGTTGCGGCCTGCGAAGGTCCCCACCGCCGGTACGCCGAGCAGAGCTGCCGCATCAATGCATTTTTTTACGTGGTTGTTGATAAAGGCCCTTTTTACAGGGTCCCTGTCAAGATTGTTGTCGTAGTAGGCAAGGGAAGACAGGGTAAGGCCAAATTCTTTGAAATATGCTTTGATTTCGTCTGCCCGCTCCTGCGTGAGGTTTACTACGTCGATGTCGCAGGAAGCGTAGTCCCTGGTGTTTGAAGCGGGCCAGCAGGCGACTTCAAGGGCCTTAAAGCCGTTCTGAGCTGCCCATGCGGCTTTCTCCTTTAAAGGCATGCTGCCAAGGCATACGGTTAAAAATCCAAGATACATTTTCTTTTCTCCTTTCAATTCATTCTCCGGTGCTTTGAAGCCTTTTTGGAATAAACAATGCCATTTTGACATAGCACAATTAGTGTTGAATGGTGACAGTGGTGTTTTTTTCAGCGGCTTCCATGCAGGCAAGGATTATTTTCAATGCTGCCAGGCCATCCTCTCCGGAAATTTCCACGGGCCTGTTATTTTTTATACTGCCTACAAACCTGTCAATAACGCCGGAGGACGTCTGGCTGGCATTGGTTTGAATTCCGGGCATCTTATAGTACAGCTTTTCTCCGTTCTTTTTCACCACAACCACAGGAAATTCAGGATTGTCATAAAGCTTTATCACGCCGCCGGAGCAATACAGAACGGTGCTGTTGTCCTCGTCTCCGTAATAGGTCCAGCTGGACGTCAGGGTTCCCAGAATCCCCGTGGAAGACTTCAGGAGGCAGACTGCGTTATCATCTACCTCAATGGGCCGGCCGTCTTCAAATTTTTTATCCAGGGTCATGGCATAGGCTTTTACTTCCTGTATCTCATCATCGATGAGCCAGCGGATCAGGTCGGCTTTATGCACCCCCAGATCACCCATGGCGCCCACAGCAGCGGCCTGCTTCTTAAAAAACCAGATGTTTGGGTTTTTATCCACGCTCCAGGATTCGGGGCCACCATGGCCGAAGGTAGTTCTGAAGCTTATCAGTTTTCCCAGCTCTCCGTTTCTCAAGATTTCCCTGGCCCGGAGGTGGGCGGGAGACAGCCTCTGGTTGTGGCCGATCATCAGCTGCCTGCCCGACGCTTTTGCCGCTTCGATCATTTTGATCCCATCCTCGATGGCGGTTGCCATGGGCTTTTCACACAACACGTGCTTTCCCGCTTCCAGGGCGGCAATGGTCACAGGCGCATGGGAATCATTTGAGGTGCATACGCTCACGGCGTCAATGCTTTTGTCCTCCAATAGGGCTTCCAGGCTTTCAAATACCCGGCCGCCGTATATCTTCGAGAGATCCAGGGCATTTTCCCTTGTCACATCATAATAGCCGGTGATGCGGCAGTCCGGATTTGCGGCGTATTCCGGCGCATGCCTGTTCCGGCTGATGGCTCCGCAGCCAATGATTCCAATATTGAGCATCATAGAAATCCCCTTTTCATTAATTTGCTAAAGCCGGCTTATGAATATAATTTAGCAGCATCCCCGGAAAATATCTTCAACAATTTTTGCATGAATATAAACTTTCTTTAGGTTGTGTCCTGTGAGAATATATGGTAGTATTGTGGAAAGCTTTGATTAGTACGGGCTGCGATGCTCAAGACCTGGAGTCGGGCGCAAATTATTTTTGCATTGCCGGGCTTTGTGAAAGGAGGCGGGTTAAACTGAGCAATATGCTTTTCTCTTCGGAGGGCTCTTTCCTTCTGGAACTTGAGAATTTTTACCTCAAACAGCCTTATGAAAGGTCCAGGGGACACTGCCATCACCGCCTGGAGATTTCCTGCATAAAATCCGGCGAGGGAATATACTTTGTGGACAATGACAGCTATGATATAAAGCAGGGGGATGTTTTCATCTTCAACAATATCGAGCACCACGACATCGACCTTGGGGGATGCCGCGAGCTGGTAAACATGGTGGTCCATTTTGAGCCCCAGTTTATCTGGACCCACGGAGGAAACATGTTTGACTCCCGCTACCTTCAGATATTTTTTGACAGGAGCGAGAATTTTTCAAACCGCCTGGACAGAAACAATCCGGTCACCAGGGACATCTACCGGCTGCTGCTGGAAATTGAGGAGGAATTCCTGCAAAGGCCTCCGGGCTTTGAGCTGATGGTCAAGGTAAAGCTCCTGAATATTCTGGTATACCTTATAAGGTCTTACGGGTATGTGAGAGAGAGCCAGAAAAACCCCGGCAAGCTGAGGGAAGACTTGAAGTGCATAAACCGGGTGCTTGAACACATTGAAAATCACATGGGGGAAGGGCTTAGCCTTGGAGAGCTGGCAAATATAGCCCATATGAATCCCTGTTATTTTTCCACTTTTTTTAAGAAGTATAACGGTATCGGTCCCTCCGCCTACATATCCAGGAAAAGGGTTTACAGGGCCATGGAGTATCTGAGGACCACAAACAAGAGTATTCTTGAAATTGCTACCCTGTGCGGCTTTAACAACTCGGCGAATTTTAACAAGACCTTTAAAAAAATTACCGGTATCGTGCCGTCGGAGTACAGATAAACTCAAAGCCTTGTCATTATCTGTATTCCACAAGGCTTTGAGTTCTTTGCATCTTAATTTTATGCCTTTAAATGTTCGTCTCCCGGCTGCCAGTCGATGGGGCAAAGACCGCCGGACTGAAGGGCCTGAAGCACTCGCAGGGTCTCGTCCACGCTTCTGCCTACATTCAGGTCATGCACCACGGAATAGCGGATGATTCCGTCAGGGGCTATGATAAACAGGCCTCTGAGGGCGATTCCTTCTTCTTCAATCAACACGCCGAAGGATTGGGCCACTTCTTTGGTGATGTCCGAGGCGAGAAGGTAATTGATCTTTCCCAGGCCTCCATGCTCGATAGATGCCTTTATCCACGCCTTGTGGGAATGAATGCTGTCGATGCTTATACCCAGTACCTCAGAGTTTAGGGCCTTGAAGTCGTCGATCCTTTTGCTGATTCCTGTTATTTCCGTGGGGCACACAAAGGTGAAGTCCAGGGGGTAAAAGAACAGCACCAGCCACTTCCCCTTATAATCCGACAAACTTACCGTTTTGAACTCTTCCCCGCTGCCTGTGACGGCCTCCATTTTAAAATCAGGGGCGCTGGTTCCAACAAGCCTTTCCATATGCAATACCTCCTTAAAATTTTTAATATTTAGTGATTTTTGCCATTACAAATGCAAAAGATACGCCCATGCCCGTAATCTTACGGAAATCTTTGATTACCTTCAGACCTCTCCCCGGGCATGGTATAGAGATTGACATTAATACTTATACCAAATTGAATCCCTGTACAAACATAAACTTGGACTAAATTTTTGAAAAATTGAGGTTTGCTATCGATAGAAGGGGGGTAAATTGGTTAAAATATACTCTGAATCATTGCCTGGCACTTTACAACGGATAATTAATGGTGATATTCTAGTTCTGAGAAAAATTACGAATCGGGAGGATGGAAAAATGAAACAATATCTTGAAATTGAAAGTGTGTTTGGAAGGGAGATTCTTGATTCAAGAGGAAATCCCACAGTAGAGGTTGAGGTCATCGTTGAAGGCGGTTACATAGGAAGGGCGGCCGTACCTTCAGGAGCATCCACCGGTGCTTTTGAAGCCGTGGAATTGAGGGACGGAGATAAGGACAGATACCTTGGAAAAGGTGTCCAGAAGGCAGTAGATAATGTGAACAACGTGATTGCCCCTGAAGTTGAAGGCATGAATGTTTTCGACCAGGTGGCCGTGGATAAATTGATGATTGCTTTGGACGGTACGGAAAATAAGGGCAAGCTGGGTGCAAATGCCATCCTGGGAGTATCCATGGCGGTTGCGAAGGCTGCCGCGGAGGCCCTTGGCATCAGCCTTTACCAGTATATCGGCGGCGTAAATGCCAAAGTGCTGCCTGTTCCTATGATGAATATCATCAATGGCGGAAAGCATGCGGACAACAGCGTTACGATACAGGAGTTCATGATCATGCCTGTAGGTGCGTGCTGCTTCAGGGACGCCCTCCAGATGTGTGCGGAGGTATTTCACAACCTGAAGAAGGTGCTGAAGGATAAGGGCTACAGCACGGCAGTGGGTGACGAAGGAGGTTTTGCTCCCAATTTGAAGTCGGATGAGGAGGCCATCCAGGTCATCCTTGAGGCTGTGGAAAAAGCAGGCTACAGGGCGGGAGAGGATTTCCGGATCGCCATTGATGCGGCTGCCACGGAAATGTATGAAGAAGCCAAGAAGAAGGGCGAAGAGGGCAAATATTTCTTCTGGAAGACCGAAATTATGAAGACGAAAGAAGAAATGGTGGCCTACTGGTCCGAGCTGGCGGACAAGTATCCCATCATATCGCTGGAGGACGGAGTTTCGGAGGAAGACTGGGAGGCATGGAAGCTGCTTACGGAAAGCGTGGGACATAAAATACAGTTGGTTGGCGACGATTTGTTTGTAACCAATACCGAGCGCTTAAAGAAAGGTATTGACATGGGCGTGGCAAATTCCATCCTCATTAAGGTTAACCAGATCGGCACTCTCACAGAAACCCTCGACGCCATCCAGATGGCAAACAGGGCAGGCTATACCGCCGTTGTATCCCACAGGTCGGGTGAAACGGAGGATGCTACCATTGCCGACATCGCAGTAGCCGTGAATGCGGGACAGATCAAAACCGGAGCGCCTTCCAGGACGGACCGTGTGGCAAAATACAACCAGCTGATCAGGATTGAAGAAGAGCTGGGAGATGTCAGCGAATATCCCGGATTGGATGCATGGTTCAACTTGAAGAACAAATAGGACGGGTTGTCCAAAATTTTATAAAAAGCAAGCCTTGCCAGGCTTGCTTTTTATTCCGGTATGTGGTAGAATTTAATCCGTTGAATTCAGAAAACACACCCATACGGGTGCCGATATTTTTATCACTGTTTTCTGTTCCCTGAATTTTTAGGAGGTGTATTCCTTGGGCGTAGCTAGAGTATTGATAAACATATTCCAAATAATATTTGCCGTATCCATTATTGTCATCGTTTTGCTTCAGTCCGGTAAGTCAGCCGGTTTGTCAGGTTCCATTGCAGGAGGTGCTGAAACCTTTTTCGGTAAGAACAAGGGCCGTACCATTGACGCATTACTCAGCAAGTATACAACCTTTGCTGCCATCGCGTTTCTGGTGACTTCAATTGCTTTGCAGCTGCTGATAAACAGGTAATTTTTAAGTTGTGATAGTTAAGGGATTCCTTGGTGAAGGAATCCTTTTTTGGCGTGTATTGAAAAAACTTTAAATTTTTAGTATAAAATAAGTAAGACTATTTTCTTTTCTGCGGGGGTGATGGTAATGGACCGTATCCAGGCACTGGAGGAACTGATGGGGAGATTGACAAACCGGAAACTTATCCGGCATTCACTGGCGGTGGAAGCCATTATGAGAGAGCTGGCGGAGCACTTCAAAGAGGATGCCAATAAATGGGCCATGGCCGGATTGCTGCACGACATCGATTATGACAGGACGGCTTCCAATATGGCCATGCATGGCATTGTAGCAGCGGATATACTGGAAACCCTGGGAGTGGATGATGAAATTGTCTATGCGGTTAAAGCCCACAATGCCTGCCATGGCATACCCAGGAACAGGAGAATTGACAAGGCCCTTTATGCGGCGAACGCCGTATCCGGATTCATCCTCGAAGAAGCACCGGCTCTTCCCTCCGGCAAGCTGGAAGAGGCAAATGGGAAGGCATTGCTGGAAAAGCTCAAGGAAGAGTCCTTTCGCCGGGAGGAAGGCAGGGAACTGCTCACCGGCTGCAATGAACTGGGGATGCCGCCGGAGGAGCTTGTGGACATTGCTCTGGGGGCTGTGAAGAAAATATCGGGGGAGCCTGGGATTTAGTACAACTTTACAGATACCGGCAGCCTTATGTGCCGGTATTTTTTCTACATAAACATGAAAACCGGTTATTTATTTGGCAGTTTGCGCAAATAATATAAATAATGTATTTTAAAGAAAGATTTATTTTTAAACTTCCCTTAGAGTAGGTATAATAAATAGGGATGAAACAATAATTTAATGATAATGGTGGTTTGAACATGGATGAAAATTTAAATACTGTATTAAATGAAAGAAAAGAGCGCATCCTGGCTTTCATGAAAGAGGATGCATACAAGCCCCTGCTGTTTGTTGAGCTCTTGCGGGTGCTGGACGTACCTGACCCGGATGTGGAGGTTTTCAGAAGCCTGCTGGAAGAGCTGGAAAACGAGGGAAAAATTTTCAAAACCCATAAAGACAGGTATGGCCTGCCGGAGAAGATGAGCCTGGTGGTGGGACGCATCCAGGGAAATGAACGGGGGTTTGGTTTTGTCATCCCCGACGATGAGGACATCCGGGATATCTTTATTCCTGCCGACAGCCTTAACGGCGCCATGCACAACGACCGGGTCATTGCCCGTGTAAACAAGAAATCCATCTCCGATAAGAGGTCCGAAGGTGAAATAATACGCATCATCCACAGGGCCAACAGGACGGTGGTGGGAACCTTTGAGGACAGCAGGTATTTCGGCTTCGTGGTGCCCGACGATGTCAAGGTCTCGGGGGACATATTCATCCCGAAGGATGAGATCAACGGGGCAAAACCGGGAATGAAGGTGGTCGCCGAAATCATAAAATGGCCCGAGAAAAGGCGGAACGCAGAAGGTAAAATTGTCGAAATCATCGGACATAAAGATGAACCGGGTGCCGATATCCTGTCCATCATAAAAGCCTATGACCTGAAGGAGGAATTCCCCGAGGATGTGGTGCTGCAGGCGGAAGCCATCAGTGAAACGGTTACGGAGGAGATGACAAGGGGCAGGCGGGATTTGCGCGGGCTCAGGATGGTCACCATCGACGGAGAGGATGCCAAGGACCTGGACGATGCCGTATCCGTCGAAAGGCTTCCGGACGGAAACTACAGGCTGGGAGTGCATATCGCCGACGTAAGCCATTACGTGATGGAAAACTCGCCGCTGGACAAGGAAGCGCTTAAGCGGGGCACAAGTGTCTACCTGGTGGACAGGGTAATCCCCATGCTTCCCAGGAAGCTGTCCAATGGAATCTGCAGCCTCAACCCCCGGGTGGACAGGCTTGCTTTTACCGTAATCATGGACATGGACGCCCAGGGCAGGGTATACAACCATGAGATATTTGAAAGCGTCATCAATATTGACGAGAGAATGACCTACACCAACGTGTTCAAAATCCTCGTGGAAAAGGACGAGGAGCTGTGCAAAAGGTATGATTACCTGCTGGAGGATTTCAGACTCATGGAGGAAATGGCGGTTATCCTCCGAAAGAAGAGGTTTGCCAGGGGGGCCATCGACTTCGACTTCGAAGAGGCCAAGATCATCCTTGACGACAAGGGAAAGCCCGTGGATGTGAAACGGTATGAAATTACAATTGCCAACAAGATCATCGAAGAATTCATGCTGCTGTGCAACGAGACGGTGGCCGAGCACTTCTACTGGGCCAATTCTCCCTTTGTTTACAGGATCCATGAGGACCCCGACAGCGAGAAGATCGAGAACCTGGCAGAGTTTGTGAGAACCCTGGGATATCATTTGAAGGGCATCAACAAGATCCACCCCAAGGCGTTGCAGGAACTGCTGACCAAGGTGAAGGGCAAGAAAGAGGAAAGAATTATCAGCACCGTCATGCTGCGGTCCCTGGCAAAGGCCCGTTACAGTCATCAGAGCCTGGGACACTTCGGACTGGCGGCCAAATATTACAGCCATTTCACTTCTCCCATAAGGCGCTATCCGGATTTGATCATTCACAGGATCATGAAAGAGCACATTAAAGGGAAGATGAATGAAAACAGGGAAGAGCTCTTGAATCAAAGACTGCCAGAGATATCGAAGCAGTGCTCCGAAAGGGAAAGAGCCGCGGAAGAGGCCGAAAGGGAAACCAAGGACCTCAAAAAGGTAGAATACATGAAAGCCCATGAGGGAGAAGATTTTGACGGTATCATCTCCAGCGTCACCTCCTTCGGCATGTTCATCGAGCTGGACAACACCATTGAAGGGCTTGTCAGAATGAGCAGCATGGACGATGACTACTACATATATGACGACAAGCAGCACTATATCATCGGTGAAAGGACCAGAAAGATATACCGCATCGGGGATCCGGCCAGGGTAAAGCTGGCAAAGGCCGATATCGGGAGCAGGCAGATCGACTTCGTGCTCCTGGAGGAGAGGCAGGGAGATGCCCCGGGGAATGAAAAGAACCGTTCTGCCGTGAAATTCAACAGGGACAAAGGCACCGGGAGGAAGAAAAAGGTGATCGATCCCAAGGTGTTGAAGAGCATAACAGGGAAGAAAAAAAGCAGGAAGGGAAACAAGAAGAAGGGTTAAATTCGAGGGGGACCGAGGGATGATCATTGTGAGTGCGTGCCTGGCGGGGATTGACTGCAGGTATGACGGTAAAAACAGCCTTTGTGAAAAGGCCGTCCGGCTGGTTGCGGAGGGAAGGGCCATACCCGTATGCCCCGAGCAGCTTGGCGGTTCGCCCACACCAAGGCCTACGGCCGAAATAAAGGATGGTACGGGAGCCGGAGTGCTGCGGGGGGATTGCAGGGTTTTAAGCAGTACGGGAGAGGATTTGTCTGGCAGATTTGTGCTGGGGGCCGGGGAAGTGTTGAAAATAGCAAAAACGGTAGGGGCCAAAAGCGCGTTGTTAAAAGCAAAAAGCCCCTCCTGCGGCTGCGGCCTCATCTATGACGGGACTTTTTCGGGGAAGCTTGTGGAAGGGAATGGTGTTACCGCCGAGCTGCTGCTGCAAAACGGCATAAAAGTTATTACGGAAAAGCAGCCGGAGGAAATGGACTTGATGTTTGATTAATGATAAAATCACCTATACATGGTATAGATTAATAAGGGACGAGGAGGTCGAGCATGGATAATTTTGTTTTTCAAAATCCTACAAAAATAATTTTCGGCAGGGGGACGGAAGCCCAGGCAGGCAGGGAAGCCCTGGCCTATGGTAAAAAGGTTCTGCTGCATTACGGCGGCGGAAGCGTAAAAAAAACAGGACTTTATGACAGGATCACGGCTTCTTTGAAGGAAGCGGGTGTTGAATATGTGGAACTGGGGGGAGTCAAACCCAATCCCAGGCTCAGCCTTGTATATGAGGGTATTAAACTTTGCCGCGAGAACAATCTGGACCTCATCCTCGCCGTGGGAGGAGGAAGCGCCATCGATTCCGCAAAGGCCATTGCCATCGGGGTTCCTTACGGAGGAGACGTGTGGGACTTCTATACCGGCAAGGCGGTGCCGGAAAAAGCCCTGCCCGTTGCTACGGTACTCACAATCCCCGCTGCGGGAAGCGAGGCCAGCACCGGCAGCGTTATAACCAAGGAGGAAGGCTGGTACAAGCGCGCCGTCAATTCGGAACTCATCTATCCCAGGTTTTCCATCCTGAATCCGGAACTGGCCTTTACGCTGCCGCCCTTCCAGGTGGCATGCGGCGCTGCGGATATACTGGCACACCTGATGGAGCGCTATTTTACCAATGTGAAAAACGTGGAGTTTACAGACAGGCTCATTGAATCCACCATGAAGACCATCATCAACAATGTGCCGGTGGTGCTGGAACAGCCGGACAATTACGATGCCTGGGCGGAAGTCATGTGGGCGGGAACCATTGCCCACAACAACCTGTTGAATACGGGAAGGATCGGAGACTGGGCCTCCCACGACATCGAGCATGAAATCAGCGGGATTTACGATGTGGCTCATGGAGCAGGTCTTGCCGTTGTCTTCCCCGCATGGATGAAATATGTTTACAGGCATGACATTACGCGGTTTGCCCAGTTTGCCAGCAGGGTGTGGAATGTGGACAACAACTTCTGGTCCGCGGAGCGTACGGCGCTGGAAGGCATTAAAAGGCTGGAAGGCTTCTTTAAGAGAATCGGCCTGGCCGTGAATCTGAAAGATCTGGGAGCCGGAGACGACAGGCTGGAAGAAATGGCAGAGAAGGGTACCGACGGAGATACCCATACCCTGGGGAATTTCGTGAAGCTTGGACAGAAGGACGTTCTGGAAATATTGAAGCTGGCACGGTAATTTGTACAAAAATAACTTGAATTTTTATAATGCAATTGCTAGAATTAATTTGAAAGACAGACAGGGTACATAATTTGAATTATGTACCCTGTCTGCATCAATGGGGCAAGGGACGGTGGGGTATTACGGTTAAGCAAAGGAACATTACAATCACCAGGACCTTTTTATTTGCACTGAATTTGATGGTAATATCGTTTATGTCGGCAGTGATCTATATGACCACCGAGCTTATCTGCTCCAGTGATAAAGCCAGGGAGTTTCTGGAGAGGATCAGGTACATCCCTACCACTCCGTGGAAGGTTCCTGTTTTTTCGGTTTTACTGCTGGTGCTGATGATCGCCAGCATATTTTTAAGGGAAAAAATCTTCAGGGACAAGCCCCTGGCGATGTACGCCTTTTGCCTCCTGGACATCGCCATCTGCATTTTCATTATGTATTTTCTGAACATGGGCTACAAGGGCATCCTGCTTCTTGCCATTGCCAATATCGTCATTTATATTGAAGGCAAGAAGAGAAAGTATTTGTTTCTCATCTTTTCAATTCTTGTCTATATCCTTTTTGACTATGACATTTTTTCCATAAAGCTCAACATGTTTTCCATCAACGACTATATGGAGTACTATACCAGCAGCCAGCGGCTGTATATTTTCAGCATACGCAACATCCTGACCTCCCTGAACGAAATGGTGTTCATCGTTTTTATGATTTTTGTCATTCAGGGGCAAATTGATGAAAACACCAAAATCAAAGAGCTCTACGACCGGCTTTTCAAGACTGCGGAGGAGCTCCAAATTGCAAATATCCAACTGGAAGAGTATACGAAAAAATCCGAGGAAATGGCCAAGACCCGTGAAAGAAACAGGCTGGCCAGGGAGATTCACGATACCATCGGACATACCCTTACCGGCATTGCTACGGGTCTTGAGGCCTGTACCGAGCTCATTGGCATGGATATGGACAAGACAAAGGTGCAGTTGGGTAAAATCACCGAGCTGGCCAGGAAGGGCCTGCTGGACATAAGAAGATCGGTGCAGCAGCTGCGTCCGGATGCGCTGGAAAGGTTCTCCCTGATTCCGGCGCTGCAAAAGCTGGCGGATGATATCAACGGGTGTACCAACACCCGGGTGCTGCTGGAAATCGAGGGGAAGCAGTCCGGCATGAATGCCGACGAAGAAGAAACGGTCTACAGGGTTGTTCAGGAAAGCATAACAAATTCCGTTCGGCATGGCAATGCAAAGGAAATCCATATTCAATTGAAATTTGAAAATTTCCGGCTGAAGCTCAAAATAAGCGATGACGGCATCGGCTGTGAAAGTATAAACGACGGCTTCGGCCTGAGGCACATCCGGGAACGGGTGGAGATGCTGGGCGGACTCGTTGAGTTCTCAAGCGGTGGCGAAAGAGGTTTTGCCACCAATGTTGAAATTCCTATCCGATGGGGGTAAAGAATGATAAGGGTATTGATCGCGGAAGACCAGGAGCTGATAAGACAGAGCCTTGAAATCATGCTCAGCAACAAACCGGATATTGAGATCGTGGGCACGGCTGAAAACGGAAGGGAAGCCATACGGATGACAAGGAGCCTCAGGCCTGAGGTTATCCTTATGGACATAAGGATGCCTGAACTGGACGGAGTGCAGTGCATCCAGATCATTAAGGAGAACTATCCGGACATCAAGATCATCGTGCTCACTACCTTCGATGATGATGAGTATGTTTTCAACGCCTTAAAAAACGGAGCCAGCGGCTATCTGCTGAAGGGCATATCCATTGGAGAGCTGGTGGAAGCCATAAGGACCGTTGCAAAAGGGGGAGCTCTCATCAACCCCAATATTGCCGCCAAGGTATTCCGGTTTTTTTCACAAATGGCCCATGCGGATTACATTATCAAGGTCAATGAAAGTGCGACGGCGGATTTGAACAAGAATGAGCTCAAGATTATTCAGATGATCGGCCTGGGCATGTCAAACAAGGAAATCACCGACAAATTGAAATTCAGCGAAGGAACCGTAAGAAACTACATAAGCAGCGTTCTGAGCAAGCTGGAACTGAGGGACCGGACACAGATCGCCATTTATGCCGTCCAGTCGGGACTCAGCATGAAAAAAATCGAAGAATAAGGTGGTAACGTTGAGCCGTAAAAGAATATTTTTCTTCATCCCGGCGGTTGTCCTGCTTGGCTTGCTTGTATGGAGCCTCATGCTCTATAAGGACTATAAAAGCCAGATACAACTGGAACTGGGGATTTTTGCAGGGAGCAACTGGGATGTGCCCAACTGGCAGAGCTACCGGGTGTTTGACGAGGCCATCGCCGAGTTTGAAAGGCTGCATCCCGGGGTCAAAATCAAATACAGGAGTGGAACCCAGAAGACCGACTATTCCGAATGGTTCTCCCAAAAGATCGTCAAAGGTACGGAGCCGGATGTTTTTTGTGTCCTGTCGGGGGACTTCAACACTTTTGCCTCCATTGGCGTCATGAAAAACCTGGATACCCTCATAAAGGATGACAGCGGATTTGATATCGGGAAGATGTATGTAAATGCCGTAAAATCCGGACAGTTTCAAGGCTCTCAAT
This sequence comes from Bacillota bacterium, assembly GCA_023424965.1. Classification (GTDB taxonomy): domain Bacteria; phylum Bacillota; class Clostridia; order Acetivibrionales; family JAFADI01; genus JAFADI01. Next base: position 26,043 of record JAFADI010000098.1, read on the forward strand.
ATGCACTGCCCATTGAGGTGGTTCCGGTGCTGATGTTTGTGAACAAGACGCTGCTGAGCAAGGAAAATATCCAGCTGCCCAAAGGGAGCTGGACCTGGGAGGATTTTTACAATATCTGCAGGAGCGCCACAAAGGATACAAACGGAGACGGGATCATCGACCAATTCGGGGTATATGGCTTCAACTGGCAGCATGCGGTGTATACCAACGGGCAGAAGCTTTTTGACGCAAACGGCAACAAGGCCAGCTTTAACAGCCAGGGAGTCATGGATTCCGTCCGGTTTACGGTGAAGCTCAACAGCCTCAACCACAATGTGAGGGTGACCTCCGACGATTTCGACAGCGGCAAGGTCGCTTTCCGCCCATTTCCCTTCTCCACCTACAGGGCCTATAAGCCCTATCCCTACAGGGTGAAGAAGTACTCGGGCTTTGAATGGGAATGCATCAATCTTCCCAGAGGACCAAACGGGGACAACGCTTCGGAGCTTTACAGCTTTCTTTTCGGCATCAGTTCCAAAGCCAGACATGAGAAGGAAGCGTGGGAGTTTCTCAAGTTTCTTACCAGCGACAAAAACAACCAGATGAATGTCTTCCGGTATTCCCACGGGGTCCCTGTGGTAAGGGAAGTCACGGAGTCGGAAGAAGGCCGGCAGGAAATGCTGAAGTACAATCCCGATGAAGAGAATATCGTCGATATGAAGCTGCTCAGCCAGGTCATAGAGAAATCCACCGTTACGCCGCGGTTCCAGAAATATGAGGAAGCCATGAACATGGCGGACAAAGAGATTTTTCAGGTCATAAACGGGGAAAAGAATGTTGAAAGTGCACTATCCTATATTGACAGAGAGATTAACAAGTTTTTGAAGCAGTAAGGCCAAAAATCCATGAGCTTTGCTCTTTGGAGACCATTAAATTGAAGTTGGTGATGGCATGTTTTTAGGGAAAAAGCCAATCATAACGGTTTTGGCTGCGTTGGTTCTCAGCTTGCTTCTGACGGCCTGCAGCGGCCTTGAATACGGGTTGCGGTTTAAAGATGGGGATGTGCCGGGAGGCGGCGAGAGGGAAGGACAGGTCCTGGCGGGCAGGAATGCGAAGAAATTCGGAGCTTCCTACATGACCTTGAATAATCCCTATTTCGTAATTCTGGACGGTGAAATAAAAAAGGTATTGACGGAAAAAGGCGACAAGCTGATGACCCTGGACCCCCAGTTGGACATAAACAGGCAGATTAATTGCATCGGGGAGCTGGTCGCCCAGCAGGTGGAGCTGATTTTTCTGAACCCCGTGGAGTGGAAAGGGATCAGGCCGGCGCTGGAAGCGGCTCAAAAAGCCGGGACTCCTGTAATTGTGGTGGATTCCCCGGTATTTGACGAAAGCATGGTGGCCTCCACCATTATTTCGGACAACTACAACGCCGGTGTGGTAGCCGCAAAGCACCTGATGAAGAAGCTTCCCGGGGGAAATGTGGTCATCCTTGACCATCCCACGGCGAAGTCGGCGGTGGACAGGGCAAAAGGCTTTGAGGATACCCTGGCCGGAAGCGGGAATTACAGGATTGCGGCAAAAAATACCGCCAACGGGCAGCTGGAATACGCAATGCCCGTCATGGAGGATGCGATGGTGCAGTGTAAAAAAATCGATGCGGTTTTTGCAATCAACGACCCTTCCGCCATCGGAGCCATTGCGGCCCTTGAGGCGGCAGGAAAGCTGAAGGGTACGCTGGTATACGGAGTAGACGGTGCTCCGGAGGCCAGGCAGCTCATCGCCCTGGGAAAGATGACAGCCACCTCCGCCCAACTGCCCAGAAAGATTGGTACGGCCGCGGCGGAGACGGCGTACAGGCTTCTGGCAGGGGAAAAAGTGGAGAAAAATATCACCATCCCCATAGAGCTCATCGATAAGGACAATGTGGAGGAATACCCCGTCCAATGGTGATGAACATAAAAACTTGCAAAGCATAAAAGGCTTTAACCTGTGTAGGTTAAGGCCTTTTATGCTTTTGTTCTTTACAACTGTCATTTTCCATATGACAAATGTCACCGCAATCCGGTGACAATCCACATATGTTTCAAAACCCAATAATTCCTATAATAAATGCATAAGGCAAATCAATCCGGCCGGTTGAGGGAAGTCAGAATAATTCTTAAATTCAGGAGGTCATTTTATGTCGAGTAAAAAAATACTGGTATTGCTATTCGCTGTCATCTTCGCCCTTACTTCACTGACGGCATGTGGTTCAGGTTCCCAGCAGGCAGCCCAGGCGCCCGCCAAGGAAGAGGTAAAGAAGGAAGAACCTGCAAAGGCTGCGGAGCCTGCCAAAGAGGAAAAGAAGGCCCGCAAATTCGGTGCAACCTATATGACAATGAACAATCCTTTCTTCATCGCTTTGAACGACGGTATCAAATCGGTGGTAGAACCCAAGGGCGACAGTGTTGTAGCACTTGACCCGGCACTTGACCAGGCAAAGCAAATCAGCCAGATCGAAGACCTTATCGCACAGAAGGTTGATGCCATATTCCTCAACCCTGTTGACTGGAAGGGTGTAAAGCCTGCGCTGGAAGCTGCAAAGAAGGCCAACATCGCCATCATCAATGTAGACGCCCCTGTTTTTGATGTTGACCTGGTAGCATCGGTCGTTGCTTCCGACAACTACAAGGCCGGCGTTCTGGTGTTTGAAGACGTGGCAAAGAGGTTAAAAGGCGGCAATGTGGTATTGCTGGAGCATCCCACTGCGAAATCCGCCATTGACAGGACAAAAGCTTTTGAGGATTCCATCAAAGACAAGCCGGAGTGGAAAATCGTTGCGAAGCAGACTTCCGACGGACAGCTTGAAAAAGCAATGCCGGTGATGGAAAACATCTTGCAGGCGCAGAAACAGATTGATGTGGTTTACGGGCTTAACGACCCCACGGCCATGGGTGCCCTTGCAGCCATGCAGGCCGCAAAGAGGGAAAAGGACGTATTGATTTACGGTGTGGACGGAGCTCCCGATGCCAAGAAGATGGTTAAAGACGGCAAGCTGACCGGCACTGCCGCCCAATCTCCGAAGGGAATCGGCAAAACCGCCGCTGAAACCGCATACAAAATCCTGGCAGGCGAAACGGTGGATAAGACCATTCTGGTTCCTGTAACGCTCATCACCAAGGACAATGTGGACCAGTTCGGCACCGACGGCTGGCAATAAGCATTAATTAAAATATAAAAGTTTTATTGGATTAAAGTTTTGCCCGGCCCGGCCGGGCAAAACTTTAAATTTAGGGACGGAAGTTACGGCTTTTATCAGCCCGGGACCCAGGAGGCACATATCGCAGGGAACCGCCTGGCAGGCTGATGGGAAGCCTTGCTGATATGAAAAGAGGTAGGAAGCGTATGGGCGATACGATTTTGACAATGAAGAATATCCACAAACGTTTTCCAGGCGTATATGCATTGAATTCGGTGGATTTTGAGCTGGAATACGGAGAGGTCCACGCCTTGCTGGGGGAAAACGGAGCGGGAAAATCCACGCTCATCAAAATCCTGGCGGGAATATACAGCGTGGATGAGGGCGAGATCTATATCAAAGGAGAAAAATGCACAATTACGGGGGTTCACGACTCCCAGGCAAAAGGCATAAGCGTCATACACCAGGAATTATGCCTGGTACCTTATATGACGGTGGCTGAAAATATGTTTCTCGGGAGAGAGCGGATTTCAAGGAAAACAGGCTTTGTGAAAGATAAGGAACTGGACTCGGAAGCACAGGAGATCCTGGACTCATTAGGGCTCAATATAAGGGCCAGGACCAGGGTCAGGGAACTGAGTGTGGCACAGCAGCAGATGGTTGAGATCGCAAAGGCCCTTTCAGTGGAGGCGGAAATTATCGTAATGGACGAACCCACGGCCTCCCTTACAGAGAAGGAAGTGGATATGCTCTTTAAAACCATCGGCGATTTGAGAAAGAAAAATATCTCAGTTATATATATTTCCCACAGGATGGAGGAGCTTTTCAAGATTACCGACAGGGTAACGGTAATGCGGGATGGAAAGTACATTGGCACCCGGGTTACCTCCGGCACAAAAAAGGATGAGCTGATTGCCATGATGGTGGGAAGGGAGCTTACAGAGCTGTATAAAAGGGAGGACCATGTTCCGGGGGAGGTCATACTGGAAGTCAGAAACCTCCGGAGGGAAATGGTGCTGAAGGATATCAGCTTCAGCCTGAGAAAGGGCGAAATTCTGGGAATTTCAGGGCTGGTGGGTGCCGGGCGTACGGAACTGGCCAGGGCCATCTTTGGAATTGACAGTTTTCAATCAGGCAGTATCCGGCTGGAAGGGAAGGAACTCAATATAAGGACACCGCTGGACGCCATGGGCAACGGCATAGCCCTTGTGCCTGAAAACCGCAAGGAGCAGGGACTGGTACTGATCCAGAGCGTGGGCTACAATATTACCCTGCCTGTGCTGAAGCAGTTTATAAAATTTGCAGGCACGGACAGGAAGGTGGAGGATTCCATCATATCCCGCTATATTGAGAAACTCGCCATAAAAACACCCTCGGCAAAGCAGCTTGCAGGCAATTTGAGCGGGGGCAACCAGCAGAAGGTCGTCATTGCCAAATGGCTGGCCACGGCCCCCAAGGTACTGATACTGGATGAACCTACAAGGGGCGTGGATGTGGGAGCCAAGGCGGAGATTTACTCCATCATGAGCATGCTTGCAAAACAGGGGGTGGGAATCATCATGATCTCCTCCGAACTGCCTGAGGTCATCAATATGAGCGACAGGGTCATGGTCATGTGCAATGGAGCCATCGCCGGCGTGCTTGAACGGCATGAACTGGATCAGGAAAAAATAATGCATTACGCTACTGGAGGGATAGGAAATGCAAGCTAGTGTGGAAAGAGAAAGAAAAGCATTCCTTGCGGAAAACAGATTTGTGGGAGGAATCTTCCAATATTTCAAGGAAAACCTGGGGGTCCTGATCGGCCTGCTGGCCATGTCGGCAGTGCTGAGCTTTTTGACTCCGGCCTTTTTAACCGCAGATAATATATTGAACGTTTTAAGGCAGGTTTCAAGCAATGCCAACATTGCTTTCGGCATGACCTTTGCCATCATCATCACGGGAATAGACCTGTCGGTGGGGTCCATTGTGGCGATTTCCGGCACAATAGCGGCGGGACTGCTGGTGAGGGACCACATGCCCGTATTGCCTGCGGCTCTGATCGGCATCGCCATCGGAACGCTTATCGGCTTCATGAACGGATTTATCGCCGCCAAAACAAAAATGCCCTACTTCATTGTAACCCTGGCCATGATGCAGATCGCCAGAGGAGCCGCCTACGTATACACGGGGGGCAATCCCATCCGGACGACGGACCAGGATTTTGTGTTCCTGGGAAACGGCTATCTGGGTCCCATCCCCCTTCCCATCATCTACTCCCTGGTGTTTCTGGTGGTTTGCTCCCTGCTCCTCAACAAAACCAAATTCGGCAGGTATGTCTATGCGGTGGGAGGCAACAGGGACGCGGCCAGATTTTCAGGAATCAACATTGAAAGAGTTGAAATACTGGTATATACACTCATCGGATTTCTCTGCGGGGTGACGGGCGTGGTGCTGAGCGCCAGGATGTGGTCCGGGCAGCCCACCGTTGCCCAGGGCTGGGAGCTGGATGCCATCGCCGCCGTAGTACTGGGAGGCACCAGCTTCTCGGGGGGCGTGGGAAAAATCGGAGGGACAGTCCTTGGGGCGCTGGTCATCGGAGTCCTCAACAACGGCCTGAACCTGCTGAACATCAATTCCTTCTGGCAGCTGATTGCCAAGGGCCTGGTCATCCTTCTGGCGGTCTACGTGGACATATTGAAGAAAAAGAGAAGATAATGATTTGAAAGTAAAGAAAGCCTGAGTAAAGCAGCGGAGGAAAATAGGACAAAATTTAAGGAGCGGTTCGATGAATCGCTCCTTTGAATGTCTTGCTTTTCTTCAACTATATTACAAAAGCTTTTATTTGATCACAGAATTCGCCGCAATCATCGGTATGTACCTGCACTCTTATGGGCTTGCTCAGGTCCAGGCTGAATATTCCCATGATGGACTTGGCGTCTACCACATAGCGTCCGGATGATAAATCCACGTCGAAATCGTACCTGTTAACGATATTAACGAAATCTTTTACATCAGTTATTGATTTTAAAGCTATATTGAATGCCTTCATAATACAACCTCCTTATGCTGTAGCTAATGTCCAGATTGTTTTTTGCTGGAAATTGCCTTAATCTAATATTATCCCGTTTGTACTTTACAGTCAATCACGAGATTGTTAAATCTTTCATGCGGGAAAGGGGAAAAGTGGCTGAAATAGGCTTGTATGTATGTTTTTACCCCTTATTGTGCAGTTATAACAAACTTTTTGCTTTAAATTTATGCAAAAATCGGGTAAAGGCGGTTTGCAGGCCGCTTTATCCGATTTTTTGCATGTTGGAATGCTTTTAAGGGGAAATTTTATATGGTACAATAATAAAATTAACTGCAATGAAAGTGGAGGATGGATGAAAAAGGCTGCTTTTTATACATTGGGGTGCAAGGTTAACCAGTATGAGACTGAAGCCCTTACAGGCATTTTCGAGGGGGCCGGATATGAAGTTGTGGAGTTTGAGGCTTGGGCGGATGTATATGTCATCAATACCTGCACCGTCACAAACCTGAGCGACAGGAAGTCCAGGCAAATGATCCGGAGGGCGAAAAGCAGAAACGAGGATGCCATCGTGGCCGTGGTGGGCTGCTACGCCCAGACCGCTCCGGATGAGGTCATCAACATACCCGGGGTCAATATCGTCATCGGTACCAAAGAAAGAGGAAAAATCCTCGATTATATAAATGAAGTGGAAGAAGGACAGGACAAAATCAGCGCCGTAGACAGCATTATGAGCACGCGGAGCTTTGAAGAATTGAATGTGGACAACTACAAGGAGCGAACGAGGGCATACCTCAAAATACAGGAGGGCTGCAGCCAGTTTTGCGCCTACTGTATCATTCCTTATGCCAGAGGCCCTGTCAGGAGCAGGCTGCCCGGAGATGTGACCGGGGAGGTTGAAAGACTTGCAGGCAAGGGCTTTAAAGAGATCGTGCTTACAGGCATCCATGTGGCTTCCTATGGAAAAGACCTGAAAACCACTTCCCTTGTGGACATCATCCGGAGAATCCATGACATCGATGGAATCGAAAGGATCAGGCTGGGCTCCGTTGAACCCACAACTATTACGGAGGAGTTTATACAACTGGCGAAGGAAGCCCCCAAACTCTGTCCCCACTATCACCTTTCACTTCAGAGCGGGTGTGACGAGACGCTGAAGCGGATGAACAGGAAATATGATACGGCGAAATACAGGGAAGTGGTGGACTTGCTCCGGGAGAATATAAAGGACGTGGCGCTGACCACCGATGTGATGGTGGGCTTCCCCGGAGAAACGGAGGAGGAGTTCGGCAGGACCTATGAATTTCTGAAAGAGATAGGGTTTGCCAAAATGCACATTTTCAAATATTCACCCCGGAAAGGAACCCCCGCCGCCCAATTTCCCAACCAGGTATCCCCCGAGGTCAAAGAGGAAAGAAGCAAGCGGCTCATTGCGCTTTCCGACAAAAGCATGCTGAACTATAACAAAGCTTATGCAGGAAGGACCATGCCGGTGCTGTTTGAGCAGGAGGTAAAAAACGGGGACGGATTTATCGAAGGACTCACTGCAAATTACATAAGAGTGCGGTGTAAAGGGGATTATAATTATAAAGGCGAAATACTGGAAGCAAAGCTGGAGGAAATTGAAGAGGATTATATGCTGGGCCGCATCATGGAAGCCTGATGGGTAGCGAAACCGCAACATTGAGGCTTGTCTAAGAAATCCCAGCATTCGGGCTAATAAAGGACCGTAAGCAAGCTGTTGGGTTTTAATGTGTATTGCATAAATTATACTCTTATATTAAACTATATAGTATATACTTAAAATACATAAGTTAAGACAATTTATAATGGATGCATGCTTCGGCATGAAAAATAGAAGGATCTATTCCTGAGTTTGTGCAATACATGAGGTTGGAGAGTGATGTCAGATGCCAAATAACGAAACAATGATGTTCAAGGTTGACAAAGAAAAGGTTAATGAAGCCAGAGAGCTGCTTTTAACCGTATATCAGGCATTAAAGGAAAAGGGGTATAATCCTATCAACCAGATTGTAGGCTATATTCTTTCAGGAGACCCTACATACATAACCAACCATCAAAACGCCAGAAGCGTTATCAGACGATTGGAAAGGGATGAACTTCTGGAGGAAATCGTAAGGTTCTATCTGGATAAAGCCGAATAGGGTAGCCCCGTATATAAAAATATACGGGGTTTTTTGATTGAGGCCATTTGCAGCGCAAATCCGGCCATTTTTATTATACTATATTTTAAAGGGTAGTATGAATTATGCAATATGTAAAGCTGGGTAATACGGGGATAGAGGTTTCAAAAATGTGCTTCGGCGGTCTCATTATGGGTCCCCTGCAGGCCAACATGACTCCCGGGGCAGGGGCACAGGTACTGCTGAAAGCCTTTGAACTGGGTGTGAACTTTGTGGATACGGCGGAACTGTACGGGACCTATCCCCACATAAGACAGGCTCTCAAGCTGTGGAAGGGGAGGGAGGCCGTAATCGCCACCAAGTCCTATGCCTATACCGCCGAAATGGCCGAGAAGAGCCTTGAGAAGGCAAGGAAGGAACTGGACCTGGAGGTCATCGATATTTTCCTGCTCCACGAGCAGGAAAGCAGGCATACCCTCAGGGGACATAGGGAGGCCCTTGAATATTTTCTCAAGGCAAAGCAAAAGGGGCTGATAAGGGCCGTAGGGGTTTCCACCCACAACATTGAAGTGGTGGAGGCCTGCGGTGAAATGCCTGAAATCGAAGTGCTCCACCCCCTGGTGAACAAATCGGGGATCGGAATAGGGGACGGAAGCATCGACCAGATGCTGGCGGCCGTTGAGAAGGCTTACAACAGCGGCAAAGGCATATACAGCATGAAGCCTCTGGGAGGCGGCAACCTGCTGGGCTCCTATGACGAGTGCATGCGGTTTGTGCTGGACATACCCTATATCCATTCCGTTGCGGTGGGAATGCAGTCCCCGGAAGAAGTGATCATGAATACGGCGATCTTTGAGGGAGAAAGGGTTCCGGAAGAAATAAGAACGGCGTTGAAAGAAAGGAAAAGAGGGCTGCACATCGACTATTGGTGCGACGGCTGCGGAAGATGTGTGGAAAGATGCGGCGCGAAGGCCTTAAGCCTTTGGGAGGGCAAGGCCCGGGTAGACGGAGAAAAATGTGTGCTTTGCGGCTACTGCGGCAGTGCCTGTCCCCAATTTGCCATTAAAATATGTTGAACAGCATTCCTTCCGGAATAAGCGGTTGACTAAATTTGAAAGTGGGTAGCATATGCGGATACTTGGTATTGACTACGGGGACAGCAGGATTGGAATAGCGGTCAGCGACCCCTTCGGCTGGACGGCCCAGGGTGTGGAAACGCTAAACAGCAAATTCGGTATTGAAAAGCCTTTGGAGCGGATAGCACAGCTTGTAAAGGAGTATGGTGCTGAAAAAATCGTCGTGGGCTTTCCCAGAAACATGAATGGGACCATCGGTCCCAGGGGTGAGAAGACCCAGGAGTTTATTGACGTTCTGGGGGAAAAGGTAGGCATCGGGATTGTCAAATGGGATGAGAGGCTTACGACGGTGGCTGCCAACCGGCTGATGCATGAGACCGGCGTGAAGACCTCAAAGAAAAAATCCGTGGTGGACCAGATTGCCGCGGTGTATATCCTTCAAGGCTATCTTGACAGCCTGGCAGCGCAAAAACCAGGTTCTTGAATAATTTGTGGCAAAGAAATAAAAAATATAGAAACAGGAAGGAATATTTTAAGTTCCCTGGAGTAAGAAAATGATGGGAAATATGGGGATGCTGTGATATAATATATTCGGCAACCGAAAAAAGGCGTTATTTTAAGAAAACCGGGTCCGCGGTCCCAGAGGTTCAAAGGCATGCAGCCTGCAGGAAGATGCTGAAGGCGGGTGTATCGTACATGAAAGAGCCTGGGGGGCAGAGTTTTGAATCCACTGTGGCAGCCGGTTAAAAAAAGGAGGAGTATCCATGTCAGAAGAGAGGGAAGACGTAGTTGTATTGCTGGACGAAGATGGAGAAGAAGTTGAGTTCGAACACCTGGACACAATTGAAATGAACGGAAGCGAATATGTAGTCCTGTTGCCCTTGGATCAGGAATTGGACGATGAAGAAGAGGTTGACGAAGTCGTAATACTTAAGATAGAGCATGGCGAAGACGGAGAGGATTCCTTTGTCACCGTTGAGGACGACAATGAATTGAATGCCGTTTTTGAAGAATTCAAGCTTAGGATGGAAGAAGAATACGATTCCGACGAGGAATAAAAAGAAGCAAAAATTGTTCAGCCGGCAGGTTTCCCGCCGGCTGTCTTGATTTTTCCTTGTCAATTTTTGTCGGCCAGGTTGTTTTTCAGAAGCAGCCTTTGCTGGTCAAAAATAAATTTAACCAATGCTTCCTGGTCTTTCGGAGATATCTTCACCAGGTATAATCCCAGTTCATATTTTTTTTCCCGCAGACCCTCCAGCAGGGTGCACCTGATTACTTTTGCAAAGGCGCTGATGCCCAACCCGCCGGTGGGGTGGATTGTCAGATGGATATAGGTTCCTTTGGGCACTTCTTCGAGAGTGACGATGCAGGCGCCGTTGCCGCTGATGTTTTTTGTCAGGGCCTTTAACGGCTTTTCCGCAGGAACAAACTCACCCTGGTCTTTGGCCGGGTCTCCCTCATAAATGCTGTAGAGTGCGTTTAAAATACAATCCAGCCTGTAATAATTCCTTCTCTGGATTTTTTCAAAGCCCTGTTCCATTTTGGCGTGGAGACAAATAATGTTTTCTTTTCTTTCCCTTAAAGAAATGGCTCCATTCAGCGATACAAGGCCATGCTTTGAGTCAAGGAGAACAATTCTGATTTTGGTGCCGGGCGTTATGAGCATGAGCCTCGACTCATGGATGGGCGCGGCTATAACAATATTGCTTTCATCCAATATATCCATAAGCTGGCTTATATACACCTGTCCTATCCGGTCGCCCAGGCTGTTGACCACCTCAAGCTCCAGCTTTATTCCTATCCTCAGCGTTACACCGTTGACCATTAGACATCTCCACGTTTCTCTCTAAATATCAGATAAAATTTGTTTTATATTTTAGCATATTTGCCGATATTTTTATAAGGTTTTAAGAAGTAATATAAAGATAATTTTAAAAATTAATATAATTATATATGTTGTCGCCCGTTTGGTCCATAATATTTGTTGCGCATTATGTAATTCATTTGTTATAGAGCGTATCCGGGCGGGTACTTGAAAGAGTATACAGTCAGCAATACACCCATGAAGGCTTTGAGGGGGTTGTGCCTTAAGCACAGAAGAAGAAAGGATGGTTGGAATGCGAAAGGCGTTGAGGAATGCCGGATTGGTAATGATTTTTTCCTTAATGATAATTTTGGCCGCATGCTCAAAACCCGAGACGGGTACGGAAAATGCGGAGATTCCGCGGCAGGTGGAAGAAGGGCAGAAAGCTCCGGAACCGGAAAAGCCAGGAGGAGAAGAGAAGACCGGAAAAGCTCCCTACAGCTTTCCCACGGCGGGCATACGCCCCTATGCGGTAATGATCGACAATGAGGGTGTAAAAAGCCTTCCCCAGGGAGGCCTGGACAAGGCCCAGATCATTTACGAGATCATCGTTGAGGGCGGAGAAACAAGGCTCATGCCTGTTTTCTGGGGTCCGGGCCCGGACATGGTGGGACCTGTCAGAAGCTCCAGGCATTATTTTCTGGATTATGCCATGGAGCACGATGCCATCTATGTTCACTTTGGCTGGAGCCCAATGGCCATGCAGGATATTTCAAAATTCAAAATCAACAACATCAATGGTGTGGCAAACGGCGGCGAAATCTTTTATGACCTGACCAAGGATAAAAACAACTGGCAGGATTCCTATACCTCCATGGAGAAAATAAGAGATTATGTAAATAAAGTGAAGTACAGGACGACTACGGACCAAAAGAATGTTTTCGAATACAATGCCAGTGACGTAGAGCTCCAAAGCCAGCAGAAAGCGGAAAAGATAAGCCTTGCCTTCTCCAGCACCTATTCCTGCGGATTTGAATACGATTTATCCCTCAAGGAGTACAAGCGTATAAGGAAAGGAAGTCCGCACATAGAGAGGACCACGGGCAGCCAGTTTACTGCGAAGAACATCCTGATCCAGCTGGTGGAAAACGGTACCATTAAAGGGGACGATGCCGGCAGACAATGGGTTTCGGACGTAGGAACGGGGAGCGGGTGGTTTGTGACCTGCGGCAAGGCGGTAAAGCTCAAGTGGGCGAAAGCTTCAAGGACGGCACAGACCGTCTATACCGACGAAAAGGGTGAAGCAATAAAACTGAATCCGGGACAGACCTGGATTGAAATCGTACCTGTAAACGGAAAGGTTGCAATGCAATAACATGCTCAACATTTTTTCTAGAATGCTTCGGATCAACCGATTTGGTGAAATGCAAAAGGTGAGAGCCTTATTTATCATTGAGGCCTGCATAGGTACGGCTCTGTTCAATCTGGCAACGGGTGCTTTCCTGGCAGGTTTCGCAGTTTCGCTGGGAGCCAGCGACTGGTTGTGCGGCTTGCTGGGCGTTATCCCCATGATGGCGGGAATGGCCCAGATATTTTCCCCCCTCATACTGGAACGGGTAAAGGACAGAAGGCCGGTAGTGGCATCTTTCCTCTCGCTGCACAAGGTGCTGCTTTGCACCGTGGTGCTGATACCTCTGCTGATAAGCAACACCTCTGCCAGGCTTGTGGCTTTGCTGGTATTTCTGCTGCTGTCCTTTTTCAGCTGCAACATCATATGGCCCGGATACTCCACATGGCTTACCAGTGTTACCTCCGAGGAAACGCGGGGACGGTTTTTCGGGATAAAGGATTCCTATGCACTGACCGTCAATACCATTGTGCTCCTTATCATGGGCTTCGTGCTTGACTCCTTCAAGAGGCCGGGCAACAAAAGCCCCGACTTTGAGGGGTTTGTCGCCGTTTATTCCGTTGCGGCCGTGCTTGCCGTCATCAATATCTTCATACTTTTTAAGCTTAGAGGACCGGAGACCCAGCCCTCCATAACGCCCATCAAGCTGAGGGACTGCTTTACAAAGCCCCTTGCCGACAAAGGGTACCTGAAGCTGGTTGTATTTTTCTCCCTGTGGAATTTCGGACTGAACATCGGAGCGCCCTTTCTTCCCGTATACCAGGTAAAGTACCTGAATCTGGACTATAAGTACATCATGATCCTCAACCTGCTGTACAACATCACCATGGTTATATCCGTGAGGTTTTGGGGAAGATATGCGGACAGGACTTCATGGGTTCATTCCTCTGTTCTTTCGGTGGGGGTGCTGGCCATTACCCACTTCCTATGGGTGTTTATCTCGGGGGATTTCCTCTACCTTCTCCCGCTGGTGTTTATTACCAACGGCATTGCCTTTGGAGGGATCAACATTTCCCTGTTCAATCTGCCCTTTTTATTTGCACCGCAAGAAAATAAAACCATTTACCTGGGCTTCAATGCCGCCCTGGGAGGTGTCTCGGGACTTGCCGCCACACTGCTGGGGGGCAGGCTTGTGGAAGTGGTGGAGAATGGAACCGGGATGGGGATACCGGGAATAAGCGGTATCCAGACGGTAATTCTTTTATCCTCCCTGCTGCTGGCCACCTGCTCGTTTTACGGAGGCAGAAAGCTGATGAGCAGGGTCGAAGGCAGGAGCCTGGACATCTAGTACCCTGCCAGCCTCACAGCAGGGCCTTTTTGATAAGCTCCATCCGGGAGAGGATCCTCTGCAGCAGGTAATCCGTCAGGGTGAGGGCAACCATGGCTTCCACCACGATGACGGCTCTGGGCACGATGATGGGGTCATGACGGCCTTCGATCCGGATATCGATGTTCTCGCCCTGCTTGTTTACCGTCTTCTGGAGCTTGTGTATCGACGGAGTAGGCTTGAAGGCGGCATTGATCACAATAGGAAAGCCGTCGCTGATGCCTCCTACGATTCCACCCGCATTGTTGGTGAGCTTGGTGATGTTTCCGTTTTCATCAACCCTGTAGTTGTCGTTATTCTGTGAGCCTGAGAGTGAAGCCGCCTCAAAGCCGTTTCCAAACTCGACTCCCTTGACGGCCCCGATGGAGAAGATGGCTCTGCCCAGCATTGCGTCAAGCTTTTCAAAGACAGGCTCCCCCACACCGGCGGGAAGGCCTGTGACGACGCATTCTACGATTCCGCCTGCGGAATCCTCTTCATCCTTCCTCTGGGTCAGGAAGGCCGCGGCCTTGTCGGCTGCTTCCCTGTCGGGCATTGCAAGAAAGTTCCGGTAGATCTGGTCCGCATCAAACCTGGATTTATCGATGGCAATATCCCCGATGGAGAGGGTATAGGCCTGGACCGTGATGTTCAATTCCTTGAGGATTTTTTTTGCCACAGCGCCTGCCGCAACACGGGAGGTGGTTTCCCTTCCCGAGGACCGTCCGCCGCCCCGGTAATCCCTGAAGCCGTATTTCTGGTCGTAGGAATAGTCTGCATGGCCCGGCCTGTATGCCTTGGATATTTCGGAATAATCGTAGGGACGCTGGTTGGTGTTGTATACGATGAGGGAAATGGGTGTCCCCGTGGTTTTGCCTTCGAATACGCCGGATAAAATTTCAACGTTGTCATCTTCCTGGCGGGGGGTGGAAAAAGGTGATTGACCGGGCTTGCGTTTGTCCAGGTCGGCCTGGATATCCGCCTCCGACAGTGAGATTCCCGCAGGACAGCCGTCAATGACCACGCCAAGGGCTTTCCCATGGGATTCTCCCCAGGTTGATATCTGAAAATTTTTTCCGAATATTGATCCCGACATATTCCCACTACCTCCATAATAATTGACTATATCCATACATAATAATTCTTTTTAACAGATATTTCAATAAATATATAGATAAAAAGTAATAAGAAATAAATTTTCCAATTATATTTTCGCCTTATATAATAAATGATAGAATAACAGGGCTGAAAAGTATAAAATGCAGGAGACATCGAATGAACTATATTGTATTTGATCTGGAACTGAACAGTAAACCCTTTAAAAACAGGCACCCCAATGAGATTATCGAGATTGGCGCCGTCAAGCTGGATGAAAACCGGAATTTTATCGATGAGTTTCAATCCTTTGTAAGACCGAAGGTATACAGGAAGCTTTTTTCCATCGTGAGGAACAAGACGGGAATCGTCCAGGGGGATCTGGACGGTGCGGAAAGCTTCAAGACCGCCGTGGCAAGATTCAGAGAATGGCTGGGGGAGGATTTCCTGCTGATCACCTGGGGGCATGATGACATCCACCATTTTAAGACCAACTGCAAATTCAACCACGTAAGTTCTGGCTGGGTCAACAACTGCCTGGATGTGCAAAAGCAATTTTCCAAGATTTGCGGCCTCCCTGCGGGACAGGTATCCAGCTTGAAGAATGCTCTTGAATTCCTGCATATAGGAGTGGAAGAGGATTTGCACAGGGCCGGCGTGGACGCAAAATATACCGCTGAAATTTTCACCAGGATTTTTGACCGGGTGGACAGCGGCGTTAACAGGCATTAGCTTTGGGAATAAAAGAAGGAACAGAAGTGAAAAGGCAGACAAAGGAGTCGCGGAAGCGTTAAATATCTACATGAGGCTTTATATAATTCATGCTTAAAAGCCGCTAATTAAAAATGCGGAAAGTGAGCTGAGAATGGGGGGAATATTGTGAGAAAAATCTTTTTATGCATCATCAGTCTGGTGATCCTATTAAGCGCCTGTTCTGCCCAACTGCCGTCCTACCACTATGTGTATAAAGGAGATGGGGGCAGTTGGTCGGCGGAATATACCGTTGACGGGACCAATACCGTTACTACGAAAAATGGCATACCCGGAAATGAGAATAAGGAAAAGAACAGGTTTGTTCTGACATTTAAAGGGACAGATGAGGAATTGGCTGCCATAAAGCATTTGAAATTCAATGAGCAGGGGCCTACCGGCGGAGGCGGGACGGAACAGGATTTTGATATTCCCCCTGTCTCAAAAAGCTTTGAAATGAACGGCACGTCCACTGGCGGCCGGGGAATGAGACAAAATGATACGGTTAAGGTCACCGTAGAGTGGGACGGTCAAATAGAGACCTTTACCCTCCGGGCGAAGTAAGCGAAAGCTATAAAGAGGTGACCGCAATTGAGACTGTATAAAAAAGTGCTCGAAAACAAATTCTTCTTGAAAATTTTGATCTCCTATTGCCTTATCATCATTGCCGGTCTTGGGTTTACATCCTATTTTATCACCTCCAGCATGGTCAGAAACCTTATTGATTCCGAGTCCAAATATGAGAAGGAAATCCTGCAGAAGGTTGCAGGCTATGCCGAAGACAAGTTTAAAATAATAAACAACATCTTCACACTTTTGTATATCGAGCGTTATCACAGTCCCAACGCGTCGGCAAGCATCATCGATCTCATCAACC
>JAFADI010000113.1 GCA_023424965.1 Bacillota bacterium
TTAGCAGCTTTGAAATCAGCCTGGCCTGGTTGTATCCCCGGGCCCTTTCTTTATCTTTATAGAGAGGTACACTGACAATTATATCAAAATTTCGACTTTTTGTCATTTTTTTTACTTTATCCGCCAACAATCTGGCAAATGTCCTGTGATAAGAAGCCTTGTTGTAAAACTTGAACCTCTTCAGGCTTTCTTTTATAATACCGGAATACTCGCAAACACAGATGATATCGTCACAGCAGCTGTTTAAAAGGGTCTGGTTAAATACTCCGGAGGCATCGTCGCTGAGGAAGGGAATCTTTTCATAACAACTGCCGCAGACCTCCAGGTTGACAGACGGACTCAACAGGGTTCCACAAAAAATGCATCTGGGAGGGAATATAAAGGCTAAAAGATTGACCATAAAATCACCAATTAACATTTTATACCATTTTCTGCATAAATGCTATACCGGCCCTTCATTGAAAACGGATTTTTTCAATTTTTCCGCAACATCCGAATACCTTTTTGCCTCTCTGTCATTATTGATCATCTCTCTGAGGACACTGTCGCTTCCCGTGAGGATTACCAGGTCCCTGGCCCTTGTTACTGCCGTATACAAAAGATTCCTCGTCATAAGAACCTGCGGTCCCTGAAGGAGGGGAATTACGACGACAGGAAATTCGGAGCCCTGGCTTTTATGAATGGTGATGGCAAAAGCAGGCTCCAGCTCGTCCAATATGCTGAAATCATAGTCCACCAGCTTTTCATCTTCAAATAAGACTCTTATTGCCTGCTCTTCCTCATCAATAGACTGGATGATGCCCGTATCCCCATTGAAGACACCCACTCCCTCGGACCTGGAATTGCCCGCCTTCTCCCATTTCAGGTTATAGTTGTTTTTGATCTGCATTACCCTGTCACCTTCACGGAAAGTAAAACCGCCGAAGGCTTTTTCATTTTTGTTTTTGCCGGGGGGATTCAGCACCTTCTGAAGCTGGAGATTCAAATTCGCAACTCCCACAGGCCCCTTCCTGGTGGGGGTCAAAATCTGAATATGCTTTAAAGGGTCATAGCCGTAACTATTGGGAAGCCTTTTGCCCAGAAGCTCTACGATGGTATTTACAATGTCCTCACCGCCGGCACGGGATAGAAAAAAGAAATCCTTGTCCTTTTTGTTGAGATGGGGGTATTCTCCCCGGTTTATTTTGTGGGCGTTTACGATGATCATGCTTTCTTCCGCCTGCCTGAAAATCTCCGACAGCTTTACCGTGGGAATCACTCCGCTGGAAATCACGTCCTTGAGTACATTCCCTGCACCTACGGAAGGGAGCTGATCGGTGTCCCCCACCAGGACCAGCCTTGTTCCGGGCATGACGGCCTTGAGCAGATGATTCATCAGGAGTATGTCCACCATGGACATTTCATCGATGATTACCACATCCGCATCGATCGGATTATTTTCGTCCCGGGCAAACACAAGCTCGGAATTATCTCCCATGTACCCTATTTCCAGCAGGCGGTGGATGGTTTTCGCCTCAAAGCCCGTGGCTTCGGTCATCCTTTTGGCCGCCCTGCCGGTGGGAGCGGCCAGGGCGATTTCATAGCCTTCCGCGCTTAACAGCTTGATAATGCTTTTAATAATGGTGGTTTTCCCGGTCCCCGGTCCTCCCGTTATCACAAGCACCCCATTGACAAGCGCTTCCCTGACGGCTTCCTTTTGTTTCTCCGCCAGCACAATCCCTTCTTCTTCCTGGACCTGAAATATTCTTTTATCAAAGTCCTCCAGGCCCCCGTTGAAGCATACCGAGGCAACTTCCCCAAGCTTTTTGCACACTCCGATTTCCGCGTAATAAAAAGCGCTCAAATAAATCTTCCTGCCCTGTCCATCGCTCTCAACACAAACGGATTTATCAAGGATGAGAGAGATCAGAGCGCCGTCAATTCCCTCCAGGTTGACCTCCAGGAGTTCGGATGCATATTCTCTCAGCTGCTCTTCCGGCACAAAGCTGTGTCCATTGACTGCCGCCTGGCTCAAAACATATTTGATGCCGCTTGATATCCTGTGCTTGGACCCGGGTTCTATCCCCAGGCTGCGCGCAATCCGGTCGGCGGTTTTAAAGCCTATACCGAAGCTCTCCCCTACGAGCTTATAGGGATTCGTCTTTATCTCTTCGATGGTGTTTTCTCCGAAAGCCTTGAATATTTTCGTGGAATAGGCCGAGCTGATTCCATGTTCCTGAAAGAACATGACCACCTTCATAAGCCCCCTCTGTTCTTCAAAGGTTCTTCCTATCCGCAAAGCCTTATCCAGATTAATCCCTTTTATTTCAGAAAGCCGCTCAGGATTGAATTGTATGATGTTAAGGGTATCCTCCCCGAATTTGCCGACGATTTTTTTGGCAGTGGCAGGCCCTACACCTTTTATTATCCCCGAAGCAAGATACTTCTCGATCGCGTCGGAAGTCTCGGGGAGCATCTTTTCATAATACTCCACCTTCAACTGTTCCCCGTAATCGGGATGAGTTACCCATTTCCCTGTAATCCTTATGCTTTCGCCGATATTTATAAAGGGCATAAAGCCCACCGCCGTGATTACATCCTCTTCCTTCTTTATGTCGCAGACAGTATACCCATTGACCTCATTGGAATATATGATTTCTTCTACCGTTCCTTCAATCTTTATCAAGGCCTTCACCTTTCAAACGAATTTATCACCATACGATAAGTTTAAACCAGCAGCTTGCTCTGCAAAATTATACAGTAATTAAAGTATATCTCAAAAGGCCTTTTAATAAAAGCCAGTGGCAGGATAGGATTCAATTAAAATATGTAAAAATTTTTTCCTTCTCCCCGTTTTCAAGGACTTCCAGGGAAGCATACTCCTCCTTCAGCCTGTAGAGGATGTTTCTGGTATTGTCCTGAGAACCCATATCCAGCACTACAAGTTTTTCATCCACCCTCATCTTTTTCAGATACTCGCCCATAAAGGTGCTTCTTACCACGCCTTCAACAATGTCCTCCCCGTCCTTGACCATCAGCAGCAGCTTCACATTGGGACTGCCCCGCGCCGGTTTTCGCCTCAGCAATCCGGCAGTTGCCGTTCCCAGCGTAATGGCTCCAAATATTGCGACCAGTATTAAAAAAATGTTCAGCACTATCCATATCATACAAAACACCTCTTTATATACTATGAGCCCCTGATTGCCCCTGTTACAGGAACAAAATGTTCCGCATGAGCAAAGCCCGGGGCTTCCCCCGGGCTTTGCAACGCAATTCGATTAAATTTTCAGGCAGGCACTCATATGCCCGCTTCTTTTTTGAGGAGTTCGGCTTTGTCCGTCCTTTCCCAGCTCAGATCCACGTCCGTCCTTCCAAAATGTCCATATGCAGCAGTCTGCTTGTATATGGGCCTTCTCAGGTCAAGGCTCTTTATGATTCCCGCCGGCCTCAGGTCAAAGTGCTTCTGCACCAGGCTGACCAGCTCCGCTTCCGGAATTTTTCCCGTACCGTAAGTATCAATCAGGATGGACACCGGCCTTGCAACGCCTATGGCATAGGCCAATTGGACTTCGCACTTCCTGGCCAGTCCTGCGGCAACGATGTTTTTTGCCACATAGCGGGCGGCATAAGCGGCGGAACGGTCAACCTTCGTGGGGTCCTTGCCGGAGAATGCGCCTCCTCCATGCCTGGCATAGCCGCCATAGGTATCAACGATGATCTTTCTTCCCGTCAGTCCCGAATCTCCCTGGGGTCCTCCCACGACAAACCTGCCTGTAGGATTGATATAGTACTTGGTTTCACTGTCCAGAAGGCTGGCAGGGATAATGGGCTTTATTACGTGCTCCCTTATATCCTTCTCAATTGTGTCGTGGTCAACCTCCGGGCTGTGCTGGGTGGAAATTACCACCGCATCGATCCTTACCGGTTTGTCTCCATCATACTCCACAGTTACCTGGGATTTACCGTCGGGCCTCAAATACTCAAGTGTTCCGTCCTTCCTCACATCCGTAAGCTTCTTAACGAGCTTGTGGGCAAGAGAAATGGGCATGGGCATCAATTCGGGCGTTTCGTCGCATGCAAAACCGAACATCATTCCCTGATCCCCTGCTCCAATGGCTTCAATCTGGGCATCCGTCATTTCTCCCGTCTTGGCTTCCAGCGCCTTGTCAACTCCCATTGCGATATCGGGCGACTGTTCGTCAATGGAAGTGATAACCGCGCAGGTCTCACCGTCGAACCCGTATTTCGCCCTGTCATAGCCGATTTCCCTTATTGTGTTTCTTACGATCTTGGGGATATCCACATAGCATTTTGTTGTAATTTCACCCATCACCAGCACCAGACCCGTTGTGACCGCTGTCTCGCAGGCCACTCTCGCCATAGGGTCCTGGGCGTATATGGCATCCAGCACAGAGTCGGAAATCTGGTCGCATATTTTATCCGGATGTCCTTCCGTAACAGACTCTGAAGTAAATAATCTTTTTGACATAAAAATCCTCCTAAAAAATAGTCTCCTCTGGTAAGCATCATATGCATCCCAAATAATAAAGCCTCTAAAAATTTAGGTTTTGTTCCTATCCGGGCATTTATGCCTTGATTCTATCCAATGGCAAGCATATTTTCCCGGACATTAAAAAAACCTCTATCTGCAAGAAGAGGCCGCGCATAAACCTCATCTGTCAGAATAAAAAATCCTGCAGGAATTGGCACCATTGCTTTTAAAGCTGGTTGCCGGGTTTCATTGGGCTCAGTCCCTCCACCTCTCTGGATAAGGTAAAAATCATATTAAGTTACTCTCAATGTACCACATAATTTACCATGGCGTCAAGTAATTTAGACACATTCATCCACCGCTTTGACCATTATGCCCGCAGGCGTGACCGCTTTATGGCTTGTATCAACCGAAATTCCCACCGTCGAAAATGTTTTCCATGAAAGCACCCTTTCAAAATGTGCATTTTGAATTCGCCTATTTTGTAACAACTATATCGGAGCTTTAATACTATGTATTAGCTGAAAATAAAGGAGGTCTATATCATGTCAGAAGGAAGATTCGACGGTTTCCTCGGGGAAAACAGCGAAATATTGTTTTTCATCCTGGTGTTCCTTATTTTGTTCTTCAACTTTGGCTTCTTTGGTGGCTACGGATACAAAAAGTAATCCCCCCGCAGAAAAACTTTGACTGCCCTAACTTATGTTATTTATTTTGTACCTACAACTACATTCCACAAATCCTCCTGAAGGCCTTGCCGCTTGAATCCGTAGCTGCAAGGCCTTTATTCACAATCCCGGAATTTTCCCTTAGCAATAAATACCGTCCCGTTTTTAGCGCAATGAACTTTCCCGGAGGATAAAAATATGCTATACTTCCTCAATAATAAACTTCGTTAGAAACTATATTTTGTGAGGTAATCCATGGGCTCGAAAAGAAAAGTTTTAAAGGTAAACAAGGTCTTCGTACAAATATTTGAAATGCTTTTGGTTTTAATCGGATGCGCCGTTCTGGCCGTCAGCTTCAATGTTCTCCTGGCTCCCAACCAGATTGCCTCGGGCGGGGTTGTGGGCCTTTCGGTAATTATCAAAGAACTGTTCGGACTGGAACCGGCCATTACCCAGTGGCTGTTGAATATCCCCCTGTTCATCCTGGGTCTTCTGGTGCTGGGAAAAGGCTTCGGCGTGAAAACCATTATCGCCACCCTCACCTTCCCGCTTTTTATCCTTCTTACAAACCGGTTGGAGCCCTTGACGCAAAATCCCATGCTCGCCTGCATTTTCGGCGGACTGGGAGTGGGTATCGGCCTGGGCATCGTATTCCGGAGCAAGGGTTCCACAGGAGGCTTCTCCATCCTGGCCCAGATCCTGCAAAAGTACTGGGGCCTGAGTATCGGCAATGCCATCATGATCATTGACGTAATGGTCATCCTCACCTCCTGCTTTGTGTTCAGTATTGAAAAAGGTCTCTATGCCCTCATCGCCCTCTTCATAACCGGTAAGGCCATTGATTTCGTCCAACTGGGTTTTACCTATTCAAAGGTCGCTTTTGTAATTTCAGAAGAATATGAAGCGATCAGCCATGTGATTTTAAACAATCTTGACCGTGGAGTGACCAAATTGCCGGGTTTTGG
The DNA here is from genome assembly GCA_023424965.1 of Bacillota bacterium. Classification (GTDB taxonomy): domain Bacteria; phylum Bacillota; class Clostridia; order Acetivibrionales; family JAFADI01; genus JAFADI01. Next base: position 6,105 of record JAFADI010000113.1, read on the forward strand.
AGGATATACGGGAAAAGACCAGACGGTTTTGATGGTGGTGATGGCCTCAACGGAAATCGTCCTTTTTAAGGCTCTGGTTAAAGACCTTGACCCCCACGCCTTCATTATCATCAGTGACACCAACGAGGTGCTGGGAAGGGGCTTTCACCTGCCTTCCCAAAGCGCATCCCTGCCGGCGGGGCAGGCAAAAAGAGCTTGACGCTTTCCTATCAAGCTCTTTTTGCCTTGTTTTTCAGCTCAAAGATTTCTTTTATCGATTCTCCGTATGGGGGTCTGGCGATACCATATTCGGTAACAATGGCGGTGATGAACCTGCTGTCTGTCACGTCGAAGGCGGGATTGAATACCTTCACATCCTTCGGAGCCATTCTCTTCTTATACCATTTTTCAGTCACCTCTTCAGGCTTGCGCTCTTCGATATGGATATCCTCCCCCGTAGCGCAATCCAGGTCAATGGTTGACGTGGGCGCACATACGTAGAAGGGGATGTTGTAATTCTTCGCAAGGATCGCAACCCCTGAGGTCCCGATCTTATTTGCGGCATCGCCATTGGCAGCCACCCGGTCGCAGCCCACAAATACCGCCTGGACCCAGCCGTTGTTCATGACCATGGAAGCCATATTGTCACAAATGAGCGTGACGTCCACTCCCGCCCGGCTCAGTTCATAAGCGGTCAGCCTGGCACCCTGCAGCAGCGGCCGGGTTTCATCGGCAAAAACCTTGAAGTTGTATCCCTTCTCATGTCCGATATAAATCGGCGCCAGTGCCGTACCGTATCTGGCAGTGGCAAGCTGCCCTGCATTGCAGTGGGTGAGAATCCCTATATCGGGCTCGACAAGGCTGAGACCGTACTCACCGATAGACCTGCACACCCATATGTCTTCCTCTTTTATATCACTTGACTCCTTTAAGAGAGCCTTCTTGATATCAGCCACCGTTTTATCCTTGTTCTTCACCACGCACCCTTCCATCCTGTCCAGCGCCCAGAACAGGTTGACGGCTGTCGGCCTCGCCGATGCCAGATACTCTTTGAGTTTCACAAAGCTTGAATAAAAGGTTTCATAGTTTTCCGCCCCAATTGCTTTTGCACCAAGATATATCCCGTATGCAGCCGCTACCCCGATTGCAGGCGCCCCTCTTACCCTCAGTTCATAAATAGCCTCCCAGATCTCTTCCTGGGTCTTCAGGCTCAGGTATGCCGTTTCCTCTGGAAGCAAGGTTTGATCGATGATTACCAGGGAATTTTTTTCATCTTCCAGGAACACGGTCTCCATATCATATACATCTTTCGCACTCTTTTCCATTTTGGCCTTCCTCCCTTTCCCATGTACACAGGGCGCAAAATCACTCTAATTTTCATATGAATGGTGAAGCTTTTTTCAAGCTATCCCGCATTTCCTTTATCATAACCTACTGTTTTCAAAAAGGCAATTTTTTACCGGCTTTTACGGAATCAAAACCGGCCGGAGAGTCTGTCAAAATTCTCTACCGGCCGGTAATATCACCCTTAATAAATTTTCAGTGCATCCAACTGCATCCAGCTCCCGTCTACTTTTACCATCTTAACGGTATGGGTTCCCGGCGTCAGGCTGTTTGCGCTGTAAATAACCTGCTGGGCAAGATAGGCTGAATTGTATGTATTAATCCTCTTCTGGAACACACCGTCCAGGTATATATCCACATTGCCCTGACAGTTGTCTTTCGGTGCAATGACTTCGATTCCCGTTCCCGTGAAGCTGTACTCCACGGATGCTCCGTTCGTACCTGCATAATGCACATCATCGGAGTAATCTCCCGCGCCCCTGTTTTTTGAGTAATTCCACTGTCCGCTGTAGGTTATGCCGTCTCCGCTATCATTTACGACCAGCGGTAAAACCCTTAAGGCATCAAGCAGCATATACTGGCCTGAGGTTTTAACTCCTTTGATGGTATGCCGTCCGGGAGCCAGACCCGTCTTGCCGTAGACCGTCTGCTTTGTCAGCCTTGCGGCGTTATAGCAGTCCACCGTTTGCTGGAATACACCGTCAATGTAAATGTCCACCTTCCCCTGGTCGCTGTTTTTTTCCGTGATGTATTCCACACCCGTACCCGCAAATGCATATTCGAAGGAATCGTTATTGCCACTGGTATAGCTTACATCATCCATATAGTCACCCACTCCCCTGCCGCTGGATACTCTCCACGCACCGGAATAGGTTATTCCGCTGTCGGTGTTGTTCTTCATATCCAGGGAACCGGTCGAGGGATTTTTTACATATTCCAGCACATCAAGGGAGGATTGGGCCACCGTACCGTCCTCCCACATCATCATGTTGAAGCTGAGGGGTACCTTACGCGGTATTGCACTGTTTAACCAGCCTGCCGCCTGACTTCCTGTAATTCCGGTGTTTATCGCCGTGTTTGGGCTGTGAACCCCCCAATCCTGCTCCATCGTAAACATGGCCTGCTGCAGAAGGCCTTTCTGGGGCCCGTCCGTAAACACCCCGTTTCCTCCGGCAGGCGCACTTCCGAATTGGGTCTCGCCGTGGCTCTCTTCGGCAAAGTACACATCCTGGAAATCGGTAATGCGCACTGATACCCATGGGTTATAGGATATGAGTCTGTCGGGATTTCCTGCTCTCGCTGCCGCCCCCAGTCGCTCAAAGGGTGCGGGATAATATACGCAGCCGTCGTCAAAGAACCATCCGTCAAGGTTGGTGCCATATCGGTTGCCCATTTCGGTAATGACGCTGCACCAGTTGTCAAAAAAGGTGGAGCGGTCACCGGTGCCTGTGGCGGTAAAGCTTGAAGGCCAGTTCTGTTTGGCAGCCCAGGCAGGCTCCTGCTGTATGCCCTGATGGTAGTACAGCATAAACCGGATGCCATTGTCGTGGCACGCCTGTGCGACTTCACCGATCAAGTCCCTGGATGCCGTAAGGCTGCTGTTTCCCATGATGCCGTCTACCGATGCCGAGGGTGCCTGCATCCAATACTGCCACCAGGTAATGGACCAGATTACGTACGATGCGCCGGTACCTTTGACCATATCCACAAAGCTCCTTACATCAAAGTCGGCCGCGCCCTGGTCAATACTTTTCCGGGTATTTCCCGTTTGGGGGTATCCCCATGCGCCATACTGGAACATAAGCCCGTATTTCGCGTTGGCAAGCCAGGAGGTGTCCTTTTTGAAGCCCGCTATCCTCTGTTCATAGGCCGCCCGGTCCGACTCCCTGATCAATTCCAGGGATTTTATTTCTATATTTCCGCCGCCGGAGGAGCTTCTTACAAGCTTCAAGGTGCTTGTACCTCCGGGGATGAACAGGGTACCCATGTCCAGCTTGTCCCAGCCGATGCTTCTGGTGGAAGCATCGAGCCCATGGCTGGTCCCATCCACCGTGAGCTTTAACGGAACAACGGACCCGCTGTTTAAAAGCGCCCACACATGGTAGTTTGCTCCCTCTGCAAGGCTTACCGTCCACTTCAGGTAGTCATTGGTGTTGTCATTGAAGTTGTTGATCCAGAAATGCTTCGGCGAACCATAATTCGTTACCGACAGCCCCGAGTTGTGCTGTGAGCCCGCGGCCATAAGCTGTATAAGATTGTCCGTTGCCGCTGTCTGATCAAAAACAATGGGATTTTGTCCGGATTGGGCCACGTCCGTATCAGCGCAGACCATCACAGGAAATGAAACTGCCAGCACTACCACCGCCGTTACCAGAGCAATTATTTTTTTCAACATGGGAAAACCTCCTTTTAATTTTTATATGCACTGTTTAATAGTACTTTGTTCTATTGGTAAAAGGCATTTTTTGTGGAGAAAAGGCTTCACTCTATGAGGAATGCTGCAGGGCACAAAAATAATGGGAAACGAACTGGAATGACCCCTAAGAAAGGACCGCTCACTTTCGTGCCAATGATCTTCTGTTCCCCTCTGCACCGGGTGCTTTGAAGCCTTTTCGGAATAAACAATGCCATTTTAACATCGTATAATTAAGTCCACTTTTTAAAGCTTTCCAGAAGTCCGAAGGAATTCAGGTCAAACTCCTCGTAGCCAAGTTTAAAGGCGGGAGAGCCCTCCTTCAATTTGTAATCACCTCCGTCAGGGTCCGCAAACATCGGGTCCGCAAAGATTGAATCCCTGTCCAACCCCAGATTTTGCCACTCTGCAAAAGAATAGTCCACCCCTCCGCTTCCCAGAGGTCTCAAATACGCCGTTGCAGTAAAGCTGCCCAGATCGTTGAAAAGCAGGTTGCGGTCGATGGATTGGAGCCAGGGCCCTTTTGCCGGAGGTCCTATCAGCTCGTAGAGCCTGCCCTCCGCTTTGCCCTTTTCAAAGTTGATATCCACCTCCGGGTTGTCGAACCGGGAATTCATGACGACGATATTCCTTTCAAAGCGGTCGTGGTTGTATTCGTAGCCCATATGAAATCCGGGAGGATTGGCACAGTTTATGAATATATTGTTTTCGATCCTTCTGTCGTCCCCTTCTCTTAGCTTGATGCTTATGCCGATACATAGATTATTGTAAATGCGGTAATTTGAAGAACCATCATCCAGGTCGATGCCCCAGCCTTTATAGTCCTCAAACCTGTTGTTCCTGAGGATTACCGGCTCTCTCGCATCGAGCCCCACATCCCCCGCCCCGTGGGATTCGGGCCCGTGAGACTGCTGCAGGCACCAGAAGCGCTCCCTTCCCCAGGAATTGAAGGGACCGTGGTCTCCCGTTTCCCTCACGGTGTCGTGTATATCGTTGTATTCAATGATGTGCCCTCCCCAGGTCCCGTCATTGATGCAGATGGCCGCCCGGGGGAGATTGTAAATATGGTTGTGGCTTATGGTATTATTTCTGCTCACCGATAGGAAGATGCCCGCCGTCTGCTTGCCAAATATGCCGGTATCATGAATCAGGTTATTGGATAGGGTTATTTCTGCGGGATATTTTTGTACGCTTCCCAGCGTCAGGTGCTTCGAGCCCACGGCGCATATCCCGCTGTCTCCTGCGTTTGCGATGGTATTCCCGCAGATATTGATTTTCCTGTTGTAGTTGTTTAGAAACACTCCGTTGCCGCCCGGCGAATCGATGAAGCAGTCTTCCACGGAGCAGTTCCGGGCGCCGTCGAAAAATACCGCCCCGCCGCGGTGAATGGTCCAATCCCCCAGGGACGTGGCTTCATACTCCTCCAGAAACGTTGCTGCAGTATGCGCAATTCTTATGCCGGAAATCCGGATATGGCATACGGGCTTCTCCTGGCTTCCTTTGAATTCCAGCACCTGCTTCAGCACCGGCGCCTCCACCAATGCGGTATTTAAATCCACACCCTCTTCCGGTATGACATAAAGTATGCCCGCCTTGCTGTCAAGATACCACTCTCCCGGCGCCTCCAGTTCTTCAAAAACATTTTCAATAAAGAATCTGGAGCGGTGGTCTATTCCCGTCGCATCACAGCCCTGCATGATATCGT
>JAFADI010000149.1 GCA_023424965.1 Bacillota bacterium
GCCGGCAAAATGATCCCCCTTTTCAAACTGGTACAGGTGAAAATTGACAAAATCAATCTTGTCCTGCGTGAAAAGCTCACCGGCATCAGGGTCATCCGCGCCTTCAATACGGTGGAACGTGAGCGGAAACGCTTTGGCGAGGCCAATGCCGGACTTACGGATAATTATATCCGGGTGAACAGGATCATGGCCTTCATGATGCCTGCCATCATGCTGGTAATGAACATGACTTCCCTGGCCATCCTGTGGTTCGGAGGCATCCGCATAAGCATCGGAGAAATGGATCTGGGGGCGCTGTCGGCCTTTACCCAGTATGCCATGCAGATCATGATGTCCATGCTGATGCTGGCCATGATGTTCATCATGGTCCCCCGGGCGCAAGCCGCAGCCGTGAGGATCAACGAAGTCCTGGAAACGGAGCCTGAAATAACGGACACCAGGGAAGCTTCCCCTTCATCGTCTCAAAAGGGGTATATCGAGTTCAAAGATGTGACCTTCAGCTATCACGGAGCTGAAGAACCCGCACTGGAGAATATCTCTTTTTCTGCAAAGCCGGGAGAGATCACTGCGATTATCGGAAGCACCGGTTCAGGCAAATCGACCCTTATCAACCTGATCCCCAGGTTTTATGACGTAGACAGCGGAAGCGTCCTCCTCGACGGTACGGACGTGAGAAAGCTGACGCAGGAAGGCCTCAGGGCCAAAATCGGCTTTGTACCGCAGAAAGCGGTGCTGTTCTCCGGGACAATCGCCGAAAATATCCGGTTCGGAAAGGAAAATGCCACCGAGGAAGAAATAAGACATGCGGCTGAAATTGCGCAAGCGTCGGAGTTTATTGCCAATATGGACGGCGGCTACAGCCATGAAATCGCCCAGGGCGGCACCAACGTCTCGGGCGGTCAGAAGCAGCGTCTCGCCATCGCCCGCGCACTGGTCAGGAGGCCTGAGATCTTTGTTTTTGACGACAGCTTCTCCGCCCTTGACTTTAAGACAGATGCTCTCCTGCGTGCCGCACTCAAAAAGGAAATTTCAGACGCAACGGTGATTATCGTCGCCCAGAGGGTTGGTACCGTAATGGATGCAGACAGGATTATCGTTCTGGACGAAGGCCGTATTGCGGGGATTGGAACGCACCGGGAGCTGTTGAATACCTGCCGGGTATACCGTGAGATTGTATCCTCACAACTGTCAGAGGAGGAATTGGCATGAGTGCAGACAGGGCGAACAAAAATGCGGGTCAAAAGCCCATGGGACCCGGAAGAGGCGGTCCCATGGGCAGTCTGGGGATGCCCGTTCAGAAGGCGAAGGACTTTAAAGGCACCCTCCGCAGGCTCATTCTTTATTTAAAGCCCCACAGGCTAAACCTGATGATCGTACTGATCTTCGCAATCGCCAGCACCATCTTCAGCATTGCGGCTCCCAAAGTAAGTGCCAGGGCGATGAATAAGCTGCAGGACAGCTACATGGCAAGAATGATGCTCCAGAAGCTGTCGGAAGCACAGCAGAAGGCCGTGGACAAGATTTACGAGGCAATGACGGAGGCCCAGAGAAAGACCCTGGACACCGTTAGCAGCCAGATGGCCGACGCTCAAAGGAAAGCCGCAGACAAGATCACCGGCAGCATGGCTGATGCCCAGAAAAATGCTGTGGGCGCAATAGAAAAGCAAATGGCCGATGCCCAGAGAAAAGCCATCAGCGGTATAGAGGAGCAAATGGCCGCTACGCAGAAAACCCTGACTGCCCAGTTGAAGCAGCAGACACAGCAGCCTCCGTCTCCGCCCGAGGCCAGCCCCGGTTCTGAAGCACCGGAGGAGGCCCCGCCAATGAGTCCCGAGACATTACAGGCGATACAGGATTTCCTGCAGCTTCCTTCCATTGATGCCATCAGCGATCCCCAGCAAAAGGCGGCGGTGATCGTCAGCATGATGGACTTGCTGTCAAAGCTTCCCGGGGCCTCCCAGCAAATCAGCGCCCAGTCCCTGGCCGCAATGAAGAGCTTGCTGCAGCTTCCCATGCTGGATACCGTCACAGACCCCCAGCGCAAGACAAGCCTGACCCTTGAGCTGCTGGAAGTGTTCAAAAACATGCCTGCCGCCCAAACTGCCCAGCAGATGCCCCCGGATACCCTTGAGGCCATGAAGGAATTATTAAGCCTCCCCCTGCTGAATACCGTCAAAGACTCCCAGGCAAAAACCGGCGTGGTTTTGAAGCTGTTGAATGTGTTTAAAAAAATGCCCCAGAGCCAGCAGGGTTCACAGGCCCTCAACCCAAAATCCTTGGATGCCATGAAGGATTTGCTCAGCCTTCCCCTGCTGGATACCGTCAGAGACCCCAAGCAAAAGGCCGATTTGCTTTTGAGGGTCATGGACGTGTTCAAGCGGCTGCCCGGTACCTCCCCCGGAACACAGGCCGGCCAGGAACAGCAAATCACGCCTGAAGCCCTGGATGCCGTCAAAGAGCTTTCAAAGCTTCCTGATATAAACAGCATTGAAGACCCCCGGCAGAAGGCGGATACCGTAAGCCGCATGCTGGATTTGTTCGTAAAAATGCCTGAGAGCCGCTCAAATACTCAAAATACCGGCACTGATAACGGTACGGCAAAGGAGTTGGACCCGGAAACGGCCAACACCATGAAGGAGCTGTTGGGCCTCCCGCTGCTGGGCACTTTGAAGGATGCAGGCCAGAAGGCCGAGGTGTGCCGGAAATTCATTGACCTGGGCCAGAAGCTGTCCGCTAAGGGTGAAAGCAGTCTGACGCTTCAAAACGTACAGCAGGACGTGCAGCTGACCCAGGAACAGATTGACGGCGCTATCCGGGCAATCCGGGAGACCAACGGAGAATATGATTTCAATTATATCGGCATCATCGTCCTCGTTCTCATCGGCATGTATCTGGTCAGTGCGGCCTTCAGCCTGGTGATGGGGCTTGTGATGTCAGGCGTCGCCCAGAAAACAGTCCGGGATCTGCGCACGGAAGTTGACGACAAGCTGTCAAGGCTTCCCTTGAAATACTTTGATATCCATCCCCACGGCGATATATTGAGCCGTGTAACCAATGACATCGACACCATCGCCACTACCCTGCAGCAAAGCCTGACACAGATCATCACTTCGGTCATCACCATTATCGGGTACATCCTCATGATGCTGACCATCAGTCCGGTGCTCACCCTGATTGTGATTGCCACACTGCCGCTGTACATCCTCGCCACCACCCTGATCGCAAAGCAATCCCAGAAATACTTTGCTGCGCAGCAGAAGGAACTGGGTGCCCTCAGCGGGCATGTGGAAGAGATCTATACGGGCCACAAGATCGTTAAGGCCTTCGGCCGGGAAAAGGCCTCCATCAAAAGGTTTGAAGACATCAACGGCAGGCTCAACAGTGCGGGCTGGAAGGCCCAGTTTGTGTCGGGAATCATGTTTCCCCTGATGAATTTCATCAGCAACCTGGGCTATGTGGGAATCAGTATCGTGGGAGGCATCTGGATAACCAGAAACCTGCTGGGGCTGGGAGATATCCTGGCGTTCATCCAGTATTCGCGGTCCTTCACCATGCCCATTACCCAGACGGCAAACATCGCAAACATCATTCAATCCACGGTGGCCTGCGCGGAACGTGTCTTTGAAGTGCTGGATGAACCGGAAGAAATTCCCGACAGGCAAGACGCCAAGATACTGGAGGCGCCGAAAGGGGAGGTGGCTTTCCAGCATGTGGATTTCAGTTACAAGGAAGAGGAACCCTTGATCAGGGACATGAACCTTGCCGTAAAGCCGGGGGATACCATTGCAATTGTGGGCCCTACAGGCGCCGGTAAAACCACCCTGGTAAACCTGCTGATGCGTTTCTACGAGATAAATTCAGGCAGGATAAGCATCGATGGCATGGATATCAAAGAAATCAAGCGCAGCGAGCTCCGCAAAATATTCGGTATGGTGCTGCAGGACACCTGGCTGTTCAATGGAAGCATAAAGGACAACATTGCTTACGGGAAGGAAGGCGCAACCATGGAGGAAATCACCGGCGCAGCAAAAGCCGCCCATGCGGACCGCTTTATCCGAACGCTGCCCGAAGGCTACAACACCGTCCTCAATGAGGAGGCCACCAACATCTCCCAGGGGCAAAAGCAGCTGCTCACCATCGCCCGGGCAATCCTTGCAGACCCTGCCATACTAATTCTTGATGAGGCCACCAGCAGTGTGGACACCCGGACGGAGGTGCTGATCCAGAAGGCCATGGCCAACCTGATGCAGGGGAGGACCAGCTTCGTGATTGCCCACCGGCTTTCCACCATCCGTGATGCGGAACTCATCCTGGTCATGAACAAGGGGACCATCATCGAAATGGGCAGCCACAAGGAGTTGATAAATAAGGGCGGCTTCTACGCCGACCTTTACAACAGCCAGTTCACAGGGGCCGGTACCGGCAATGACGCGGTTTAGGCAGTCATTGACCCCTTCTCTCTCTTGCGGTAGTATATGAATATGGATGCGATCAAGGTAAAAGGGGTGAAATTCTTTGGAGGGTAGAGCTTGGGAACTATTCAACAACCGCAAAGTAGGAATCATGGGGTGCGGCCATTTAGGACAGGCAATCGCGCAGTCACTGGTCAGTCAAGGCCTTGGAAAAGAGAATCTTCTCATTTCCTATAGGGGAAATCCTCTGACCTATCAGAAGCTTGAAGCCCGGGGGCTGGCTTCATGCCTCACCACAAACCAAAGGCTGCTTCAGGAGGCAGGGGTTATACTCATCACCGTGAAGCCGCAGGACGTTCTTGCCCTGAAAGAAACTGTCGTTTCAAGCAAAGCGCTTATCGTCTCATGCATGGCAGGAATTCCGCGGGAACTGCTGCACAGGCTGCTGGGAAGGGATGTGTTCCGGATGATGCTCAGCGGGCCGGATACCATTTTATCCGGCAAAGGGGTGGCGGCCGTTTATCCGGAGCATGGGCATTTGACCCTGCTGCTCCGCGCAATGAACGTAACACAGGTTAAAATCACGTTGGAAGATGAACTGGATGTCTTTACTGCCGGTGTTTGCCTGCCTGCGGCATTGTTGACGGCAGAAAATTCAATGGAAGCCAAAACGGCTATGGATCGGATCGGGGCAGAATATCCGCTGCTTCCGGAGCTTTATTCCTGGGCGGTTAAGGCTTTGCCCCATTTTCACAGCAGCGCAGACAGGGAGGCCTATGTGGAGAGGATGATTACCAAAGGAGGTATTACCCATGCAATCGTCAGCAGCCTGGCCGGCGGTGCACCCCTTGATACCGCCCTGAGAAAAGGAATTGCCCGGGCCAGGGAGATCTCTTCGGAAATACAGCAATTCGGTGGTTAGTTATTTATTGTTTGACTGCCAAGTCCCAAAGAGTATTGACAGTCAAACAAACATGCATTTTTTAGCCCATGTTTTATATCATTCCACTTTTTGATAGAGATTTACTTCTCCCGGCTTTTCCAGGAAATCTCCCAGTTGGGGGACAATTTCCTTAAAATGTACGGCGGCCATGTGCTTGTCGAGAGCCTCCCGGCTTTCCCATTCTTCCAGGATGGTCAGTATCCGGGGGTCTTCCAGGTCCTGGAACAGGTCGTAGTGTATGCAGCCAGGGTCGTCTTTCTGGGTTTTCTCTACCAGCTTCTTTGCCAGCATTATAAAACCGTCGATTTTATCCTGCTTCACATAGTGCTTTGCCACAATATTGATCATGTTTTTCGACTCCTTTTTATCTTATTAGAATTTTTCGTAGTGAACCTTTTCCGCCCTATACCGGTCAACAAACTCGTTTTTCTGTCCGTCGGGATAGCCGATGGCAATCAGTGCAAAGGGGTTGATGTGATCCGGCAGGCCATATAGCTCCTTAACATATGCCACGGTGGAATCGGTGATGGCCACACCGACCCATAACGACCCGAGGCCCAGGTGGGTGGCTTCCAGCAGTATGTTTTGCGCTGCCGCCCCAAGGTCCTGCTGCCAGGAGGTTGAGAACCGCAGCCCCTTCTCGTTAGCCAGAAGGACGAAGGTGACAGCCGAGCCTGCAACAGGCCTTGAATAAGGACCCATCTGTGACAGCTTATCCAGCCCCGCCCTGTCCTCCACCACGATAAATTCCCAGGGCTGCTGATTTCCTGCCGAAGGAGCCTGCATGGCAGCGCGCAGCAGCTTATCGATTTTTTCTTTTTCAACCGGCCTCTCTTCAAATTTCCGTATGCTTCTACGGTTAAAGATTTCCTGCATATTCCTTCCCTCCATTTTTCAATGATACGTAGTTTCCCCATCAGAACCCTATACTTTCACAGGCAAAGCAGCTAATGATATGGTCTTTACATTTGCTGCCAGACGGATTATACTAAGTATATTCAACAAGGAACATAACTACAAGTACGCACATTTTTGTGCCCTGGAATTGAGGACCCATGCTGCCCAAAGAATTAGACAAAACAAAACCGGTTTATTCGAAAAAATGCGCAGTGATCCACGCTCTTGAAATCATCGGTGGAAAATGGAGACTGCCGGTCATCTGGGAGCTTTCCGCCCAGGAAAGCATGCGGTACAACGAGCTCAAACGGCACTTGGAGGGAATCACCAACATCATGCTGACAAGGGCGTTGCAGGGCCTGGAAGAGCACGGGCTGGTAAAGCGTATGGAATTGGGACAGATACCGCCCCATGTGGAATACTCCCTGACCGAAAGTTGCAAACAACTGCTCCCCGCCCTGGAAATCATCAATGAGTGGGGTAAAAAAAGAATGCTGGATGGCTGCTGTGTTGATACTGCCGCCAGTGGGAACTCATGCCAAACCGCCCCATAAGAAAAGGGGACATTTCTCGATAAGTGAGTAAATCAGGGGAAAATATATTCTTCTTTGTTCCAACCGAAAAGCCTCACATGGATACAGTCTGGTCGTCTTTGGGTATTTCCAGGTACTGTACCGTGCCGAGATCTTTTTTGCTGTTGATCCGGATGCAGTACTTCCCGCCGTACAGCAGCCTTATGCGCTGGTTGGTATTAATCAGGCCGATGTGCTTGGTATCCTGCCACTGGTTTTCCAGGGACTCCCGGACCTCTTTCAGCTTTTCCCTGTCCATGCCGACGCCATTATCAATGATTGTGATCTTGATCCGTTCCTTTTTCAGCATGATTTTAATCTTGATAAGCCCCTCGGATTCCCGCAAAATAACACCGTGGCTGATACAGTTTTCCAGCAAGGGCTGGAAGAAAAGCTTCAGTATTTTATAATCCAGGACCTCTTCATCGTACTCCCAGATGACATGAAACTTGTTTCCGTACCGCACATTCTGTATGGAGATATAACATTTGGTATACTCAATCTCTTTGGAAATTGTGACCCTCTCCTCGGCGCTGGTGAGGCAGTATTTTAAAATACTGGACAAATTCTCGATCATGCTGTTGACCAGCCCGGGCTTTCCATAAAGCTCCATGGACTTCCAGTTGATGGTCTCCAGCGTGTTGTACAGGAAATGCGGGTTGAGCTGCATCTGCAACGCCTTAAGCTCATACAGCTCCAGCAAATATTTCCTCTTGGTAAGCTGTGTGTTGATCTGGTCATTTTCAATAAAGGTCTTGAGGATGTTCCTTACGATATAATCATATTCGTCGGTGGCCTCCGGCAATACCTTGGGAAACTCCCGGGAAGTCTCATACTGCTCCAGGATGGATATGATGGTGGTTATCTGCCTCCGGCTTTTATTGGTCATGGCATAGGCAAACAGGCTTCCGATAATGATTGCAACAGAAATGACGGAGATCGTACCCAGCAGCAGCTCCTTCATTACGCTGCTCACTGCCGTAAAGGGCAGGATGGATATGAAATACAGGCCGTATTTGTCCGAATAGGTTTTAAAGACCAGGTAGGGCGTATTGCCGATGATCTCCGTAAAGGCATTGGAGGCATTGAGGCGTATGTCTTCCAGGTTGCCCGTCTCCAGCGTATTGTCCCCGGAGCTGGAAAATAGGACGGTGCCCTCCGAATTGGCCACGAGAATCGACTGCTGGTTGTAAATCAGCAAATCACTCAGCATGTTGTTGACGTAATCCTGACGGAAGTTTATGGTGATGATGCCGTCACTGGTCCGGGCACCCGGAGAAAAAAATTTTCTGTAAACGGATATGACCTTTGTGGGGTGTTTTTCAAAATCAAACTGCCTGATTTCTCTGGATTCAATCCAGATCTGGCCTCTTCCGTTTTCATTTTTTACGCTGTCCACCCAGTCCCTGTCATAAAACTTGTCCAAAGCCACGGCTCCGAAGTCGGTGGCAAAAAATTTGTCATAGTGCTTATAATAAACGTAGGCGGAGTGCAAATACTTGTGTGCGTTCACAGGAGTGTTGATGGAATTCTGTATGAATTTTATGTTTTCGGACATCTCATAGGTGTAGATGTTCGAAGATAAAATCTCTTTGGCCCTGGCGATAATGTCCGGATTGGCGCTGAAATTAAGCGTGTACTGCTCCAGGTCGGTCAGCATGAACTCGAGGTTGATTTTTACCAGGGACAGCAAGTTCACATTATTTTTTTTAATGTCGCTGTGCATGTACTGATAGATAATGATGATGCTGATGATACCGACAAGCGAAATGGAGATTAACGTGGGTATGATTACCGAAATAAAGTTTTTGACAAAAAACCTTTTTCGCTGCAATATGTTCTCCGCCTCATTTCCTGTATTCCCGCGGGCTTACGCCATAATATTTTTTAAAGGTGCGGGCAAAATTTTTGGGGTTGCTGTAGCCGACCAATTCGCTTACCTCATGGGTTTTATAGTTGATGTCGTCCAGGAACATGGCCGCTTTTTTCATCCGTATTGCGATGAGATAGTCCGAAAAGTTGGTACCCGTCTCTTCCTTAAAAACCGTACTTAAATAAGAGGGACTGAAGTTTACAAATTTCGCCGCGCTTTCCAGGCTGGCATCCGCAAAATGGGTATTCAAATACTTTTTTATCGTCTGTATGACTTTTCCCCGGTAATTCAATGCATCGCTGCCTGGCAAGGCTTCCTTGGAACCGTTCTGTCGGGACAGCTCTCTGTTTTCGAGATATGCCTTCAGCTTTGTGAAAACATTGATCAGCTTGTCATATTCCGTCGGTTTTAAAATATAGTCATGGACCCCCAGCTTTAATGCATCCCTCGCGTATTCAAAGTCGCTGTATGCGCTCAGGAATATCACGATGATATCCTGACGGATTTCCCTCACCTGCCTTGTCAGCTCAATACCGTCCATCACCGGCATTTTGACATCCGTGAGCAAAACGTCGATTTTAATGGTATCTTTCAATATCATGTCCAGGGCTTTTTTACCGTTGTCAGCCTGTCCCACAACTTTAAAGCCCAGCATTTCCCATGGGAAGAAAGTACTTATGCCTCTTCTGATTTCATATTCGTCGTCCACAATCAAGACACCGTACAAAGGATTTCCCCCCTCTTTAAAGCGGTATGAGACAATATCATTATTATACCAAATATCTGCCGTTTCAAACAAGGATAAAAGGCAGTATCCGAGGGCCTGTCAAGATTTTATTCCGGTAGTGGCAACCCCTTCCACAAAATGCTTTTGTGCGAAAAAGAACAGCAGGATACAGGGGATCATGCTGACCAGCGACATTGCCAGGACCGTGCTCCAATTGATTTTGGAGGCGGAATCCAGGCCCATTCGCAAAGCCAGGGAAATCGGATATTTTTTTACACTGCTGATATAAATCATGGCGTTGAAAAAGTCATTCCAGGTCCACAGGAACTGGAAGATAATAGCCGACACGATGGCCGGTTTGGACAGGGGCATAATGATCCTGACCAATATCCCAAAAGAGCTGCAGCCGTCAATCTTTGCCGACTCATCCAGGTCTCTGGGAAATCCGCGGATAAACTGCACCATCATGTAGACAAAGAAGGGATAGCAGGCAAATATGGCGGGTACGATAAAGGGCAGGTAGCTATTCACCCAGCCCAGCTTCCCGAAGAGGATATACCGCGGAATAATGATGACGGTGTTTGGGAGCATCAGCGTTGAAATCATCAAGGTAAACAATAGTTTTTTAAAGGGAAAATTAAACCGGGAAAATCCATACCCCACCAGCAGGCTCGACACAACGGTAAAAAATACCGTGGGCAGCACCAGCATAAAGGTGTTTGAAAAAAAGACCCCAAAGGTGAACTGTCCGCTTCCCTTCCAGCCCTCTATATAGGAATCCAGCATCCAGGTTTTCGGCAGCAGGGCAGTGGAGCCGAAAATTTCATGGTTGGGCTTGAAAGAGGAAAAGAAGAGCCATAAAAGTGGATAGACCATTGTCAGCCCCAGCCCGATTAAAAAAACATAAAGCAAAAACTTTTTCATATAAACCGCCTATTCTGCCTTCAATAAATGGCACATTTTTCATTGGACTTCCAAGCATGCAGATAAACAAAAGGCTTAATTCTTGCCTCCGTCCTCGTAATAGACAAGGTTATCCGAAACGCGGAAGATAATCAGCGTAATCGAGATAATAATTACAAAAAGCACCCAGGATTGGGCAGAGGCATAGCCCATCTTAAAGAATTCAAATCCGTTCTGGTATAGCATCAAGCCGTACAAATAAGTACTCCTTAAAGGTCCTCCGTTGGGCGTGATGACAAAAGCGGAGGTAAAGTCCTGAAAGAGCTGTATCATCTGCATAATGGTGTTAAACAAAATGATGGGGGAAAGCATGGGCAGCGTAATGTTTATAAACCGCTTATAGGTCGACGCACCGTCAATGGTCGCGGCTTCATACAGCGAACTGGGAATTTGTTTCAAGCCCGCCAGGAACAGCACCATGGAGGAGCCAAACTGCCAGACCTGCAGCAGACTCAGCACGCCCAGGGAGGTTCTGGGGTCCCCCAGCCAGTCGAAAGCCTCAAAGTTCAAAAAGGACAGCATATTGTTGAGGAGACCTTCCTTCATGAAAATAAAGCGCCATAAGATTGAAACAGCCACGCTCCCGCCTAAAATCGAAGGAAGGTAATAGATGGTCCGGAACATTCCTATCCCTTTTAGCCTCCAGTTGAGAATAACGGCGATGATAAGGGCAAAAGCCAGTTTCACCGGAAGGGCCATCAAAACATAATAAACGGTTACCTTCAGGGAAGTCAGGTAATTCCTGTCATTGGTGAACATCCTGACGTAATTGTCCAGGCCGGTAAAACTCGGCGTCTTTAACATGGTGAAATCCGTAAAGGAATAAATAAATGAAAGTATCAGCGGATAAAGCTGTAAAACAAGAAAGCCTATGATCCAGGGTGAAATATACAATAGCCCCTCGTATTTCTCCGCTATTTTTTTGATTTTTATCATTGTCATGCCGGTTTCCGCCTTCCACTTTTAGTTTTTATAAATACAGTTCAGGATACGAAATCCCGAACTGTATTTTTATAGCATGACCGCATTCACATGAGGCTTTCAATGGCCGCTTATTTTTTAAGTGTTTGCAGTTTTTCTCCCACCAGCTTGAGCATGGTATCGGCGGCACTCTCCGGAGTGAGCTTTCCGTACAGCACCTGGGCCAGAACGTCTACGCTGATGGAAGTGATTTCCGAATTATCATTCAAGCCGTTTTGAGGAGTGCCTGAATTTGCTGCTGCGATTTCCGTTGATTTGTTGAGCTGGGTGTTGATCAAATTATTTTTGATTAAGACATCCCTGGCTTTGGCAGTGGCAGGAACTCCCCTGACATCCTTCAAAATCTTAACCGCGGCTTCGTCGTTCAGCATCCAGTTGAGGAACTTCAAGGCCTCTTCCGGATTTTTGGAATTGGCATTGACGACGCCGATCATGGAAGGCTTGGTGTTTATTCCCGTATCGGTAGCGCCTGCGATCACCGGAAGACGCGCAACGCCGATGTCTACGTTGGGGTTCTGCAAGGAGATAAGGTCGGAGCACCAGCGGATGACAATGGCCGCTTTACCATTTGCCCAAACGGGGTTCTGGTCAATCTTTCCATTGTATGCGGTAGTTTCCGACAGCGGCTGGATGAGTTTTTTGTTCTGGAGCTCAAGCATGAATTTATACGCTTTTACCAGGTCGTCCTTGCTGAAGGGGATGCTGTAGTCGTTATTGATCCACTGCCCGCCATAAACTTGGAGAATGTAAGGCTTGAATATGTTTTTTTCCAGGGTCATGATGTCACTGTGGAGATATACCAGGTCAGGATTGCTGCTTTTGAATTTTACGCCCTCATCAATGAGTTTCTGCCAATCCCACAGGGAATCTTCCTTGAGGTCGATACCAGTAGCATCTACTACCTTTTTATTGAACATCATGGTGTAGCCGTTCTGTGCAAAGGGAAGCCCCTCCAGGCGGTCGCCCACATAGCACCAGCCCTTGAGGTAGCTTGCGTCAAAGGTGCTCAAATCCAGGATGTTGCCGTAATCATTCAGGTTCAGGAAAAACTGTCCCTGGGCGGCCAGGTCGGTGAGCCAGGGATAATCCACCTGAATGATGTCGGGAGCGGTGTTGCCTGCCAGCTGTGTAACAAGCTTTTGATAATAGGTATCGATGGTGGAATATTCACCCTCGATGGTAACGTTGGGATGAAGCTTGGTATAGGCATCAAAGGCTTCCAGGGTGGTCTTATGCCTTACATCGGAGCCCCACCAGGAAAATCTGAGAGTGACCTTTTGACCGTCATTTGCCGGGGCCCCAGATGATGCATCGGGCTTCGCTGCATTGCTGGTACCGGCATCGGGCGTTGAGGGGGATTGTCCACAGGCTGTCATCGAAACAATGAAAATTGCCGCTAACAAAATTGCCAGAACCTTTCTGTTTCTTTTCATCATTACATACCTCCAGTTTTTTTGGGATACGGTTAACCTTGACAGCATAATAGCATGAATACCCGCCAAAATGAAGATATTACTGCTTCTGATAAGGTATCAATTTTTTCTGGCTTATGAAAAAAACACTCATATCTTACGTAAAGGTATCCTTATTTACGGAGCCGGTTTGACAAGCAATGGGGCCCTCTATATAATCTGAGCTATTATCAGGCAAACATACACCCATAATTTTTCAAATGTAGAGAGGATGAATCGTATGACAAACAAAGAATTTTGGAAAGGCATCATTCCAGCATTGCTTACACCGTTAAAGGAAGATTTTTCATTGGATATCGACGGATTGAACAGGCTCCTCGAAAATAATCTCAATGCGGGCTGTGAGGGAATTTTTGTGAGCGGGTCAACGGGAGAACCCACCAACCTGACTACTCAGACCTGGATTGACCTTGTAAGGGAAACGGTAAAAATCGTCAACGGCCGCGTACCCATCTGCTGCGGCGTCATTTGTCCGGGCACGGCTCAAACCATTGAAAAAATCAAGGTTGTGGAGCAGCTGGGCATTGATTTTGTCAGCTGTACGCCGAATTTCTATGCCAGGAACGAATACCAGGAAGACATTGTCCGGCACTATGAGGAGCTTGCCAGAAAAACAACGGTTAAAATGATGGTATACAACAATCTGGATACTACCGGCGTCAACATCCTGGCCAAAACCTTCTTTGAGATTTCCAAAATCGACAACGTCATCGCATATAAAGATACCCGGTCGGACTGGGAAAACCATTTAAAAGTCCTTGCCTTTCTGAAAGACAAAGATATAAGCCTTATCAGCGGCGGTGAATACCTCATCGGCGCCAGCTTCCTCATGGGCAGCCAGGGCAACATCGCCGCCGCTTCCAACATTTTCCCCAAACTCTTTGTCGCCCTGTACAAGGCCGCCAAAGCCGGCGATATCGACCAGACCCTGGATCTTTCCAATAAAATTGCAACGCTGAATGACATTACGCGAACCGGCAAGAGCTGGCTCTGCGGTGTCAAATACGCCGCCCAGCGCCTGGGCCTGTGCCAGAACCATGCTTCCGGCAACGTGAGCCAACTGGATGACGCCGCGAGATACAAGGTAGACCAGATCATTGAGCCGCTTATGATTTACAGGTAACAAACGCCACTTTGATAGGTGGGTAAAAGGCATTATTTATGGAAAAAAGCGGGGTGCTTTGAAGCCTTTTTGGAATAAACAATGCCATTTTAGCATCGTAGAATCACGTCGAATTTGAAGTTTAAGGAGGCGCTATGGAAAGTTTTACTTTTTACAATCCGGTAGACGTCCGTTTTGGCAATGGCGTAAGGCGGGAGCTTGGAAGCAGCCTGAAGGGCAGGTATAAAAACGTGTTGTTGGTCTGCAGCAAAGGCCCCTTCCATGAAAACGGACTCTATGATGAAGTGCGGGACAATCTCATTGAAAACGGCATGGCCGTTTTCGAGATGGAGGACATTGATTCCAATCCGCGGCTGTCCAGTGTCCGGCAGGGCGGCGAAATGTGCAAAAAGCATCAGGTGGACTGCATCGTCGCTCTTGGAAGCGGCTCTGCCATGGACTGTGCAAAGGCCATCGGGGCGGCGGCAAAAATTGATAAAGACCCCTATCACCTGTTCTGGGGTGAAAAAATTGCCGTGACCGCATCGGCGGATACCATTATGGTGCCCACCATTGCAGCCACCGGAACGGAATTGAACAATTCCTCGGTGGTGGTAAACGATGATACAAAAGAAAAATATTATTTCAATTCCGTGTATCCCAAAATGGCTTTTATGGACCCGGAGATCACCGCCACGGTGCCGGTAAAGCTGGCAATCTGGGGCGCCATGGACATTTTAAGCCACACCTTTGAGTTTTATTTCAACGGAAATACAAATTCGGAATTCCAGAGCAGGTTTTCAGAGTCCCTTATCCTGTCCACCATGGACAGCCTGGAAAAAGTCATTGAGAACCCTTCGGATTTAAATGCCCGGGGTGAGCTGATGTGGTGTGCGGCAATGACCTGGGGTACGGGCCTGACGAAGGTGGGCCGCGGAGCGCCGGACATGGCCTGCCACGGCATTGAGGAAAGCTTCAGCGGCTATTTCGACACCCACCACGGTGCCTGCCTGGGCATTCTTACCCCCCGCTGGATGGAGCGCGCTTACAGTACGAGACCCGACATCTTTGCCCGGTTTGCAAGAACCGTATTCGGCATTACCGAAGCCGGCACCATGGCCGCCGCTGCCGAAGGAGTCAACCGATACAAAGGCTGGCTTAAAAAAATCAACGCCCCCAATGTCTTTTCAGATATCGGCAGCCGGGCCTTCAGCGACGAGGAACTGCGCCATGTGGCGAAAACCGCCTGCAGAATCTACGGAGGCGGCGTCGGCAGGCTCAAAAGATTCAACGAAGAGGAGGCCTTTGAGCTGCTCAAGGCCGGCAAAACAGCCTACTGACAGTATGATTCTGAAACATTAAATTTGCGGGAATTTGTTATGCTATATCGTTTAGGTAAAGAAGACGCTAATTTAAAATGCGGCAAATGAGCCACGGATGGCGAACGCACGCGTTGCTTCGGGGTCATTTGCGGAGCAAATCCGGCCAAAAGCGATGGGGCTCGATGCCCCGGAGCTTTTCACATGGATAGAGGCACCGCGTGAAGAGCAGTTTAAACTAGCGGCTTCCCAGATGAAACTATATAAAAACACTAGAAAAGGAGAGAAAATCAGTGGGTAAAGATGTTGCACAAAAATTTGAAGAATTGAAGAAATACGACACCGCATCCATCACCAATGTGGTTGCCAGCTATCCGGCAGATAAGGAGCTGTGCCTTGGCCTCTACAATCCCTGGACCGTGAACTGGTACACCGATGAGAGCATCAAGTGCATGTTTCCGGAGCTGGGTCCGCGGGCCGGTTACGCCGTTACGGTCCAGTACGGCATGCCGGACCCCAATTTCAACCGCCTGGGCTTCGGCGATGTTTTAAAAGCCATCGAGGCATCCCCCAAGCCGGTAATCGTGGTCATGAAGCAGAATTTCCCCGAGGAAATAAAAAAGAAGAACGGCCTGAGCGGCGGGAACATGACAACGGCCATGAAAGCCCTGGGCTGCATTGGCGTTGTCACCGACGGGCCCTCCAGGGACATGCAGGAAATCCGTGAGATGGACTTCCAGTACCTGCTTACGGGGGTATCCCCCGGCCACGGCGACTTTGTCGTCGAAGCCGTCAACGTCCCCGTAACGGTCTGCGGCATGGATGTGGCCCCGGGAGAAATCATTCACATGGATGAGAACGGGGCCTGCAAATTCCCCGGTGAAAAGCTGGACGACGTGCTGGTGCTGTCTGAAAAGCTCATGGCAATCGAGGTGGAGCGAATGGGAAAGATGCGGAAGTCCACCAGTGCCCGGGAGATTACAAATATTCTCGGCGGGTTCGAAGGCACCACCAATGAATGACCGAACTGTGACAGGGGACGGTTCTTTGTCACATTCCGTTGTCCTTTTTTAAGGGGGACAGTTCTCAACAAATATAATGGCTTTACTTGCATGTTTTTTCAAAACAGATATTTAAAATTATTTCTGGCTGAAAAAATCCTGGGAGCTATCTATGTATAAAGATATACTCAGTTCCCAGGTTTTTTTATTTCTTTACACTGAATTTCGGCACAAAATTGAGAAGTGTCCCCAAAAGAATGTTGAGGACTGTTCCCAGAATCTCTGGCATAAAGTTGAGAACTGTCCCCGAATTTTTGTGAAGTTTTTCTTTTTGCTGCGTGGCCGAAGGGGGACAGTTCTCAACAAGCAGATCCTTGGAATGGTAGAAATCTCGGAGCTGAAAAAGATGCCAAGGCATTTACAGGGAGGGAGTCTTTCCCAGCAAGGTCGAATGGCTCCCTCTAATTGTAGGATGCTCTATGATACCAAAGCCCGCTTCTTGAGCCAGCGACACGGTAGCTTTAAACGCGCTTTCCTCCACATGCCCCTTGGGTTCCGCAATCAGTAGCCTGCCACCGGGTTTTAATGCGCTTAGGATTTCCGAAAAGAGTCTTTTTTTATCTGCAACCTCGTGAACAACCGCAAAGGCAAGCGCAAAATCTATTTCTTCTTTTATATCGCCTATTTTAAGCGAATCGCTGCCGCATATGCATGTTTCCATCCTGCTGTTCAAGCCTGCCTTTTCAGACCTTTTTACCAGAGCCTCGATCATTTTTTCCTGTAAATCTACGCAGACTACCTTCCCATGTTCTCCTACAAGCCTTGCCATTGGCAAGCTAAAAAAGCCCATTGCACTTCCAATATCCAAAACCTTCATGTTTTGTGACACATATCTGCTTAGTATCGTGTCAGGATTTTGGAAGACGTGCCTTATAGGGTTGATGAGCATATATCCCATCCACCACGGGCAAACACTGTTTGACATTTCTCTAATCCCCTCTCACTCACCAATTTATTTTTAATCTATTACGACGATGCACCTGTACTTTATTATTCATATACACCGTCCCCTTTTCATTGGATTCTCATGGCTATACATATCCTCAGCCATGGAGGACATGAAGCTGAAACTTCCCTTCTCAGCCCTCAGGGTGGTTTCAATGACATCCTCCATGCTTTTCATCCTCGCCAAATATTCCTCTTTTTCCCAGGGGAATATCGAAGGGTCCAATAAAAAATTCATCCCAACCAGAAGAAACTCCGCCAATTCCAGTGGATACTCCGTTTTAAAAAGCTTTTCACTGATCCCCTGGCTGATTATTTCGGAAATGACAGGCGCATACTTTTTGATTGAATGGACCAGGCTCTTTTGATGCATAACGACGTTTTCCTTTTTGTGAAGGTATTCAATCAGGTCATTATGGTCGCTGTGCATCTTTTCATTCTCATAGAGTATCTTTTTAAATTTCTCTATGGCATTTATACTGTTGTCATCAACGATATGCCGAAGCCCTTGAATTTGATTTTCAAAGCCGCGTTCAATGCCGGCATTCAGTACCTCGTCCTTGGATTTGAAGTAATAATAGAAGGTTCCTTTGGCAATACCTGCTTTCTCTATTATTTCATTCACAGTGGTTTCCTCGTACCCTTTTGTATCAAACAGTTCCCAAGCAGCATTCATAATTTCGGATTTTCTTTCTTTTGGATCTTTTATGATCCTGACCAAAACCATCACCTTCCAATCATTAGACTGACCGTCGGTCTAATGATATGATATTATATAGACCGACGGTCAGTCAATATGTTGTGGGAATATTTTTATCCCAAGAAAAAGGGGGACATTTCTCAACAATTAGGCCAATGTTGGGAAATATCTTTTCCGAACACACGTTCTATGATACGATGTGGCAAATAGCATTTGGTGGTGGAAACTATGCCGAGAAAAGCCCGTGAAAAGTATCTGGAAGCCGTTTACCACATTATGTGCCGCAGTATCTCCGAATTTCTCCTCTTCAGAGACGATGATGACAAGGACTATTATCTCGGCCTTCTCAAGAAGTATGCCGGCAAGTATAAATGCAGCATTTACGCTTATTGCCTTATGGACAACCATCTGCACCTCCACCTGGACCCCAAAGGCTTCGATGTGTCCAGGTTCATGCAGTGTGTCAACACTTCTTATGTGAGGTATTATAATAGGAAATATCAGCGGCACGGTCATGTATTCCAGGGCAGATTTGAGAGCAGGACTTTAAGCACTGACGAATACAATCTTGCCGTTTCGGCTTATATCCATAACAATCCTCACGATATCGAAGGCTTTTCCGGCAGGGAAGAGCACTACAAATATTCTTCTTACGGCATTTACCTCGGTATCAGGAAGGATCCCTTGAAATTGGTGGATACTGGCTTTATCATGCAGCTTTTCAATATAGAAGATAAAGTGAAATTCACACAGAAATATTTTGAATTTGTAAGCCACCAGAGGGACGTGGGCAGCTTTAGGGCGCTTAAGAAAGAACTCTCTTCTGCAATTGAGAATGAATATATCAGCGGCAGAAATATTATCCTGAGGGATTTATCTCCTTCAAAAGCCATTTCTTTTATTTCCGGGAAGCTGTTGAAGTCGGAAAAACTTGGATTGGCAACGAAGGCAAACAAAAGGTTTATTGATTTCAGGGCTTTCAGTGCCTATGTCCTTCGTGTGCTGTGCGGGCTTGGATATAAGGAAATCTGCAGCAGCATACACAACATTACCCTATCCGGCTGTTCGCGGCTCTGCAGCAGGGGTTACAATCTTTTGGAATCCGAGAATCCTCTCTATTCAAATCTGTTTGATGAATTGTCAGGCTGTAAGGCCTAGTTTTGACTATACCCATCTAAATACATAAAGATATTGTTTGCTATGCCTTTTAAAACTCACATTTAAAGGTTTACTTGCCGGGAAAGATCAAGGAGCCATTTATATATGCATATATAAATAGCTCCCTGTTTTTTTTGTTTCAGGATTTGATTTTTGGCACCGAGTTGAGAACTGTCCCCGAAGTTTTTCCCGGATTTTCGGCACAAAGTTGAGAACTGTCCCCGAATTTGCTAATTAGCTTTAACATTTCTTCCGCCGCAGCACGGCTGAACCTTTCGTCATTCAAATTGGCGTCAACATCAACAATCCTTATCCCCGGCCTCAGCCTGCGATGAAAAGTATCAATGATAGCAGCATCGATTTCCGGAGCATACAACGGCTCCGAAGGAGCGGTAGAATCCCTGAAGCCCCGGAGCGGTATTACCATCGTAACAGGCCCGCGGCTTTCATTCAAACGGTCCGCCACAATATTTGCAACATTGACAGCTTCATTCTTTTTGAGTTTGATGTGGACAATGCTGGGATTGTGCATAACGCATTTGCGGCCATCCAAATCAGCCGGAAGATCTTTCAAAGCATAGTCGATGAAATCAAGTCCCCCCGGCGCCACCACCTGGGGTATGCCTGCCCGGCAAGCAGCCTCCAGGCGGTTTTGCGCCCCCCAGGAGAAGCCGCCCTCGAACATTTCTGCGGTTATTTCATGCAAGGTCAGATCCATCACCGCGTGAATAACCCCACTACCGATGAATTCCTCCATGGTTCTACCACCCACTCCTGTCGCGTGAAAGCTTACCACCTGGCAATTTGCCTTCTCAAGGAGCCGGACGGCGTTTGCCACCCCATCATTTGTCACTCCCATGAGGGTCGCTCCGATGACCAACTCCTTGCCGGCATCCAGGGGGTTCCCTGCATGTTCCAGCATCCCGCCAATGGCGGCGACCGCATTGCTGAGAATTGTG
This sequence comes from Bacillota bacterium, assembly GCA_023424965.1. Classification (GTDB taxonomy): domain Bacteria; phylum Bacillota; class Clostridia; order Acetivibrionales; family JAFADI01; genus JAFADI01. Next base: position 20,085 of record JAFADI010000149.1, read on the forward strand.
CCGGTGACCTTATTGATTCCCGTCAAGTCCGCTACGGAGGGGATGACAATAATGTCCTTTGTGCCCACCAGCGGTTCGAAGGTTCTCTGCCCGCAGGCCACCGTCGAAACCACAAGCTTGGGCAGGCCAATGGGCAGAGTTTTCATCGCCTCAACCGCCACCATTGTGTTCTGAAGGCCTCCCACCGATAATATTGCATCGAATTTTCCGCCCTTGTATAACGGGAGGATGAGTTTCTTAAGTCCTTCAATCAGAGCCTCCACCATCTCATGCCTCGGAATGCCGTAAATATTGTCCCACTCGTTTCCTGCCGCAAGTACGATATCCCTTGCTGTCACATCCGGAACAATTCCCGGGATGCGGCGTGCACCGATGTCAATGATAAATAAACTGTATCCCAGGCGCTCCGTCAGTTCTCTTATATACGCTACTTCAGCCTCTTTTGTATCCAGGCTCGATATAACCGCTACCGTTTTTCCCATGATTCTCCCCTGAGCAAGTTGCCTGACGAAAAGCAATATATACAGGTTTTACAGCCACAGACATCCTGATCTTTGCAGCAAAACCCGACAAGTATGCTTGCCTGCTCAAGTACCCCCTTACAAAATTATTTATCGTCCGAGCACAGGTGTCTTTTTGATGCGTTCTTCAATCTCAGGCTCGTGGCAGGGCAGGATCATATGAAGGCTCTTGGCCCTCTCTTTCTGAAGCTCCAGGCTCTTCCAACAGGAAATCATATCGGCAAACCGCGCCGGCGGAGTGACGTTATAATTGATTTCCGGGATGGCATTGAAATTGGCCATGATGAAAGCAGAATCTCCTGCACAGATGTAGCTCCCGTCGTTCGTGTCGACCTCTACGGATTGATGTCCCGGGGAATGTCCGGGTGTGGGGAAAACTCTCACTCCGGGAATAATTTCCTCTTCCCCATCCACAACATCGATTTTCAAGCCTTCAAAAGGCCGGCGTACACCCAATGCCGGATGTTCGTAGGATTTATAGTAAAGCGGTATGGGATCAAGGGCAAATTCATATTCCTTCCGGTGGGCAATGAACTGGGCATTTGTAAATTTCTCCATATAGAAGATGTGGTCCCAGTGCAAATGCGTAAAGATAACTTTTCCGATGTCTTCACAGCGATAGCCTATCTTGTTCAACTGCTCATGGATAGCCATCCCCTCCGGCTGGTAAGAGCCCGGGTGGTGGTATTCATTGGCCCTTTCCGTCCAGGCCATGCCTGTATCCACCAGTACAAGCTCCTTCCCTCCTTCGATGAGGAAGGTAAAGCAGGGAAGCGCCACTTTGTCGTCGCTGATGTTGGGATAATACTTGGTTGTTGAATGGTGGTAATGGTACTGCTTCGGATAGGTGGGAATATATCCCGTATTAATCGGCCTCACAGTTAGTTTGCTCATTTTTTATCTCCTTTTGTCTCCATTTCTCTTCCTTCTTTTATTGCTGCAATGCTTGTAAATTCCATAGGCAGCACCGGTTTCCACGGAAACCGGCGCTTAACCCCTTTCTTTTCCTATACACCTACGCCCCGTTCAATCAAGTGAATCTGTTCAACTTTCTTTGCCGAATTGCTGTTGGCGTCAAACGTCAGGTTTAGCCAGAGGTCAACCAGGGAGCTCACTATTTTTGGTCCTATGATCAGCGCCCCCATGCACATGATGTTTGCATCATTGCTGAGTATGGACCTTTCGGTGGAATAGACATCATGGCACACCGCTGCATAGGCCCCCTTCACCTTATTCGCCGCCACCGCCATGCCGATGCCCGTTCCGCATATGAGTATACCCCTCTCACAGGCGCCTTCCGACACTTTTTTTGCCACAGTATATGCAATATTCGGATAATCCACCGGTTCCTTGCTGTAAGTTCCCACGTCAATAAACTCATGCCCTTTGCCACTGAACTCGTCAATGATCATTTTCTTGAAGTCAAAACCCCATTGGTCGCTTCCGATTGCAATTTTCATCTCCGTCACTCCCTTCATCCCGTTATTTTTCCGCATAGACTGCATCTTTTACCAGCCTGAGCATCTCCTTATACGACTCGATTTTCAAGCTTGCCCTGCCGACGAATATCCCGTCGATATCTGGTTTTGAAATCAATTCGCCGGCGTTCTCCGCTGAAACGCTTCCGCCATAGATGATTGAAAACTCCGCTCCGTCTCCGGATTCCGGATACAGGCCTGCCAGGTAGCCCCTGATAAATTTATGTATTTCTTCCGCGTAGCCGGCATCGGCGGCCTGGTCCTTTCCGATGGCCCATACCGGCTCATAGGCATAAACGACTTTTTTTGCCGCCTCGAGATCAAGTCCCAGCAATGCGGTTTTTATCTCCATGGCCAGGAATTCCCTGGTAAGGTTCTTCTCTTTTTCCTCCTCATCCTCTCCAATGCAAAAGATCGGTATCAAGCCGTGCTCCAATGCCTTTTTTATCTTCAGGTTGACGGTAGTGTGGTTTTCACCGAACATAGCCCGGCGTTCTGAATGCCCGATTTCTATGTATTTTATTCCCATGTCCTTTAAGGACAGCACCGATACCTCTCCTGTAAATGCGCCCTTATCCTCCCAGCACATGTTTTGTGCCCCGACATTGACATCACTTCCGGCCAGTATGCCGCTCACCCTGTGGATGGCGGTAAAAGACGGAAGGACAAACAATTCCACATCCTTTTCCGATCTTATGCTTTCTTTGAGTACTTCCGCATAGGCAATTGCCTCCTGGTCTTTGAAAAACATTTTCCAGCCCGAACCGAAGATTGGTTTTTTCATATACACACCTCTACACTTTTTTGTAACCCCATAGGTCTAAAGCACATTGCAA